>NZ_KV813373.1:0-1563 GCF_001813645.1 Pseudomonas sp. HMSC063H08
ACGCTGATGTTGCGCTGTTCCTCGTTGGCGTTGGACGAACTGAACATCCCAGCCGCTGCGGCCAGGCCCAGGCCGACCCCGATGGCGATGATGATCAGCACGATGATCATCTCGATGGAAACGAAACCGCCCTGCGTCGGACGGGAGGTGCGTTGCGTAGTGCTCATGGAGCGCTCCTTGGTGAGGTTTCAGTGGTTCATGGATTGGATGAGCTGCTGTGCCTGGTAGGCGCCGAGCAGGACCAGGATCATCAGCGCGCCGATGAAGATCAGGGCGAAGTTCTTCACCAGCCCGGCGGCCAGCTCGATCTGCTTGAGGCTGGTCTCCTGCCAGCGGCGGCTGAACTTGACCAGAGCTTCGGAGAAGCCTCCCCGGTTGGCGAGGATGCACAGGTACTGGATGGCCTGCCGGTCGGGGAAATCGTGACCGGCGCTGCGAAGGGCGACTCCCAGGTTCTGGCCCAGGCCCACGCCGTAGCGGGCAGCTTCCAAGCGCTGCTTCAGCCAGGGCGGGGAGATCTTGATCATGCTGGCCAGGCTGTCGTAGGGGCGTATGCCGGCGTTGAGCATGACGGCCATGTTCAGCAGGAAGGTGGTGCCCTGGAGCATGCGGTAGATGGACCAGGGCGGCAGCATCCGGTCCAGCCAGACCCGGCCTTTCCAGCGGTAGGTCGGTAACGTGACGATGACCACCACCGTGAGGGTGATGACGGCGACCAGAACGTAGATACCAGGTCCTGTGACGAAGCTGGCAATGGCGTTGAGCGTGGCGAGCGGGCCGGTCCACGTGACTGGATCGGAGAGCCTGGCCAGGCTGGGGACCATGCGATAGGCCACGATGCACAGCAGGAACACCATCATGGCGGACAGCGCCGAGGGATAGAGCAGCGCCTGCCAGATGGTGGCGCGGATCCTGGCCTGGGCCTCGACCAGGGAGACGGCATCGCCCATGGCCTGAACCAGGTTGCCGCTCATCTCGCCGGCCTCGATCAGCGCTCGCTCCTGGGCGGGCAGATAGAGCGCCATGGCGGTGGCCAGACGCTTGCCGTTGGACAGCCCCATCAGCGCTTCGCGACTGGCGATGGCCACCGGATGAAACGGATGCTGTCCCTCATGAGCGAAGATCTTGTGCACCTCTGCCACAGCGTCCTTCAACGGGACCCCGTTTTCGAGCAGGGTGGACATGCTTTCGTAGAACTGCAGGCGTTCCTTGCGGCCGAACTGTTTGCTGTAGAAGGCGAACTGCAACTGCTCCCAGAAGCCCCCCATCAGCACGCCTCCTGCGAGTAGAAGCTGTCGTCGAGCAGATGCTCATCGAAGTCGAGTGGCCCAATGAAATCCTCGACTATCTGCGGGTCGAACATGCCCTCGTTGATGCGGCGGATGGCGTGGGCGTGCTTGGTGATGCCCTGCATGGTCTTGACCCAGTAGTTGCGTGCCTCGGCTGGGCCGCCTTTGGCGAACACACGCATGAAGGCGAGGGTGGGCAGCACCACCTCGGCGACGATCGAGCGGCCGTTGACCCCGGAGCCACGGCAGGCCTGGCAGCCAGGCCCCTTGACGT
>NZ_KV813374.1:0-1228 GCF_001813645.1 Pseudomonas sp. HMSC063H08
CAGGGCAATCGCATGAACGCCTGCCGATTTGAATGAGTCCTTTCCCAGCGGGCATCCTGAGCGCCTCTCTACTCAGGATGCCCTGCAATGTCGCATCACATACCAATCTCCGATGTTCTGGTCGCCATCAATGATCCCCGTCAGCAGGGCAAGATTCGTCACGACCTGGTCGAAACACTGGTCGTGGCTATCTGCGGCGTGCTTGCCGGCGCTGACACCTTCATCGAAATCGAACTCTGGGCTGAGCAGCGGCTGGACTGGTTCCGCCGTATTCTGAAACTACCCCACGGCATTCCCTCACACGACACCTTTGGACGGCTATTCAGCCTGATCGATCCAGAGGAGTTCGAGCAGGCCTTCCGCTGTTGGGTTGCGGCGATCCTACCGGCCCTTTCTCCGCAAGTGGTTGCCCTAGACGGCAAGACCAGTCGCCGCTCCGGCAAGAAAAACACGGCCCCGTTGCACCTGGTCAGCGCTTTTGCGGCTGATTCAGGGCTGATTCTCGGGCAGAGGGCGACCTCCCAGAAGTCCAACGAGAAGACCGCCATTCCTGAGCTGCTGGCCACACTGGCGCTTGAGGGCTGCACCGTGACGATCGATGCCATGGGTACCCAGCCGGACATTGCACAGGCCATTCTCGATCGCGGGGCGCACTATCTGCTGGCCATCAAGGGAAACCAGCCGAAGCTGGCCGAAGCGATCGATGACTTCGCTGACACCTTTTTGGACGGCGATCCTGCCCGGGTACCCCATGCGCACTTCGAGCATGTCGAGAAGGACCATGGCCGGCTGGAGGTTCGTCGCTGCCATGTTTTCGACCAACTCCAGTGCCTGCCACAGCCAGAACGCTGGCCAGGACTGCGCACTTTCGTGATGCTGGAGTCCGAGCGGACTGTGGGCAACCAGACCAGCCTGGAGCGCCGTTACTACATCAGCAGTCTTGCTCCGGATGCAGAGCGCATCGCACATGCCATCAGGGCGCACTGGGGCGTGGAGAACCGCGTCCACTGGTGCATGGATGTCATTTTTGGTGACGATCAGATGCGGATCCGAACCGGGCATGCTGCCCACAACATGGCCGTTCTCAAGCAACTTACATTGAATTTGATCCGGTTGGATCCGGTCAAGCGCAAGGGTGGCATCAAGGCACGAAGGCTGATTGCTGCAACCTCTGATGATTATCGGGCTGAACTATTAGGTCTCAGGTGAGCTTCATGCGATTGCCTTG
>NZ_KV813375.1:0-16244 GCF_001813645.1 Pseudomonas sp. HMSC063H08
GGCTTCGCGGCTGCGGTTTTCGCCGCGGGCTTCGCCGCCGGCTTGGCTGCGGGCTTCGCTGCCGCGGTTTTCGCCACAGGCTTGGCCGCAGGCTTCGCCGCTACGGTTTTCACCGCAGGCTTGGCTGCCGCCTTCGCAGCAGGTTTGGTCGCGGGTTTCGCCTTGCGGCTCTCCAGAGCCTTGCCAGCAGCTTCCTTCACCTTGCCGACACCCTGCGCCAGCTTGAGGCTTTCCTGTACGTCACGCTTGAGGCCGACGATGTAGGTACGGGTGTCCGCCTGCCGGGCCTTCAGGGTATCCAACGCTTCTTCCAGGTCGCTGATGGTCTCGCGCGCCTTGGCCTGTGCCTTGGTCTTGCCGGCCTTGGCAGCATCCTGCAGCTTGGTGCGAGCCTTGTGCAGTTTTTCCTGGGCTTTGCCACGTTGCTTTTCAAGTTTGGCCAGGAGCTTTTCCGAATCGACCAGCGCTTGTTTGCACGCACCCTCCAGGTGCTCGACAAGGCTGTGGGAAAGTTGCTGCAACAGGTGCAAGGGGGTGGTGACGGGCTTCTTGTTGGCCGACATGACGTGCCTCCAGGCGGACGTGGTTGCGCCCATACTAGACCCGCAAACCCCCTCTCGCCAACGGGTTCGATGTGCTACAAGCGACGTGCGCCAGGATTGCCCGCCGATTCGTCTGGAGAAACCGCATGCCGCGCCGCCTTTTCATCGGTCTTTTTCTACTGCCGCTGCCGCTTTTCGCCGCGCCCCCCAAGGACGAACTGGCCTATGCTGTAGGCGCCCGCCTGGGCACGCGCCTACAGCAGGAAATGCCCGACCTAGAGCTATCCGAACTACTTCTCGGACTGCGCCAGGCCTATCGCGGCGAGGCACTTGAAATCCCCCCCGAACGCATCGAAAAACTTCTGCTGCAACACGAGAACGCCACGACGGAAACACCGCGGATCACACCCGCCGAGGCCCGCTTCCTGGCCAACGAAAAAGCCCGCTTCGGCGTCCGCGAATTGACCGGCGGCGTCCTCGTCAGCGAATTACGTCGTGGCCAAGGTAACGGCATCGGCGCGGCAACCCAGGTACACGTCCGTTACCGCGGCCTGCTCGCCGACGGTCAAGTGTTCGACCAGAGCGAAAGCGCCGAGTGGTTCGCCCTGGACAGTGTGATAGAGGGATGGCGCACAGCATTGCGAGCGATGCCTGTCGGCGCGCGCTGGCGAGTGGTGATTCCTTCGACGCAAGCCTATGGCCACGAAGGCGCTGGCGACCTGATCCCGCCCGACGCTCCGCTGGTCTTCGAGATCGACCTGCTGGGCGTCCGCTGAAATGCAAAAACGGCGCTCTCCCGCATGGAGACGCGCCGTTTCGTAACGACTCGCCGGTGAATCAGACCGGTACTGCCGAACCCTCTGCGCCGCTCTGGCTGTGGGCGTTGTGCAGGACTTCGATGAGGCAGTCCTCCAGCTCGAAGCGTTCGTGCAACTGTTGCCGCAGGACCTTCAGCTCCGCGATGAGGCAGGCTCCTTCACGGCAATCGCCGTTGTCGCAGCGATCGTTGAAGTTCAGCGCGGATTCGGTGATGGCTTCCAGCCGGGGGAAGATCTGCTTGGCCAGCTCCAGGCCGCGCTGATCGCCGAAGGCCTTGCCTTCCGCCGTCAGTTGCTCGTAGACCTCGAAGTGTCCGGCAGATACGTAGTCCAGCAGCAATTGGCAAAAATGCTGGAGTTCTTCGGCGTTGGGCGCCGGTGCCTGAATACCGCTCAGGGCATCGAAGGCCTGCACCAGTTGCTGGCGCTCATGCAGCCAGCGATCGATCAGTTGGTGCACGCCCCCCCACCGCTCTTGGGCATTACGGCAGCTTTCGAGCATGTTGTCCTCGCTTCCCTCTTCGGACGTCCCGGAGAATCATCGTCCGCTCCGAGACGCATTGCTGACGCACTCTCTGCGCTCTGTGGGAGAACGCCTGTGCAAGGGGCGGACTCCGGCGCTACGGAAAGCCAGATTATGCCCCCGGGATGACCCCATCAAGACGCCCGTACAGAAAAATTCATACGGATGTTTGATCGGTATCCCGCATCCGCTCTGGTTTTCGCCAAATCGATACGGCCGACGCTCGAGAGCTGACGAAAGGCCACGGGACAGCCCGCGTCAGGCACGTCGGAGGAACTGCACGATGGAGAAACCGAGATAGGCAACGAACGCCAGCAGGCTCCATTCCGGAATGCTCAGGGTGAACAGCGTCCAGCTCACCTGGGCACAATCCGCGGTGCCATGCAGGACCAGGCGGATCACTTCCTGGAAGGGAAGCGCCTGCATCATGTAGTCGAGGCTGGGCAGGCAGGCCGGCAGTTGGTCCAGCGGAACGGTCTGCAACCATACCTGGCGGGCGGCCGTGGCCCCGCCGCCGAGAGCGAGCAGGAACACCAGCACGGAGTAGATACGCCGCCCACGCAGGCCGGGCCCCTGGATCGCGCCAGCGAGGCAGGTCAGGCCGATCAGGATGAAGAAGATCCGCTGCACGACGCACAGCGGGCAGGCCTCCAGGCCAACCACATGTTCCAGGTACAGCGCCCCGCCCATGATGGCGACGCAGGCCAGGAACGCGAGAAGGAAAAGCTGACGGGGGCTGGCCAGGGGCATGGCGGATCCACAGGTACACAGGGGAAAGGCCGCCTACGGTAGTGGAAAGCCTCCGGCCGTTTCAAGCCGCAAGGCCGCTCTGCGGCAAGACATCCCGAATCATTCCGGGCGCCCGCGACAAGCCGCCACAGTCCTGCCGATGGAGCCGAACGGGGAACGCCGGGTGGCGTTCCCCATGCTCAAATGCCCGCCACCACCACGGGCAGCCCCGGAGTACGCCGATCGAGCAGGACCAGGCCCTCCTGGAACAACTGGTTGCTGCGCTCGACCTCGCCGAGCTGCGCCAGCAGGCGTCCCAGCTCGGCGCAGGTCTCGGCACTGCGCTGGAAGCTCAGACTGGCCTCCAGGTATTCCCGGGCCTTGCCCCAGAGCTTGTTGATCAGGCACAGGCGCCCCAGGGTCAGCAGCAGGCCGGGATCGTTCGGATGTTCCTTGAGCCAACCTTCCGCGGCCTGCAATTGCTTGCCCGGATCGCGCCCGCGCACCTGCCCGTAGAGTTGCACCAGGGTCGCGTCGAAGCCTTGCTTGAGCGCATGGCGGAGGACTTCTTCGGCCTCTTCCTCGGCGCCCAGGCGAAGCAGTTGGGCGGCATAGCCCGCGACGATCGCCGGGTCTGCACGCAGCGCCGAAGGCACGTTCTGCCAGCGCTGGGTCAGCGGCTGCAACGCCGTCTCGCCCTCGTTCAGTCCACGCTCGCCGGCTTCCTGCAAGGAAGCCACCCAGGCACGGCGTTCGAGGTCGCGCAGTTCGGAATCCTTCAGCACACGCTCCTTGCGCAGCTCCGGCAGCAGGACGCAAAGGGCCTGCCAGTCGTGCTGGGTGACGTACAGCTGCTGCATCAGCCGCAATACCGTGCGGTGCTGCGGCTGGAGCCCGTGCAGCTCTTCAAGGGTATTGCGTGCCTGCGGGTAGTCGCCGCGATTGATCAGCAGTTGCGCACGGGTCAGGCCGACCAGCAATTGGGCGTCCGGCTCGCGCTCGCGAGCCCGGTTCAGCAGGTCGTCGGCCTCGTCGTAGCGTTCGAGTTCGTTGGCGGCCCGCGCCGCGCCGAGGTAATGCATCAGCGGCCGCTCGCCCATCTCCGCCGCCCGCCGCAAGTGACGCAGTGCCTGCGGCCAGTTGCCTTCGCCGAGATCGCGCAGGCCGCTGTGCTCGGCCATCTGCACGCGACGCCGGCGGTTGTAGCGCGACCAGGGGTTGACCACCCGCCCCGAGCTGCCGAGCAGGCGCAGGACCAGGCGCACCAGCACCACCAGCAGCCAGACCACCGCCAGCAGGGCGAGGAACGACCACAAGCTGGATTCGTAACGGAAGCTCTTGTAGGCGATCAGCACATAGCCGGCCTGCTCGGAGATCGCCAGCCCAACCAGCGTGGCGACCAGCACCACCGCCAGAACCAGGAGGTAGATGCGTCTCATGGACGGCCCTCCGTGGCCGGAGCCGCCTGCGCCTCGGGCACCAGGTTGCCAGCGGCCTCGCGGCGCGACACGTAGGCCTGCAAGGCGCTCAGGGCCGGTGCGAGGTCAGGGACCTGCACGGTGACCGGCTGCTTCGCCAACTCATCGATACGCAACTTCAACGCGCGGCTGTCGGCCAGCTCTACGTTGAAATAGCCGTCCAGCACGTCCTGGGCCTGCTTCAGCGCCTGCTCGTAGACTTCCTGCTTGCCATTCAGCGCCGCCCACTGGGCTTGCTCCAGGGCCAGGCCGATGGTCAGGCGCACCTGCGCCAATTGCTCGCCGGCCAGCAGCGGACGAATGTCCTGGCCGGCATTGAAATCGATGCGGATGTAGCGCGAGATCTTCTCCCACCACAGCTCCCAGGTGCTGTTGCCGTCGCCCCAGGCGACATTGCTGGCACCGCTTTCGCCTTCCTTGAAGGTCGGCGTGAGCGGTTGCAACTGGTTGACCTGCTCGCGCAACGCCGCCAGTTGCACGAACAGCCCGGTACGGTCCGGCTCCGGCAACGCGCGCAGGGCCTCGAGGCTGGCCGCCAGCTTGGCGCGGGCGGCATAGGCGCCGGGATCGTTCTGCGCGCGCAGGATGTCATCGGCGCCCTGCACCAGTTCGGTGGCGCTGCCCACGTCCTGCAAGGCGGACAGGCGCAGGCTGGCCAGACGCAGCAGGTGTTCGGCCTCGGCCAGTCGCCATTGCTGGCGGCTCTGGCCGAGGACCTTCTTCAGTTGCTCGCTAAGATGCTGCTGGTCGCCCTGCAGCTCCACCACAAGGCGTCGCCGGGCCTCCAGTTCGTCCGCGGTGGGCAAAGCGTCCAGGCGGGCAGCCAGTTGCTGGTTGCGCTGGGTCAGGGATTCGGTCTTGCCACGGGCATCTTCCAGCTGCGCCAGCTGGTCACGCTCGGTGCCCTGCAACTGCTGGACCTGCCAGAAGCTCCAGCCACCCGCGCCGAGTCCCGCCACGCCAACCAGCAGGGCGAGCAACGCCAGGCCGGTGGCGGTACCGGAACGCCTGGATGCATCGGGTGCAACGGGAGAAGGGGTGGAAGTGGAAGTTCTTGCGTCGTCTTGGGGAGTGACTGCTTCGCTCACAGGTCCATCCTTTGGTCAAGAAAGTTCTAGGCGGCGCTCGTCAGGGCCGCCAGCAAGGCCGGCGCGCTCGCGCCCCGGCAATCAATCACCCGTTGCGCACCCAGTTCGCGCGCCATCTCGGCGACCCGCGGGCTGGGTACGAACAGCGGCAACCGGCCTATCTCGGGCCAATCGGCTGCCGCCAACTGATACAGATTTTGCAAACCCTGTCCACTGCTGACCACCAGGCCGTTCAGGCGTTCCGCCCGCACCCTTGCCAGCAGCTCTCCGGCCGGATAGTCCGGAGCCCGGCGCCGGTAGAGTGGCAGGTAGTCCACCTGCACGCCTTGGCCGCGCAGGCGCTCGGCGAGGAATTCTCGGCCACCTTCGCCGCGCATGATCAGCACTTTCGGATCGTGCACGCGCAGGGAATCCTGGAACGCCGGCAGCGCCAGCAACGCTTCGCTGTCGTCGCCCTGTTCAGGGTAGGTTACGTCGAGGCCGTAGGCCTCGAGGATCGCCGCGGTCGCCGCGCCGACGCTGCACCAGGTCTGCTGCGGAGGCTGCGGCCAGTAGCGGTCGAGCCGCTCCAGCCCCAGGCGCGCCGCCGGCTTGCTGACCACCACCACCGCGCAGTAGCGGTCCAGGTCGAGCATCAGCGTACGCTGCTCCGGGGTTTCTTCCAGCGGATCGATCGCCAACAGCGGCAGGCTACTGCTATGGACGCCAGCCTCGCCGAGGCTGGCGGCCAGGGCCGCGCACTCCTCGTCGGGGCGCGTCAGCAGGAGCCGCCAGCCGCTCACGGATGTCCGGCCTCGCCGTAGACGGCTTCGAGAATCGCTTCGGCGCCCTGCTCCAGCAGGTCCTCGGCCACCCGCACGCCCAGCGCCTCGGCTTCCGCCAGTGGCGCCCGCCCCTCGGCGCGCAGCAACTGGGTGCCATCAGGCTGGCCGACCAGGCCGCGCAGCCACAGCTGGTCGCCCTCGCGGATGGCGTAGCAGGCGATCGGCACCTGGCAACCGCCGTTGAGTCGCTTGTTCAGCGCGCGCTCGGCAGTGACCCGCAGAGCCGTGTCGGAATGGTGCAAGGGTTCCAGCAAGGCATGCAAGTCGCTGTCGGCAGTACGACATTCGATGCCGACGGCGCCTTGTCCGCCGGCGGGCAGGCTGTCGTCGACACTGATCGAGGAGCGGATGCGCGACTCGAAGCCGAGGCGGATCAGGCCGGCGGCGGCGAGGATGATCGCGTCGTATTCGCCGGCATCCAGCTTGGCCAGGCGGGTATTGACGTTGCCCCGCAGGAAACGGATCTGCAGGTCCGGCCGGCGCGCCAGCAGCTGCGCCTGGCGGCGCAGGCTGGAGGTGCCGACCACGCTGCCGGCTGGCAGTTGCTCGAGGCTGGCGTAGGTGTTCGAGACGAAAGCGTCACGCGGGTCTTCGCGCTCGCAGATGGTGTAGAGGCCGAGCCCCTCGGGAAAGTCCATCGGCACGTCCTTCATCGAATGCACCGCGATGTCGGCGGCGCCTTCGAGCAGGGCGGTTTCCAGTTCCTTGACGAACAGGCCCTTGCCGCCGATCTTCGCCAGCGGTGCGTCGAGCAGCTTGTCGCCGCGACTGGT
This sequence comes from Pseudomonas sp. HMSC063H08, assembly GCF_001813645.1. Lineage (NCBI taxonomy): Bacteria > Pseudomonadati > Pseudomonadota > Gammaproteobacteria > Pseudomonadales > Pseudomonadaceae > Pseudomonas > Pseudomonas sp. HMSC063H08. The sequence continues at coordinate 6,776 of NZ_KV813375.1, forward strand.
CATCGGCAGCAGGGTGACGGTCAGGCCAGGATGAGCCTGCTCCAGGCGCGCCTTGACGTATTCGGCCTGCCACAAGGCGAGGGCGCTCTGGCGAGTGGCGATGCGGATTTCGCGGGACGACATGGGATATTCCGTGCACAGGGATGCGCCCATGATAACAGTTCGAACCCGAGTGCGCGGACGCTGGGCCCGATAGCCGCACCCGGGTCGCTGGCGAACCGCCGACCGCCGTCAGAGCTGATGCATCAGACGCCTGACCCCGGCCACGTGCCGCCGGCTGACGGTCAGTGCATCGCCGTCGAGGCCTTTCAGGTAGAGCTGGAAATGCCCCAGCGGCGTACGCTGCAGGCGTTCGATCCGTTCGCGGGCGACCAGCGCGTTGCGGTGGATGCGCACGAAGCGCTCGCCGAACTCGTCTTCCAGCGCCTTCAACGGCTCGTCCAGCAGCACCTCGCCCTGCGCATGGCGCAAGGTCACGTACTTGTGGTCGGCAATGAAGAAGATCACCTCTTCCAGCGGGATCAGCTCGATCCCCTTGCGGGTCCGCGCACTGATGTGGCTGCGCGGACCGCTGCCGCCGGAGGCCGGGGGCTTGGTCAGCGCGGCCAGTTGCACGCGGTTCGGTCGCGAGGCTTTCTTCAACGCCTCGGCCAGGTCTTCGCTGCGCACCGGCTTGACCAGGTAGCCCACGGCGCTGACCTGGAAGGCTTCCAGGGCGAATTCGTCATGGGCCGTGCAGAAGATCACAGCCGGCGGCGCTTCCCGCTCGCAGAGTCTGGCCGCGACCTGGAGGCCGTCCAGACCGGGCATGCGGATATCCAGCAGGACGATATCGGGCTTGAGGCTGTCGATCAGCGTCAGCGCTTCTTCGCCATTGCTGGCCGAGGGCTCGAGGACGCGATAGCCGTCCAGTTGCCCTACCAATCGGGCCAGGCGCTCTCGCGCCAGAGGTTCGTCATCGACAATCAGGACATTCATAAGCTCAGGCTTCCTGCATGAGTCGCGCACATGGATAGCGTAGACAGGTGTAGTGCCGTCCGTCACGGCGCTCGACGCTGAGACTCGCTTTAGGCCCGAAAAGTGCCCCAAGTCGTGCATCGATATTGTGTAACGCCTGTCGCGTGCCTTTCGACGGGGGCGACTCGAGCGCCTCGTCGTAGGGGTTGCTCACACATAGCTGGAACACTCCTTCACGATAAACCGCCTCGACCTGCACCAGGCCACCTTCGACCCGCGGCTGGATGCCATAGATAAGCGCATTTTCCAGCAGCGGCTGCAAGGTCAGTTGGGGGATCGGCAGGTTGGCCGGCACCCCGTGCACCTGCCAGTCCAGTTGCAGGCGATCGCCAAGACGATACTGCTCAATGGAAAGATAGCGCCTTGCCAGCGCCAGTTCCTCCTCCCAGGAAACTAAAGTGCCGGGCTTCGCCAGGCTGGCCCGGAACAGGTCGGACAGGTCCAGCACCGCATGCTCGGCCTTCAGCGGGTCCAGCTCGATCAGGCTGGCGATGCTGTTCAGGCTGTTGAACAGGAAGTGCGGGCGAATCCGCGCCTGCAGCGATTCCAGGCGCGCCTGCAACTCGGCCTGCTGCTGCCGGCGCCACTGGCTCTGCAGGTAAAAGTAGCGCAGCACCAGGGCGGACATGATCAGCGCGATCAGCGCGTGCCGCAGATACAGATTGACCTCGCCGGCACGCGTCAGTTCTCCGCCCAGTTGATAGTGCTCGGCGACCGCCGTGCAGCCCAGGGTGAGGGCCACCACCAACAGGCAGCAGGCACTCCCCGCCAGCGCCACCGGCAGGCGCGCGAGCAGTGGCCGCAGGCGGCAGAACAGCGCCGCCGAGAGCAGTACGATCCACTGCACGAACAGCGACGCCAGGGCCAGGCGCACCCAGTTGAAGCTCGGCGTCATCGGCTCCGCCAGCACCAGCACCAGCACCAGCAGCTCCGCCAGCAGCACCAGGGTGAACAGGGCTTCGGCTTCGCAGAGCTCGGGAATGAAGAAGTCGTCTTGGACGGCCGGCCGGGTCGAGCGGCCGGGCTTGAATCGGATAGGCATCGACAGAGTTTCCGCAAGGCCCGGGGCGCCCGCAAGACAGCCGCGGGCGTACGGGCGAAATAAAGCACCGAAATGCCATCTGCCGCAAAAAACCGCGAAACAGCGCTCGTTCCGGCTTCGTCGACGAGCCGCCGGTTTTTCCTCCCGGCCTGCTATCATCGTCGCACTTTGCCCGTCACGCAGGCCGCGCGGCCTGTCCGTTTCTTGTTGCAGCGAGAGATACCATGAGCGTAGAGAAGACCAACCAGTCCTGGGGCGGCCGCTTCAGCGAGCCCGTCGACGCCTTCGTCGCCCGTTTCACCGCCTCCGTCGACTTCGACAAGCGTCTCTACCGCCACGACATCATGGGATCCATCGCCCACGCCACGATGCTGGCCAAGGTCGGCGTGCTGAGCGACGCCGAGCGCGATGCGATCGTCGACGGCCTGCAACAGATCCAGGCGGAAATCGAAGCCGGCAGCTTCGACTGGCGCGTCGACCTGGAAGACGTGCACATGAACATCGAGGCGCGCCTGACCGACCGCATCGGCGTCACCGGCAAGAAGCTCCACACCGGCCGCTCGCGCAACGACCAGGTGGCCACCGACATCCGCCTCTGGCTACGCGACGAGATCGACACCATCCTCGCCGAGATCACCCGCCTGCAGGAGGGCCTGCTGGGCCTGGCCGAAGCGGAAGCCGACACCATCATGCCCGGTTTCACCCACCTGCAGACCGCCCAGCCGGTGACCTTCGGCCACCACCTGCTGGCCTGGTTCGAGATGCTCGGCCGCGACTACGAGCGCCTGGTCGACTGCCGCAAGCGGGTCAACCGCATGCCGCTCGGCTCGGCGGCCCTGGCCGGCACCACCTACCCGATCCAGCGCGAGATCACCTGCCAGTTGCTGGGCTTCGACGCGGTTGGCGGCAACTCCCTGGACGGCGTCTCCGACCGCGACTTCGCCATCGAATTCTGCGCCACCGCCAGCCTGGCGATGATGCACCTGTCGCGCTTCTCGGAAGAGCTGGTGCTGTGGACCAGCGCGCAGTTCCAGTTCATCGACCTGCCCGACCGCTTCTGCACCGGCTCCTCGATCATGCCGCAGAAGAAGAACCCCGACGTGCCGGAGCTGGTACGCGGCAAGTCCGGCCGGGTGTTCGGCGCCCTCACCGGCTTGCTGACCCTGATGAAGGGCCAGCCGCTGGCCTACAACAAGGACAACCAGGAAGACAAGGAACCGCTGTTCGACGCCGCCGACACCCTGCGCGACAGCCTGCGCGCCTTCGCCGACATGGTCCCGGCGATCCGGCCCCGGCGCGAGATCATGCGCGAGGCGGCACGCCGCGGTTTCTCCACCGCCACCGACCTGGCCGACTACCTGGTGCGCAAGGGCCTGCCGTTCCGCGACTGCCACGAGATCGTCGGCCACGCAGTGAAGTACGGCGTGGACAGCGGAAAGGACCTCGCCGAGATGAGCCTCGACGAACTGCGCCGCTTCAGCGAGCAGATCGACGCCGACGTCTTCGACGTGCTGACCCTGGAAGGCTCGGTCAACGCCCGCGACCATATCGGCGGCACCGCGCCGAACCAGGTCCGTGCCGCCGTCGCCCGCGGCCGGCAGTTGCTCGCCCAGCGCTGAGGCTTGCGACAATCCGACCTCGCACCCAGCAGGGTCGGGCGACACGCGGAGCGCAGCCTTAGCGCTCCGTATCCCCCACCTCCGCAGCCGACGACGCTCCGCCAGCTATGCTTCCGGAAACGACGGGCGCTCAGCGCACGCCAGTCGCCGAAGCCTCTCGCCGTACCTCGGTAAATATCTCGATGATCGAGCGTTGCGGATCACGCTGTCGCAAGGCCCTCACCCGTTGACTCTGACGTTGCAGCTCCTCGCTGGGCCTGACCCACTGTTCGGATGGCAGGGGCTGTGACCAGGCACGCATGGCCTCGGGCAACTCCTGGCGCTGCATGCGCTTGACCCGGCGGATTTCCCATTCGACTAGATGGAATGGCAGCGTCCATAAATCCATTGCGTGGTAGAGATACCAACCGACCATATACCAACGCCCTACTTCACCCTCCCGGTAGCGACGATGAGCACGAGCGCGGGCATTGCGGAAGGTGTGCAGCCCCTCGTGAGGCGGGTCGTCCGGGCCTTGCAGGTCGAGTGGGTCCTGGATTTCCTTGAGGCTGTGCACCTCATGCTCCATATAGGCTCGGACGGCCTCCCAGTTGGCGATGGCCAGAGGCAGGCCGGCACAAGGGAACTCCAGGGAGAAGTCCTCGCCGCTGGCGGCATGATGGAAGCCCACACCCATGCCGTATTGGCGCTGGATGCCGTACTGGGTGGCACCCTGGGCCTGGATCACCCAGGCCGATAGGGACTCCCAGGGGACGAAGATGGGGGCGGAGTGGCTTTCTGGGACGAAGCAAACTTCGCGGCGCTGGCGATTGAAGCGAGTAGGGATGATCTTTTTATACTTTATATGATTGGACCACCATGTACTTAACAAGATAAGAAAGCCAAACAGCGCACACCCCGAACCATATGTTATCCCTATATCAAACAACCCTACAGCCAACTGTTTAGCCGTGCTTATATCACCACCTAACAAAGGCGTGCCGACCATCATTAGGGTTGGAATTAAAAAAACAGATATTATCCAGAGAGTAAATGGGCCACCTAATCTGACCTGCCAGGCAAATGCATTGGGCAGCCCTGTCCCGAAGTCAAGATAAGTATCATTCATTTCCCCCACGGCATGAGAATAGTCCTGTGCGGGCTGGACTGTAGGTAGAGGTAAAGGCGCGAGATAACTGACCAGCCCGCTTGAAAAGGGAACCACATCACCTGCTCGGTGGCTCTCCATCAGTCGCAACGGCGGCACATCCATGGGCTTATCGTTCTGGAGCATCGGCAAAATCCGGCAGCAAACGGGGGTCAATTAGCATCCAGGATGCTTCCTGCCCCTGGATACGTTGTGGCGAAGCAGGATAGTCTCCTTCGCTGTGTGGCGACAGGCGAACCATGTGCCGATCGGCATGATATTGACCCTGCGGGTTCAGTCGTTCGATCTGTACAGCCAGTAATAGATCCTCCGTGACCGAGCCCCCGGTCACACCCTCCAGCGGCGCTAGCCGCGGCACCAGCAACACCAACGGTTCGGCGGACGCGACCTGTAGACTGTCGCCGACAACTTCGGTGACGGGGAACCAACGCACCATGGGCGAACCTCTTTCGTATTTCACGCTACGAATGCGGTAGGCCGCCAGGCTCAAGCGTACTTCAGGGCGCCCGGCCAAAGTCTGCTGCAGTGCTCCCAGACTGATACCAGGCAAGGCTAGGCTGATCTCCGCAGTGGCAGGTGAGGAGAGCAGGTCTCGCCACCAACTGCCATGACTCGCGTGCTTGACCTCACCTCTTGGCGTCTGGACGATCCCCAGAAGTCGTTGCTGATAGATTTCCAGGGACTGGTTCAGGCGCCCTCCGATGTCGCGGCTCCAGGGTGTGCTGAGCAACCAATCGTCATGGGGCGTGGTATTACTGCGGTTATACCAATAGGTTCCTACCAGTTCGAGGGCGGTGAAAATGGCGCCGGCGATATTGAATCGAGCAAATATGCTCGAAAGTCGCGTGCCAGCCAATGCCCAGGCTGTACGCTCGGCAGCAGGTGTTGCAGCCCTGAGCACACCTTTTAAAGCATACCCCGTATGCCATACCCCGTAGGCGCTGCTGGCCAGCATTCCGCTGGAGCCAACCATAGCTAAAGCGGCACCTTGCTGAGCTTGAGCATTTCCGCTGCGTATAGCACCAAGCCACTCGCCATAGTGGGTTTGAGTAGCAACAGCTGCTGCAAAAAAACCTGCCGCATATCCCACAAACCCTAGGCGTAAGTGCAGTTTTCCCATTTGTACATGAGCAACTTCCACAGCGTGGTTCTGCAGCCCCTGTGCCAACTGAGCACTTCTGGCCTGAAGAGCTGTATCGGCAATGGCCTGAGCTGCCGCTACGCCCGCAGATATTGTGGTGAAAATAGAACCAGCCAGCGGCATTAGCTCACGCTTATCCGGCGAAGTCGCGATAACCCCCCGCCATACCTGCACCATATTGACAAACTGCGCCACAAACACAGCCAGACCAATTCCATCCCCCACCTTATTGAACGCGGCTGCACTGCTATAGCCATTGCGCAGGTTACGGATACCACTGGCAACTTCCTGTAACTGTGCAGATGGCAGGATCAAGGTGATTCCGGCGCGGCCTGGTGTCGCACCGGCGAGACGGATGCTGTTGTCCGGAAGCTCGGCGATCGGGCTGAGGGCGGCGGCCAGGCGCGGCTCCAGGGCGTTGAGCTGGAGGCGGACACGCTGGATGTCGGCGAGCAGGGCGCGGGCGTCCGTCGACTTGTGTCCGGCCTGGCTCTTCACCTGCTTGCGCTGGCGGACCAGCCGGCGCAGTTCCGCGCGCTGTTCGAGCACTTCCTTCAGGTCGGCCTGGAGGATGGCCTTTTCCGCTTCGCTGGCAATGGTGAAGGTCACCCCTTCGCGGACCGCGGCGTCGAGCAGGCGACCGGGAAGGGCCTTGGGCAGCTTGCGGAACAGTGCGTCGAGATCCGGCGCCTGCTGCTGGCCTACGCTCTTGAAGAAGCCCTCCATGGTCCGGCTGATGCCCAGGGTCAACGCCGGGTTGAGCGTGGCCTGGGCGCTGTCGGCAAGCGCTCGGGTGGCCTCCGGCAAGCCGTCGAGAGCGGGCAGCTTGCCCAGCTCCAGCGAGTCGCGCTGCTGCGCCCACTCTTTCAGCTTGGAGAGCCAGAGATGGCCGGGCGGCCCGAGCTGCGCGTATTGCGCGATCAGTTCGGCCTGGGTGTTCAACGGCAGAGTCTGGAACAATGGGCGATCGTATTGCGGATTTTCCTCCAGGAAGGCGAGCACGGCCTCGCTGGCCTCGTCGCTGCGGCAGATATCCTTCAGGCAGGCGTACTGGGTGGCGAAGGCCAGTCCCAATTGCTCGGCCTGCTGGAAATCGTAGTACCAGGCGGCGCGATGGAATCGCTGCTCGGTAAGCATCTGCGTGCGGTCTGCGCTGATCTGCTCGAGCAGGGCGTTCCAGCGCGCCAGGTTGGGCCTGTTGGCGGCGAGGAAGGCATCCATGGCGGGACGGTCGATCAGGTCGTCGATGCCACGCTGGCCGAATTTGGCGCCATGCAGCGCGTCGTCGACCTTTTCGCCGTGGCTCTTCTTCAGGCGGATCAGGGCGTCCAGGTTGCGTTCGACGAAGGCCGGATCGGCAACCGCCATTTTCCGCTTGGTGAAGTGTCGCTCCACAGGTCTGTGCAGCGGCTCCGGCATGGCGGGGTCCATCGGCTTCGGCAACGGCTCGCCGTTGAGGTAGTCCAGCAAGGCCTGGCGCGATCGCTCCCGCTCGGGAGGTGGCAGCCGGTCGAGATCGTCGAACAGCGGCTGGGCACCCTCGTCGGCCAGCTTGGGCAGTTCCGCGGCGCGGATCTGGGTCAACGACTCGATGTAGCAGGCGATCACGTAGTCGCGCTCGTTGGCCCCGGCCTGGGCGCCGCCCTGCAGCCATTCCTCGAGCCAGCCGACCACTTCGTCCTGGTAGGCGGCTAGGTCGCGCATCACACCGATGTCGTCGCGCAGCGCCAGGAACAGGGCATCATGCTCGTACTGCGGGAGTACCTGCGCAGTCAACTCGCCGAGCTGGGTATCGCGGAACAGCGGCGGATCCTCCCAGACGTAGTCGCGTCGTTCGTCCGGATGGGCGGCGGGTGGACTGGCCGGGCGCTGCTGGTGGGGCGGGAAGCGCTGCTGGCCCTGCTCGTCGCGATGCACCTTGTTCTGCACCACTTCGGCCAGCCAGGTTTCCGCCTGCCGTCGGGTCAGCAGATGCGGCCCCCCCTGCTGCGGGTCGGCGCGGCGCAGATCGACGGCCTGCATGAAGTGCTCGCGGTCCTTCGGACTGGCGAGCACCTGCATGCACTTGCGCGCGGTCCATTGCAGCTCCGAATAGGCCACGTACAGGATGCTGGTACGGGGAAAGACCAGTTGGGGCTCGCCGACCGCGCGGCTGCGTACGTCGGCGCGAACCTCGGCGTCCTGCCACAGCAGCTTGTCGATAGCGCCCTTGTCGATGCGGTATTCGTGCAGCTTTCCGGTTCCGCCGTCGATCACGTAGAGATAGCCATTGCGCACCAGCCGCAGACCCAGCGGCCGGCTTTTCAGGGCGAAAGGCATCGCCAGCTCGGCGCTCGGATCGACGCCTTCGGTCAAACCGTAGCGCAGCGGCAACAGCTGCACCTTGGCGTTCATCAACGGACAGGTGCCGCTCGGCGAACGACTATCGCTGGACGAGGCTTCGTTTGCCGCCAGGTTGGCGCTGTCTCGCCGGGGTGTGGCCTGCGCAGTCATGAATGCATCCTTTCTGTCTCGGCGGCGCGACGCACCGCCAGCTCGGCCGCAGCGGCCACCCGCTGCGCCGGGGATTGGCTGGAGGGACCATCGAGCAGCACGGCGATGTCCGCATGCGCGTCCAGCGCATCCTCGCCCAGGTAGCCGAAGATATTGGCGTAGAGCAGGATGTCCCGCGCCGAGCACATCCCACGACGGTAGGCCTGCTCGGCCAGCATACGCAGGTGCTGGAAGCGCTCTCGGCCGCACAGGGCCGGGCGATAGCCGGGGAAATACAGATTCATGTGGCGATCCATGTCCATGAGGGTCTGGCGGAAGCTGACTTCGCCAAGTGCATCGAATTCGGCCTCGCTCAGACGGTAGGGCTGCGTGCGGTCGCGAGCGATCGCCGAACCGCTTCGCCGGTGTTGCCACCAGCGGATTTCCAGGGCATCTGGAGCACATGCCTGCTCGATCGGACCGAACAGTTCCATGCGTTCATGTTTCAGCAGGCTATGCATCACTGCCGGGTCGGCCAGGCGCAGCAGCACCGGCTCGCCATGGGGAGATTGGACGCACAGAAGGTCCCGCAGGTGCTGCGACAGGATCGGCAAGCTGACCCGGGCGAAGAGCAGGTAGCCCCATTCCTGTGTGGCGTTGTCGAGGAACGCCTGCAGGATAGGGTCCTGGCGGCCGTCGAGGGCGACCAGGCAGGGCGACAGGTCCAGCAGTTCCTGCCAGCGGCTGTCGCGGTACAGCGGCTCGAAGGTCGGAGTATCGCTCCATTGGTAGAGCTTGCGCGGCAGTTCCGTGACGCTGACGCCATCGAGCAGCAGGTAGGCATTCAGCGTCCAGGGCAGGTCGGCGGGCAAGGCGGGTAGCATCGGTTCAGTGCGCATCGGTTTTCGCCCTGGCCGCTTCGCAGATGGCGCAGATCGGTTTCTTCTGCAGCAATGCCTGACGCTGCGCGCGGATCAGCAGGTCGCCCGGATTGTCCGCGTCGGCCTGCCGCAGCGGCCCCGGCAACAGCG
>NZ_KV813376.1:0-235 GCF_001813645.1 Pseudomonas sp. HMSC063H08
ATTCTGGGCTTCCTGTTGCAGCAGCAGGCGCAATCCTGCCCGGATGACTTCGCTGCGATTCTGATAGCGGCCGGTCTCCACCAGCTCGTTGATATCCTGCTCCAGCGGATCGGGAAGGACGACGTTTCGCGTTGCCATGAGGTACTCCAGTCGGCAGATAGCTAGTGGCATAATATGCCATAAGGCTTGCCAAATCATCTTTTTCGGCGTATAGGTGATAGCAGGATGCCTCCCT
>NZ_KV813377.1:0-446 GCF_001813645.1 Pseudomonas sp. HMSC063H08
TGTAGTGGTCTACTGATCCCGGACACCGATTTAGGCGAGAATCCTCGCCGTGAGAGAGGTGTCTGATGAGCAAGCAACGACGTACGTTTTCCGCCGAGTTCAAACGAGAGGCCGCGGCCCTGGTGTTGGACCAAGGCTACAGCCATATCGACGCCTGCCGTTCGCTGGGGGTGGTGGATTCGGCCTTGCGCCGTTGGGTGAAGCAGCTCGAGGCGGAGCGCCAGGGTGTGACCCCGAAGAGCAAGGCGTTGACGCCTGAGCAGCAAAAGATCCAGGAGCTGGAAGCCCGGATCAACCGGTTGGAGCGGGAGAAAGCGATATTAAAAAAGGCTACCGCTCTCTTGATGTCGGACGAACTCGATCGTACGCGCTGATAGACCAGTTGAGTGAGCAGGAGTCGGTGGAAGTGGTCTGTTCAGCTTTCGATGTGGCGCGGTCTTGCTACT
>NZ_KV813378.1:0-1479 GCF_001813645.1 Pseudomonas sp. HMSC063H08
GCTGCTGTGGCTGCTCCAGCGCGTCCTGCTGCGAATAGCTTTCTTCCTCCTGGGCTTGTACCTGATGGGCCTGCTGCTGCGCCTGTTGATCTGAACGCCCATCCCTTCGCCGATCGGCGGATTTCGATCCTCGCCCACGCCTACATGCCGTCGAAGGGCGATATCTACATGTTCGCCCTGGATGACCCTGCCGGCCGGCACCTGGAACTCACCAGTTGGCAACTCGTGGGATCCGGCTACGCGATCAAGCCACGCGGCGAGTGCGTGGCCGAACTGCTCTACGGGGAATGGGAGGGGACCGTCACCTGTGCCGGCTCTTCGGTCCGGCCGGTGGCGGTCGCTGGCGAGCCGCCGTTGCTCAACCTGCCGCCATCGGCAGCGGGCGCCCGTGAGCCTGACAAGGTGCCGCTGACCATCGTCCCCGATTCCGAATACGCCTCGCGGCCCTGGAGGCAGAAATGATCGATTGGGAATTCCTCGTTCCGGTGGCTATGGGCTGGGCGCTGCATCACTGGTGGACGGTGATGACGGCGCTAGCGGCGGTAGGGGTGCCGCCATGAGGGGCGGGCCGCGCCGCCGGCCGGGAGCGGAAGGCATGAGCGATAGGCCGAAGGCGCGGCCGACGCCCCTGTAACACGTCAGATAACCCCCGATCAGCAACCCCATAGAACCTCATTAACGGGTAAAGAACATGAAGACTCCGATCCATCCAACGCGACTGGTCCTCGAAGAGAACGGGGATTTCCACAAGTCCCCGAAGGGGATGCTTTTCATGGACCCGCTCAATGGACAGTTCACCGACCTGTCAGGCGTGCGCATCCTGCGGTGTGGCGTGGACACCGTGCGGCAGTTGTACAACGGCAAGCTCCGGCCGGAAGTCATGGCGCTGTTTGACCTGTCGGTGGATGTGGTCGAGTTCGCCGGTTACGAATGGTCCAAGGGCCGTATCGGTCGCGACTCTGGCTATCAGTACCGCCTGCAGAACGCCGAAATGGGCCTGATCTTGCTGATCAAGAACCACAACATCAAGGTCGACACCATTGGCTCGCACCTCAAGATCGAGGTGTCGCCTCACGCCATTGACGGCGCCGATCCGCGTATTCTCCAGGGCGTGCTGGATGACCTGGCCGCAGCGGTGCTGAGTCACTGCGAGACCAACCAAGCAGCCGTGCATATCGCGCTGGATGTGCAGGGCTGGACGCCTCCGGCTGATCTCGTTGACCGCATGCATTGCCGCTCGCGTCGGGTGCGGCAAATCAGCGGGATCGAGCGGATCGAGTTCGACGGCAACGCCTCGGTCTACGGGCGTGGCGAGACGTACATGTTCGGCTCGGCCAACGGTCTGCAACTGTCGATCTATAACAAGACCCTCCAGGCTCGGGCCACCGACAAGCTCGACTATTGGGAAAGCGTGTGGGCGACCCTGAACGGGGATCCGTTCGGCGATGGCGACCCGGCCTATAACCCCCTGGAAACGGT
>NZ_KV813379.1:0-1097 GCF_001813645.1 Pseudomonas sp. HMSC063H08
ACGCTCTACCTGGCAATCCCCATCAGCATCAACCCCTTGCTCATCCTGCTGCCCTGCGCCGCGCTGCTCGGCGTAGCGGTGTGCATCACAGCATCCACCTTCAAGAAATACCTCTAGTCCTCGAGGAGACGCTCATGGCCCTACCGCTTAAACAACTCTTGCCTTCGCGCGACACGGCTCTACACGCCAGTTGGATCACGCTGACTGTCCTTGTACTGCTGCTTTCAGCGGCTGTACTCATGACGATGGGCAGGCTCAAGGAGGCCGGCACGTATTGGCAAATCCTCGTCGAAGTCGCCCTGGTATTGCTGTCAGTCCAATGGTTGCTCACCGCAGCCTGGGTTCGAGTTGGTACTCGTCGTGGTCCATGGACCAGACAGGCCGTTTTAACTCCGCTCGCCTGGCTCAGCGTGACCTCGGTTCTATACGTCTATGCCGTGGCACAGGTGATAAATCGGTTGATTCCAACAATGGAGACGATAGTCCCCCACGCGACTACAGGGGCCGCCGAGGGTGCGGCATTTCTCACGCTATGTGCCGGATTTTCACTATGCCTGGCGACTATGACAATGGTCATTACGCACCTTTGCTACCTGTGTATTCGTCACCGGCGCACTATCGGTTGAGCACCTCGAACCAGTGAATCAACCAAGGCACAGCGTGTGATCTCAACTCGCTAGATGAGAACCACGCGACAGCAAAAAGCAGAATCAAAAAGATCAACGCAAATCGCCAAATTTTCATTTCGATGCCTTCAGGGAGACGAACGACAAATGATGCCATGCCCTGACTAGCTCCACAGCCACAGCCCCCCTGTTTAACCAGACACCTACCAATCTGGAAGCCCTCGTATCTCCGGAGACACCTATGCAGTGGACTCACGAACAGTCACCGATCATCCAGTCGAAGGCATCGAAGATCCTGGTGCGGGCCTTCGCCGGCACTGGCAAGACGACCACCCTGGTGGGCTTTGCCAAGGCGAACCCTACCCTGAGAATCCTCTATCTCTGCTACAACAGCTCGGTGGAGAAAGCCGCGAAGGGCAAGTTTCCCCGCAACGTAGTCTGCAAGACCGCCCACAGCCTGGCTCATGCGGT
>NZ_KV813380.1:0-257 GCF_001813645.1 Pseudomonas sp. HMSC063H08
TCATCACCCGGGCCGAACGCATGCGCCGCAACTCCATCCATCGCTATCCACCTGAGCTGAAGAGCGCAATCCGCGTCATCAGCAAGCTCAAGCGCACCATTCAGGAGGTCGAGCATGAAGAACAAGATTGAGGATCTGCGTAATCACCTCTTTGCCACCATCGAAGGGTTGCTTGACGAAGACAAGCCCCTGGATATCGAGCGCGCGAAAGCGGTGGCTCATGTGGGTTCGGTGATCATCGAGTCCGCCAAGGTGGA
>NZ_KV813381.1:0-777 GCF_001813645.1 Pseudomonas sp. HMSC063H08
AAGATCAGCAGCAGCCCCGCCCAGGGCAGGGCGGGACCTTGAAATCGTTTCGCTGGCCAGCCGCCCTTCAACAGCCTCACGCTTGCCTCCGCTGTAGGATTTCCGCGCGGTCCACGGCCTCGATGAGCGCCTGTTGGGCCGTATCAGGCTGTGGATGGTGTTGCAGCCATTCATCTAGGAGCTGCTTTATCTGCGGGACGATATCCCGGCGATCGACTGCCCTCAGTTGAATCTGCTGCAGCTCCTCTATCAGTACAGGAGCGCATATCCTGAGCGTCTGCAGGGCATCCTCTTCGGGGTTCTGCAGGATCTGGGTCAGGTTGTCGATCAGGTTCTGGGTCAGCGAATTCAGAGCTCTCATTCGTCCTGGCACTCCACTGCCGGTTGGTCTGGGAAAATAATGGGGAAGGGTGGCAGGCCGCGCGCCTTGTCGAGATCCGCTGCGACCTGCAAGGCCGCCTCGAGCTCGTCGCAGCCGGTGGCTTGCATGATGTTGTAGCGCTGGTTCTTTTCTTCGTTTTCGGTCATGGCCAGGGCCAGGTAGAGACTCGGGGGAACCACACGGACGAGGTATTCCTTGCCCTTGGCCAGGAGCACGCCCTCGGTGAATTTGCCGCTTTCCTTGCGGGCCGAGAGCATCATCGACTTCTGCGCCGGCGACAGCTCGCGGAACCTGGAGATCTTCTCTACTTCGTCGGGGGGCATGTTCAGGCACAACCACCACTCGATCATGTTCAGCATCGGAGCCCCGGAGGCTGGGATGTCGTCGATGTTCTG
>NZ_KV813382.1:0-24608 GCF_001813645.1 Pseudomonas sp. HMSC063H08
AGAGCCCAGAGCCCAGAGCCCAGAGCCCAGAGAATTGTCGGAGGAGCAATCTCTGCCGTCTAGTCCACTAAGCAAGAAAAGTGACGGCGCAACCTCAATGGAGAGCGAAATGTGTTATGCACGGAAACTCTGTCTTGCGGCCAAGTCCCAAGTCATGGACATGTTCCAGGAAGCCCGGCTTGGCAAGGCCGTCGACCCAAGCACGACGTTGCCGCTGGTCGGAGAAATCGCTGCCTCGGTGCTGCGCCAACCTCATGCCCTCATCAGCGTCGCACGCATCAAAACGCACGACGATTACACCTACCTGCACTCGGTTGCCGTCTGCGCCCTGATGCTATCGCTGGCCCGGCATCTCGATCTAGACGAGGAGCAAACGCGCCTGGCTGGCATCGGCGGACTGATGCACGACCTAGGCAAGGCCGCGATGCCGCTGGAAGTGCTTAACAAACCAGGCAAGCTCACCGATGCCGAGTTCGCCATCATGAAGCGCCACCCTGTGGAGGGCGCAAAGATGCTGCGCGCAGGCGGGGCCGAGCCCGGGGTGGTGGACATTGCCCTGCACCATCACGAGAAGATCGACGGAACCGGCTACCCGGATCGCTTGGCCGGTGACGCCATTTCACTCCTGGCCCGCATGGGCGCAATCTGCGACGTCTATGATGCCGTGACGTCGGAGCGAGCCTACAAAAAGCCGTGGGACCCGTCCGCGGCGATGCGGCAGATGGCCAAGTGGGAGGGCCATTTCGACAAACGCATCTTCCACGCCTTCGTCAAGGCCGTGGGCATCTACCCCGTCGGCTCCTTGGTTCGCCTGTCCTCTCAGCGTCTGGCCGTTGTCGTTGAGCCGGGAATGGAATCACTGCTGACTCCCAAGGTTCGCGTGTTCTTCTCGCTACGCTCGAGAGAGCCGATCCCGATGCAGACCATCGACCTGGCGGCCACGAGTTGCAAGGACAGTATCACTGGCCCCGAAGACCCGACGCTCTGGAACTTCAAGAACCTCGACGACTTGTGGATGGAATAGCCCCCACAAAACGACGGCCCCGTGAGGGAGCCGTTGAACATCGTCGAGCGATGCCCGTCCAGGGAGGGATGGCCGAGCTCGATTCTCCAGAAGGTAGCTGGTGACACGAGTGTTGAGCCCACCCAACTAGGGTGACGGAAATTTCTGGGGTTCCGGCTTACATCCCCTGTACAGCTACCTGCGCCACCGTGGTGTCGAGATCGGCGCGTACCAGAAGAGCGCCAGGTCACGCGACCAGCAGCCTTCGGCCGCGTCGCCGGCAGAGCCGCCCGCCGCCGAGCGGGTGGCCACCGTCACCCTGCGCCTCGCGGTGGTGAATAACAGCAAGTTCGTGCGCGGCCGGAAGCGGGCCACGGAGAACATTGAGCGCTACTGCCTGGAGCCCTATGGCATGAAGCGGCTGGATGCCGGCCACTATGAGTTGACCATTCCGTATCGGAGCGACGATGAGCTGGACAAGAGCGTGCATGACCTGCTGACCGAGATCAGCCAGGAGGCCGACATGCGCAACTGTTTTGTCGAGATGGGCGCCTGGGAAGAAGACACCGAAAAGCGTTGGTAGGGCTTACGTTGGTTTTTGGTTCCATTGCTCCCCAAACCCCTATGTGCCGGTCAATGCGCCCTGGCTGAACGTGCCGGCCAGCTGGGTCTGCCTGGCCAACCCGGCACTCGGCCAGTTCCGCGCCAGCCAGCAGGCGCAGCTGTTCAACTACACCTCGGGCGCCAACCAGAAGGGCTTTGCCATCTGCCTGGAGTGCGGCAAGGCCGAGCCCATGCTGAGCTATCCCGATGCATCCGCCCCTGCCAATGAACAGTATCTGCCGGCTATTTTCCGCCAGAAGGCACAGCACCGCCGCCTGCGCGGTGGCAAAAGCAATGAACAAGGCGACGGGACAAACATCTGCCCCGGCAGCCACAACAGCTGGAAGATCAAACAGAACGTCCACCTTGGCCATGACAGCCTGACCGATGCGCTGGAACTGGTGCTGCGCAACCCTACCAGCGGCGAACTGCTCAACGACGATATCACCGCCTACTCGATTGCCGTGGCGCTGCGCGAGGCGATTGCCGCCGATCTGGGCATACAAACCGAAGAGCTGGGCTGCGCAAGCCATCCGATCAAGGTCGATGGCCAGCCAACCCGCGCCATCCAGGTGTTCGACCTGCGCAGCGGTGGCTACACCACCCAGGCCGCGGAGCGGCTGAATGAAGCCAGCCTGTGGCGAAAGGTCATCGCTCGTCTGGACAGCTGCAACTGCTCGCATGCCTGCCAGAACTGCCTACTCAGTTTCGATACCCGCTTCGAGGCCGAGCGCCTCAATCGTCACGTCGCGCTGGAGTGGATCAATCAGACTTGGCTTGCCGGCCTGGCGCTGCCCGCCGAGCTCGCTGTCTTTGGTCCGAAAAGCCAGGCAGAAATCGCCACTCTACAGGAAGCGGTCGAAAGAGCGATTACTAGGGACGACAACGCGAAGACCGTAGCCATTTACTTCACTGCACCCGCCGAAGAGTGGGATCTTGCTGTCGCACGCCGCCTGAGGCATCAACTGCATAGCTGGGAAAGCGTCGGACACCTAGTGCAATTACATTTACTGGAAAGTACCGTTTCCAGCCTGCCAAGAGACCAAAAGGAATGGTTGGCAAAGCTAGCCTTCAACGGAGTACAGATATGCCTACACAATTCCATACCGGATCTCGGGGCGCTGGCACTCAATGTCTCACTGCAAGGCCCACAAGGCTGCATTGCCTGGGCTAGCGACAATACGAACCTGGCCGCACCTGGCCACACATGGGATCTAGCGGAGGCCGGTGCACGGATCATCCGAGGCACCCCCTCCGACCTCAAGGCAGAGCGCATCTTGAATGCTGCCGATCTCATGCCGGCCCCACCCCCTGGCTTGATCAAGATCGAGATCGGCAATCAGCTGGATGGCTCGCTCGACAACTTTGCTCGTCGGTTCTGGGAGCACCTAGGTACTGAGGCCAATGGCCTGATTAATGATGCCCTCACAGGCAAGGATCCAATTACAGAACTGGTTTACAGCGACCGTTACGTATGCAGCCCGCTAGTTGTGAATCTGCTGGTCAGCGTGATCCACGAGCTCGGACGGCTGAGTGATGCAGATTTCGCTATCCGAATCCTAGGCCGACAATATCAGCGGGAAGACAATCGCTCGCCTTGGCAGTACCGGCATGACTGGCACTCAGCTCGCGAGCGCGATGAGGCCCTCCGCCAGGCTCTGGCGTACTGCGGCCGCGAGGGAGAGGTGCTAAGCCTGCCTACCTTGCCGCACTACCGCCGGCTACAGCTTAAGCTGCGCTCCGGTAATCAACTGACCATCCAGTTTGATCAGGGGCTTTCGTATTGGGAAGCCGAGCGCAGCGAAAAGTCTTACCAGCTCAGGTTCGACTTTGCATCACGCGAGCTTGGAGAAGAAATCATGGAGCGCATCAGGTGTAAAGTTTCGGCGGCTGGGGAGGAAAACACTCAGATATTCCTCTCTTCCTCTTGAGAGCGGCTCAACTGGTATGAGTATCGGAGGCAATTGCCCAAATTTCAGAACTCCGATACGCACAGTAGCGAAATAAGCCCCTGTTCAATGCAAATTTGGACAGGGTCTCTTACGATTTACGGATTACCAGCCATCTGTCGAGCGTAATTGCGATCGCTGAGGTCTTTCTTGGGGTCAGCTTTGACCCAGCGCTCAGGTCTGTTGCAGGTCGCGCAGGTCAGTATCTGCTTATCAGGGCTGAGGCTATATAGGCGGTTCTCAGAGCCGACTTTGACTTTCAATCCAACATCTGAGACCTCGAACCCTGGTGCTTCCTGCCCTATGCGATCCATGGATTCAAATCGGAACGACCAGCGTTTAATCTGATTTTTGCGCCAGATAGTCATAATGATCAAGGGGTCTTGTTTCGTTGTCCTCTGATAAACCCAGTCCCCTTCATATGCACCTAGTTTGGTTGCTTCCTCGTCTCGTTTGGCCTGCTCATAAATTTGCTCCTGCATCTTGAGCAGTTCGGCATTTAATGCTTTTTCATCCTTAAGTGCTTGGTCTTTCAGCATCCGCTCTACGTCATAGGGCCCTTGAGGGTCATATTTCCAAACCGCCGCATCATTGATTCCAAGCACCTTGCAGTTTAGACAATCGACACTCTGCTCATCTACATTTCGCGTTAGAGCCAAGCGCTCGGAGCTGTTAACGTCGTCAAGGAGAAGTTTTTTATCTTTTACTGAAACTTTCATTTTAACCAGCGGCTTGATGCGACCATCTCTCGCGTCCTCTCCAAATATCTCGGCCTCATCACCGTGAACGTTGAGAACAATGACTCTCTCCCCACCAGCTATCTTATAACGATATGCACCTGTGAAATCCTCGCTGCCGCAACCAGCAAGAATGGAGCTAACAAAAGCTAATGAAATTAACCTAGAAAAGCCTCGCATAATATCCTTTACGGCAAGCCGAATAATCAATGGCGTACGACTAGACTGACGACTGTGGAAAAACTAATCAGCCGCACTGCCCTGCTATTAATCGAACCTTAATGCTGTAGTCCATATGGCGTTCAGCTTCATGTAGATCCTTTGGCTTGAAGTCTCGTCGAGAAAAATTAACGATCTCCGAATCAGAGAACCCATACTCCTGCATCTGCTTCAGCGTACACGAGCAGAGTGCAGGTGATGTCCCACGCGCCTTAGAAGCAGACTCGCATCTTTTAACAAGCTGCTGAACTCCAGTTTCGCCAGCGAAGGCTCCTGACTGCAAAAGTATTGCAAATGATGCGAAAGCAGCTATGCCAATAATCCTCATATATTTTTAACATCCTTCTATTTAACTGCTTAATTATCGGCAATTAATCGTTTGCACCTGAATTACAGCCGATTGCGAAGACGGCATGTGTAGGAAAGCGGCCCTGCAATTCGCTGGAGGGTGACGCCATGCCATAAAGTCACGTTTTACCAAATTCACAATATACTGTGAAGACCAGAGATGACGCCGCCCAGATAGTCCTCCCTTTTGGGGAGTCATCTGTGGAAGTCGGATTGGCGTTCGGAAAGGTCCTGCGCAGACGCCGTGTCGAAGCAGGATTCACCCAGGAGCAATTGGCCCATGAGGCGGAATTGCAGCGTAACTACGTCAGCCTGATGGAACGGGGCATCAATCAGCCCACGATCACCACCTTGATCAAGCTAGCTAACCCCCTGGGCTGCACCGCAGCTGAGATCGTCGCCGAGGTAGAACAACTCGTTGCGCATCCCTGAGCACTCGGTGTCCTTCGAGCCCCTCAATCGACGACTAGTTGAATGGTCGACTCAAGAGCACTTCTCATCCTAGAGTCGACCACCAAAGGCTCCTGCTCCAACCAAAGACCTTTGTCCACGAGATCATGCACCAGCTTGGGCGCATGACGAAGATCAAGCCCAGCAGGCCATGGCTTTTTCAACTTCCTAGGCTCAACGCACTCGGTCCAGAAGGATGGAACGAACCAGCACAGATCCGACCGAAGCTCTCGTAGTTTCAGGAAGATTCGTACGCCGTTCGGGTCGAGATCACCAAAGTGAACGACAGGAACCTCGGGCTGCACCTGAGCGAGTAGATGCACAACAGTGGCTATGTCCCAGCCAGGGACATGAGCCAAAAGCCATCCGTCCAGCATCGGCAGGTCACGCCAAGCGCCAGAGTTTTCCACCAGCAAGACCGCTCGCAAGGGACCTTCCAAGATGAGGCCATCCAGGAAGGCCCGCTCCGGGATCGGTGCTTCACCAAGAATACGGGCAAGCTTCCACAGATCCAGGACACCCTGCTCGGTCTGTGCCACCAATCCACGCGGTGGTCGCAAGCGTAACAATCCGTCGTGGGTCGCTTCGGTGCCGGCAAGCGCGGCTTGCCGGCGCGGCGTGAGTACCGCTTTGGAGTGGGGCGCGGTTAGCGCGGCTGCAGTCCGGCGATTGAGACGTCCTGGCAGCGCCGGAAGCCGCCCTGCGCGGCGCGCATCTTCCAAGCGAGTCCAACCATCAGGCGTGGGGGAAAACCCACCCGCTGTAAGTGCCGCCAGCGCTTCCTGCCAGTCCGGCCATACCCGCTCAAGCAGCGCAACGAGTTCAGTGCGGCGAGCCTCTACCAAGGCAATCTGATCACGCCGGCCGGTCGAGCGGATCCAGGATAGCTCTGCCAGAGTGTCATACGCTTTCACCTGTGAGGCGCGGCGCTTGAGCGTCCCCTGCACCAGCAACTCGAGCAGAGCGATGCGCTGCTGCGGCGTCTGCCACATTAGCCTACGCTCCTAGTGCGACGACCGAACACCAGAACTTCCTCGCGCCCCTCGGGCGTCACCTGGCGCACCAAGCGATAAGTCGTATTGCCTTCGGCACGTGCCACTTCGGGGGCCGCGATCATCAACTGCAGATCCAGTGTCTGACACAAATCGAACAGGACGCCGAGATTGTCTGGCGACAGGCGATTGGCTTCGTCCAAGAACAGGAAACGCAGCGAACCGTGAGCGCGCTTACCGCGCAGCAAGGTCGCATCGCGCTCCCACTCGGTGAGAACCACCATCATCAGCGCAGCGCCGACACCGATCGCCTCGCCGGTCGACAAACGTGTCGGGTTGGCGACTTCCCACTCGGTGCCGGACTTGCGACGGATCTCCACCTGCAGATGCACGTATTCCCGATAATCGAGCAGACGCTGCCCTGCTGAGCGTCCACCGCCGTAGCGACGAAAGATTTCGTCGAGCGCCTCCTCGATCGGCATGTCCGCCTGGAATAGCAGCTCCTGAGCCGCACCTTCACGCAGGGCGCGAAGGATCTGCTCCATACGTTCGACAGCCTGCATGCGCACACGGATGCCCTGAATGCTGCCGAAGCTGACCTTTTCTAGATTCTTGGTCAAGCGAGTGACTTGGCCACGCGCCTTGCGGATCTGTACGTCAATGCCTCGTGCTACGTCTTCGCTAGCTCCACGCAGGTCGCTTTCCTGACGGGCGAGACGCTCTTCGAGGTCAGATAGTTGGTCACGCAGCCGGATGAGCGCTTCGCGCGGGTCATCGACCTCGGCCACCTGTGCCGGCAGGCGGTGGCGCAGCCAGTCGCGCACAGCCAGCCAGAGTTCAAGAATAGGATCAGCGAAAGCGGCGTCTGCCGATGGACTTCGTACCAGTTCAAGCTCAGAGAGCAGAGCGTCCCCGCCTCGTGCGTTGTGTAACCGTTCTAGCAAGACGTCACGCCGCGCTGTCGCGATCTGTACGAGATTGACATGGCCGCGAATACCGCCTGGCCCATCGGGATCATTGCCGAGTAGATTGCCTATGAGGCCGTGGCGCTGTGCCCGATCATGTAGTTCACTCCACCGCCTCGTTGCAGGCTCGGCCTCACGGCGCTCGCTGGTGAGTTTCTCATCGGCTGCGATCAGGCGTTCCTGCGCTGCTCGCTGGGCTTCCTGCTGCGTACCGACGGTTCTATTCAATTCCTGTCGTCGGTGCTCTAGAGCACGCAGCGATTCTTCCTGCCGTACGACCTCTTTAGCTGCATCCACTACCGCTTCTTCCGTCGGAGCAGGGATACCTATCCCGTTGAATCGAGTCGTTGCAGCCGCATGCTCCTGACTGGCGATTTGACGTCGGCCTTCCACTTCTTGGAAGTGCTCGGTAATTTGGTCATATCGTGCCTCAGCTTGGCTCACCCTTTCCTCGGCTGCCTCTTGCAAGCCTTCCGCTTCGCTCAGTTGCTCCTTCAGGGCCGGTATTAATTCCTGCGAGTCTTCGAGCCGGCGCGGCGCTTCCTCCCAGGCGAGCGCCTCAGCGTTGTCGCACAGGTATTCGAGGGCTTCGATCCCTGCATCGAGTTGCCGGCGCCGGCCTTCCAGAGTGTCGGCGTGGCGCGTCAGATCCTCTATGTCCGTGTCCGACAACGGAAGCTGGCGCAAATCACCAAGTCCGTTCTCCACATACAGAACATCCTCTTGGTTGGCGGTAACCCAGTCCCTGGCCTCGCCTGCCTGCGATGCCCTTTCACTGAGTATCTGCGCCCGCTCGCCGTGGTCAGGAGGATCAAGCAGAATCGCCTCGGCCAACAGCGAACGCAGCCTGCCAATACGGGGTTGCAGTGCCTGTGCAGCCGCAGCATGGCGATCAGCCATGTCGCTCTGTCGCTCGATCTGTTCACCGACCAAGGCGATCGCCTGCTGCACCTCGATGATGGCGTCCGCGGGGTCACCTGCCAGCCAGACCTCCAGCCCGGCGAGCAGCGTGTCGCCATTCTCCTGCAACCGTTCCAGCGTGCGGCGCTGGCTCCTCGCATTCTCTAGTTCGAACGTTTTCTCTTCGGCCTGCGCCTGCAGCTCGGCCGCCCGTCTCTCGCGCGCACGCCGTCCCAGCCGCGGCTTGGCAGGAATACGCGACATACGCAGGGCAATCCCTTCCTGGACGAGCAAATCACCTTCGTTAGCCATCGTAGTGTCGGAGGAATCGGCCAGACGGTAGAGATCGGCATCACGTGACACCAGTAGCACGTCTGTCAGTTCCTCTGGCCGGTCGACAGAGGCACGAGCTGCCGCAGCGGGATCATCGACGACCAGTGCCTGTGCCAGGGGGCCAAGTCGGGCCTCCAGCACAGCCGCTTCCTCGATCGCCACTTCTTCGTAGCTGCCAGCCAGCAGCTCGGCGCCGAGCCTGTCCTTGAGCTGCAGCAACGCGGGCGAGAACGGCCCGCCGGCCGACAGCAGGTCACGTGCGTCCCGGAGCAGCTGCTCCTGTACATGCCGTGCCCCCTGTTCGACCCGGGCTGCCTCGGCGTGCTCTGTGCTCAAACAGGCACGAGCTGCATCCAGACTGGCCCGGTCCGTCACATGGGTATCGAGGTGATCGGAAATGCGGACGGCGCACTCCGCCAAAGTCTGCCATTGCGGCTCGCGTGCCATTAACTGCCGATGCTGTTGCTGCAGCTCCTCACGCCGGCGCCGTAGCTCAGCAAGTTCTTCATTGGCCGCCCGTTGTGCCTGTTCATGTGTGGATTGCTCGACTTCAGTATCACTCAGCAACGCGTCGACGACTTCAATGGCAGGCGCCTGGGTGAGAACCACGCCCAGCTCCCTCGCCGTTGCACACACCCGGGCCTGCCGGGCCTGCAGCTGTTGCGCTTCGGCCAGTTTCGCCTCAATGTCGGGAAGCTGCTCGGCAAGTACGCTCAGTGTCCGATGACGGTGCACCGCTTCGGTGGTCACATCGTACGCAGCGGTGATTTCGACATCCCGTCCCGCTAGCCGCCACACAGCCTCCATGAGCTGCTCATGACGCGCACGATGCTCCAGCGCATCGGACAGGCGCGTCCTTGCCTCCCGACGTTCCTGATCGACGCATTCGAGCATGTGGCGTACCGACATAAGCTGATCGGCGAACTGCGCAGGAAGCAAAGGTACGGTCTGCAAATGCGCCTCGGCTTCCCGTAGCCGTCGAATTGCCTGACGATAAGCAGCAGCCCGGCGATGCAACTCTTCGATGCCCTGCTGCAGATCGGCGAGCCCCTTGGCAGCGCGTTTGTAGCCCTCCCGGGCACGCTTGAGTTCCTCGCGATTGCGAGTCCGCAACGTTTCAGATTCGCTTCGTAGCCTGCCCGCTTGTTGTGCCGCTGTCTCAGCTTCCGCGAGCAGGGAGACACATTGTTGCAGGTTGCGTAGCGCCGCTAAGGAGTCCTTCAGTCTGCCGTGCCAGTCGCGGGCGGTTCCAAGTACGCGGTCGAGTTCATCTTTGCAAGTATCGAGCGTATTCAGCTCGGCCAAGGTTTCGTCGAGTACTCTGCGCGCTCCCTCTTGCGCCTGGAAGGCTTGATCGCGTGCGCTCTGCGCCTCGGCTACCCGGCGTGCCAGCTCATCGGCCCGTTCACGGGTGGCAAGGAAAGCTGCTGCGAACATGGCCTGGCCGGCTTCGAAGATACTGCCGATTTCTTGCTCCAGGCGGCGCGACTCTTGCACTTCTACCCGCGTGCGCCGGCAGGAATCCAGGTTTGATCGCATCCTCTGCAAGGTATCAGCGAGGCCACTTTGCTCTCTGAGCAGGAACGAGCGTAGCTCCGAAGTGAGCACCCTTGAGATGCCGCCGGTCATGCTGGTACGCAACATATCGTTAAACTTATTACGCTCCTCGTCGGTACCAAGGCGCAGTGGCATGACTCCCTGGTCGAATAGCGCGGCGAAGTACTCCCGGGCGGAGGGATAAGATTGTAATCGCCCACCGAGCCGCGCCGCGTTGTCGCGCAACTCCTGCAACTCCGGCACAGACTCGACGCCCCCCTGTGCAACCAGCAGCAGATCTTGCAATCGGATCGCAGGGTCGAGGCCCCAGACAATAAATGGGGTAGGCTCCACGGAGGGTTCACCTTTGCGTTCCAGATGCACCCCAGCCAGCAGCCTCTGTGCACCTGCAAGGGCAAAATCTACCACCACGTAGGAAGGGCGTCCGGGATCACCTAGACGTCCCCAAATACCCTTGTCGCCGCCAGTCGCTCCAGTCTCGCCGAGATTGGTGAAGCGCAGGCGGGACATATCGGGCAACAGAGCGACATAGGCGGCAATCATCACCGTGGTCTTGCCGGCACCGTTGCTGCCTTCCAGCGCAGTGACATGCCGATCGAGTAGATAACGCTCGTAGAAGACACCTTTCCAATTGACCAGGGCTAAAGCATCGGCACGCGTTCGACTCATGACAACATTTCCTCCCCCTCCGCGTCGCCGCTATCGTCATCCATGTCGTTAGCATCACCCAGTAATACCTCTCCACGCGCAACCAGCCGCTCTAGGGCGTCGCTGGGATCTGTGAGCCCGCGAACTGGCTCGGCAAAGCGCATGAGTGCCGGACGCAGGCGCAATCTGGCCGCATCAACCACATCGATGAAACCCAGCTCAGCTAACTTACGCAGCGCCTCGTCCGCTTTACCTCGCACAGTTTCAGCGGCAATGCGTTCGTCATACTTGCGTCTACGCGGATTTAGCGTACGCACCAGCACATCGGTGCCCAGTAATCCGGACAGCCGCTGCAATAGCGCTTCACGTGTCGCCATGCCGCCATGCTGCAAAGTCGCGGGATCGAGATACATCAGCGCCAGCACCTGCCCGATAAGCATTTCGCCGACGGATAGCTGACGTCGCCCCAGCCGCTCGCCGCTGGGCAGCAAATAGAAATAGCCATCGCTCTGCTGGATCAGCTCACAACCGAAACGCCGATAAAAAGGTTCGAGCAGCGCCTGTGCCTCCACCAGGTAATCATAGGGGCAGCCATCATCTCGACCGATATGGCGTCCACGTCGCAGCATCAGATCCACCTCGGGGAATCGCTCGTCGACAATCACCTCTTCCAGAGAATCGAATACGGCATCGCTCACTCCACTTTCCTCCGGCCCTGGACAGTCCATTCCTCGACCTCGAGCTGTTCGCCCACTTCTAGCCATAGCCGCTCGCGGCTTGAACGCAATCGGGCTAGCCTTGCAGCTGCGTCAGCGATGCGACCCGCAGCCACGTATTGGCTATCGTCGGTCAGCGTGGCGAGTACCTGCACCGTTAGCCCCGCCAAGGTATCTACGCCCTCGTCGAGCGCCCGACTCACCAACACTTCGATATCTGCCAGCGCATTTTCAGCTTCCACCCAGGCTGGTTCGGCCTCACGATCAGTCTTTGGCCTGGCCACCACCGGACGCTCGACGCGTGCTTCAAGTGTACGTAGCAGGCAGATAGAGCCTGCATGCGCAGCTAGTAGATGGAAAGGCCTGTTTCCCCACTCCGCAATCTGATCGCGCAAGCGCTGGCTCAGCGCCCGATCAGGATCCAGTCTGACCACGTCGCGCAGGTAGCGGTGTACATACTGGTAGTATTCGGACCATGCCTTTTGGCGTGCACCGCCCCAGGCTCCGATCCGGTCTACATGTTCGATGACCCGCTGTGCGGCTCCCTCGGCTTCGACATTTTCTGCTGAAACGGCCAGCGCCTGGATGTCCTGGAGCAACGCAACGAAATGGTGTGTGTCTCGCAGCAGGATTTCATTGAGCTCGCGCAATGTGTGGGTCGTTGCGTCGAGCAGGCTCTGGCATCGATCGATTGCGCTAAACCAGTCGTTCGACAGCAGGCTAGCGATTTCCGCCTGGATTTCCTCCTGCTGGGCATCAAGCCCCCGCTGCCGACGTTCGATACCCGCCACCATGTCACCGACCGTGATCCTCAGGGGGGCGACCACGCGCTGACGCCAATCCTCATCGCTATGGGCCTTCCTGGCTGTCGCCAGGATGTCGGCAAGTTGAGCGCGCAAGGTACCGGTCAGTAGGCTGAGGCTTTCCCGAGTCAGGGCCTCGTCCGCCAGAAAGTATTCGATAACCGCAGCAGCAAGTCGTGTCAGCGCATACTCGCCCGCCCGAACGATGCCGGCGCCATCAACTCGGGCCAGCATGCGCTGCTCGCGTAATCGTTGAATGGCGTGCGTCGCGCGCTTGCGCGGATTTTCGGCAGCGGGTTCGACGACATCGCAGACCTGTTCAAACAGGTCGATCAGCAGATCTTCCTCGAACGACGCAAGCCCAGCCTTGTCCGCTCGCAGGTACAGACCTGCGAGAAAGCAGACATCCGCTGTTTTCAGGTCAAGATTGACCTGATCCCGTACCAGCGAGGCGATAAGGCGATTCGGATCGGATGCTGTCATAAGCGCTGAGTAGGCTTCTCTGCTACGCAGTATGAATGTATCCAAGCCTCATATTGTTCAGGCATGGACGGCCCCCTGTGCATCGGCCTGCTGTTCCTGAGTTTTGGCCGCGATCTCAGAATCGTCTGAGTATGCTTCTCGCATCATCATCTTGTAGTGAGCCAAATGCCCGGATTTGACGAAGACCGCCTTGAAGATATTCAGGTAGCTTTCCACCATTGCATCGTCGACAGCGACATACAGGTCATCGTGTGCGAAGTGGGAACCATCGTTGACCCATGAAAAAAGCGATCGGCATATGACCTTCTCACGCCCCTCGAACAGGTTGCAGATGTCGTCGGTATCGGTTCCACCGAGGATCTTGAAGTAGTTTTCAAGAATGCGTCTGAGGGTGTTCTGGATTGAAAGGTTGGATCGGTCGGCCCGTCGTACCTCCGCCCACAGCATTTCGTATGAGGTGACTATCGGGTTGCTTGTGTGGGCCTCTACTCTTGAAGAGTGGTGGGATTTTCGGACGACCCAGAAGGTTTCCTCGCTGCGCATCGCGTTTCTATCAGTGCGCCGGGCGTTGAAGCTCACTTCCTTGTGGAAGTAGACGTTATGGGTCAGTACGAAAACCTGTTTGATGTGACCGGTTCCTTGGCGCACCTCATCGAACAGCGCCTTGATCAGGCTGCTAACGATGAAGAGGATGTCGCTATCCAGACTCGACACAGGATCGTCGAAGACCACTATACGGTCAGTCGTCACGCCGCTTTCCGAATCGCTGCCTTTGAGCAGATGGTAAAAATAGAGGAAGGTGACGAAGGTACGTTCGCCTTCGCTCAAGGTTTCCTTCGCATCCATACCATCCGGTCGCCGCAGCACATAGGCGGTACCGCTATCTGCCTTGGCTAGGGAGAAACCATGAAAACCGAACGAGGCTAGCAAGGTATTTATTGCATCGATGGTCGGCTGGATGCTGGTGGTCGCACGCTCCAGCTCAGCTATTTCTTTCTCCACCTGACGCCGGTCTGCTTCCGCCGCTTCGATCTTTCCGTTCAAGGCAGTGATCGCGCCCACCAACCCTCGCTTCTTCGTCGAGCAATCCTGCAATGCGGGCGCCAGCTCGATGGCGACGATGTGTTTCCACACCTGGCTTGCCAATTGCTGCTTTTCTTTGCCCAGATTAGCTACCGTAGCGTTGTGTGACTCGATCTGCTCGTTGGCAAGCGCCAGTGCCTGGGAGATCGCGCCCAGAGCGTCAGCCAGAGGTTCCAGTGCAATGAGCTGGCTTGGCTCGCGTTGCTTATCGGCAAGATGCTGACGATTGAGGGCAATCCGAGAAGCCAGCAGCGCCACTTCTGTCTTCAGTGTTTCCGCATCGAGGAATCGGGAAGGCGCATTAAGGATCTCGGACAATTGCGCCAAAAGGTGATCGGCCGCCGCGGCATAGGTCTTAGCCAGTTCATCAATGGCACGACTGTCATCCAGAAACGTTTCGTCGAAATAGGCCTCCAGACTGGCCGCGAACGAGGCTTCTGTGGCTTGCTGGCAGAAAGGGCAGACTCCTGTCGCCTCATCGAAGTAAGCCCGGCCCTGCCGCACCCAATCGCTGTTGCCCAGCGCCTTGATCATTGCCGCGATATCGACATCTTCCCGGCCCAGAACGCGCTTGCTCAGGATCGGATTCGATTCGTGGGACAACAGCGCATCGAACGAAGGCAATACGACGCGGGGCTCCAACATAGGTGAGGGGCCAAAAATGGTCTTGGCTTTCTCCTGGAGATCGGCCAACGAAACCAATGCTGCAGAATTCCCAGCATGCTCCTGCAGCACACGGACCTTGAAGTTCTCGGCATTGTTGCGTACGCCCTGGAATGCCAAAGCGAATGCACTATCGTGCTTTTTTTTCTGGGCCCAGCATGTCTCCTGAAACCAAGCCTCGAGATCGGCGAGTTCTTTGCGTTTTCCTCCCAGACCATCCAGCCCTTCTAGAGTCTCCCTCAGACTGCTGATGCGTCCACTACAGCTACCGGACTCCTGTTTGAGTGCCGCGATCTTGGCAACATTCTCGACGTTCTTTTCACCGAGGGTGAAGATGCCTTTGAGCTCTGCGGAAGGGCCGAAATTACGTGCAACGAAGTCGCGGTTGTAGACCATAGCCTGAAGGGGCACGCCGCTCTTCCAGCCAACATGGCAACTCGGATAACGAGTGGGGTTGTCGATCACCCTGGAAATTGTGGTTTTGCCACACCCATTGGCACCGTAGATAAAGTTGAACTTCGTCAGCCCATCAAGCGCTTGTACCTCTTGTCCATACGAAGCCACCCCCACTATCCGTATTGACTCAATCATTCGCCTCTCTCCCTAGGCAATCGGTGCCAATCTCTGGCCGGCTATTCGTTATATAGCTTGCAATGTCATTCGAATAGAGTGAGTGAAAGACTAGACCAGTCGAGGTCTAGTGATCTATTCCGGAGGCGCACGCTGGATATGGGCGATTTGGCGGAGAGTTCTGTCGTCACGAGGGTGTATTTGGCTAGTTCGGCGGAGGTGCCCCAGTGAGCGCTTGTGGCGGGTCAGTGGTTTTTGCAGGACTGCCACCGACATTTTGCGGTAGACGAGTGCAGCCACGGTGGCTACGGAGCGAAGTCTCGATGACCTATCAATGAACTGCCGGTGGATTAGCTGAATGTCCTCAACCTGTTTCGGCTCGACCCCACTGGCAAGAAGGGAGGTATCAAGACCCGCCGCCTGGTTGCATCCACCTCCGATACCTATCGCGCTGCACTTCTCGGGCTTGGCCAGCCTTCAAGCGATTGCCCTGCGTCGGTGCCCTGGAAGATTGCAGTTTCTGCGGGCTGCACGGCACTGCGATGCGAACAACGCAACGCTTGCGAGGATCGCCTCACGGCATTCGTCGTCGCTCGACAGCGAGAAGTGGCGTTTCGTGATGCGCTGATGGATACGCGGTGCGCACGGCGCACCCTGCGGGCCCGGCGAGGCTTGAGCGGCTGCATGCATTTCGCACCAGGCTGGCGCGTGACAGCGATTGTGCGACCTGTTGTGGTGCGGGCTGGGCGGCTGGGCGTCGCCCCACCGCCTGCCCAGGGCCGTTGTTGGCGATCTGGCATACTTTTTTCATGGGCAAGCGCATCCACTGCAAGCCGGGCTCTGCCTCGTAAGCCTTGTGACCATTCGCGCCCCCGGGCGCCGGGTAATGAAGCCCGATC
Organism: Pseudomonas sp. HMSC063H08; assembly: GCF_001813645.1. Taxonomy (NCBI): domain Bacteria; kingdom Pseudomonadati; phylum Pseudomonadota; class Gammaproteobacteria; order Pseudomonadales; family Pseudomonadaceae; genus Pseudomonas; species Pseudomonas sp. HMSC063H08. Next base: position 15,922 of record NZ_KV813382.1, read on the forward strand.
CACCAGCCTGCTGGTCGATCGGGCTTTTTTCGTTTCTGGGAACACGGAAAAATGCGTCGAACACTGCCCATCGGCCTGCTGCTCTCCACCGACGGCACCTACCGCCGGATGGCCCGCCATGCGTTGGCTGGCGCCCGCGATGCCTTGGCCGAGATCAATGCCGACCCGCAGCTGGACTTCCAGCTGGCCGCCACCCACTGCAACCCGCGTGGCGAGCTGAGCCGCTACGGCGAGGCAACCGCCGCGCTGATGCAGCAGGGCGTGCGGCACCTGTTCGGCACCATCACCTCGGCCAGCCGCAAGGAAATCATTCCCGACCTGGAACAGCAGGGCGGGCTGCTCTGGTATGGCTGCCCCTACGAGGGCTTCGAGAGCAGCGAGAGCGTGCTCTACCTCGGCGCCTGCCCGAACCAGACGCTGGTGCCGCTGCTGCGCTACGCGCTGGCCACCTTCGGCGCGCGCGGCTACCTGATCGGCTCGAACTACGTGTGGGGCTGGGAGAGCAACCGGATCGCCCGCGAGGTGCTGGAGCTGGCCGGCGGCCGGGTGCTCGGCGAGAAGTACGTGCACCTGGGCGGCACCGGCTTCGCCGAGGCGATTCCCACGCTCATGGGCCAGGCGCCCTCGTTCGTGCTGAACAACCTGGTGGGCGAGTCCTCCTACGCCTTCCTGCGCGAGCTGGACGCCGCCTGCGCGCAGGCCGGCATCCGCCTGCCGGTGCTCAGCTGCAACCTCACCGAGGCGGAGCTGGGCGAGGTCGGCGAGCGGCCGAACCTGCGCCTGCTGTCCTGCGGTCCGTTCTTCGAGAGCGTGCATGCCGAATTCAGCCGGTGCCAGCAACTGGTGCACGGGCTCGACCGCTGCTCGCACTACTACACCGGCGCCTACGTGGCGGTGCACGCCTTCGCCGAGGCCCTGCAGCACACCGGCAGCGACGCGCCCGAGGTGATCTGCGACTACCTCTACCGGCATCCGCTGCCCGGCGTGCTCGGCGAGCTGCGGGTGTCGTCGCGCAACAACCATTCGAGCCTGCCCTGCCACATCGCCGAGCTGCGCGCCGGCCGCTTCGAGCTGCTGCACAGCGAGGCCGCAGCGCTGCCCGCCGACCCCTACCTCACCGCCACCGACCTCGGCGCCTTCCAGGCGCTGCGTCACGAGGTCCCCCGGCAGCACCTGAGGATCGTCAAATGAAGTCCCTGTCGCGTCCCGATTTCGAGAACGGCCGGCTGCTGCTGGTCGACTGCGACGAGCGCACCCTGGCCAGCCTGCATAAGAGCCTGCGGCGCCTGGGCATCACCGCCGAGGCGGTGGCCGCCGACACGTTGCCGGCGCTCGATGGCTGCTTCGCCGCCATCGTCGAACTGGAGCATTTCGCCAGCCCGGCGACCCTGGCCCGACTCGAGGCCGCCGGCGTGCCGCTGATCGCGCTCACCGCCCACGAGACGCTGTCGCAGATCCAGCGCGCCATCGAGCTCGGCGTCACCGCACTACTGAACAAGCCGATCACCCAGGGCTCGGTGTACACCACGCTGATGATGGCCATCGGGCTGCGCGCTCGGCTGGCCGAGGCGAACCGGCAGCAGGCGGCGCTGGCCCGGCGGGTCGAGGCCGGGCCCTTGCTGGCGCGCACCCTGGCGCGGCTGATGGTGGAGCGGACGCTGACCGAGCAGCAGGCCTACGAGCAACTGCGCGAGCTGTCGATGCGCCTCAACCGCAGCGTCGAGGCGCTCTGTGCCGAATTCGAGGTCGACCGCCTGGGCGCCGATCCGCGGCAGGAGCGGCAGCGATGAACATCCTGCTGGCGCTGCTGCGGCGCCCCTCGGTGGCGCTGTCGCTGCTGTTCGTGCTGACCGTGGTGACCTTCGCCGTGCTGGCTCCCTGGCTCAGCCCCTACGACCCCTCCGAGCAGTACATCGAGGGCCTGTCGCTGGAAGGCGCGCCGCTGCCGCCGGATTCGACCTACTGGCTGGGCACCGACCTGCTCGGCCGCGACCTGTTCTCGCGGCTGGTCTACGGCGCGCGCACCTCGCTCTTCATCGGCCTGGTTGCCAACGGCCTGGCGGTGCTGATCGGCACCCTGGTCGGGCTCACCGCCGGCTTCGTGCGCGGCTGGCTGGGCAGCGTGCTGATGCGCTTTACCGACCTGATGATGGCCTTCCCGGCGCTGCTGCTGGCGATCGCGCTGGCGGCGATCTTCCAGCCGAGCGTGTGGATCGTCGCGCTGGTGATCGCCATGGTGAACTGGGTGCAGATCGCCCGGGTGATCTACTCGGAGACGGTGGCCCTGGCCGCGCGCGACTTCGTCGCGGTGGAGCGCACCCTCGGCGCCAGCGCCCGGCGCATCCTGTTCAGCCACCTGCTGCCGCACCTGCTGCCTACCATTCTGGTCTGGGCCACGCTGGGCATCTCCACAACCGTGCTGCTGGAGGCGACCCTGTCGTTCCTCGGCGTGGGCGTACAGCCGCCGACGCCGAGCTGGGGCAACATCATCTTCGAGAGCCAGACCTACTTCACCGAGGCGCCCTGGCTGGTGTTCTTTCCCGGGGCGGCCATCGTGCTGCTGTCGCTGGCCTTCAACCTGGTGGGCGACGCATTGCGCGACGAGCTCGACCCGACCCTGTCGGGGAGACGCTGATGGCTCCTTTCATCCTGCGCCGCCTCGGCTACTCGCTGCTGATCCTGCTCGGCGTCACCCTGATCACCTACCTGCTGCTGTTCATGCTGCCGGCCGACCCGGCGCGGCAAATCGCCGGGCGCAGCGCGACCCCTGAGGTGGTGGCCAGCATCCGCGCCCAGCTCGGGCTCGACCAGCCGTTCTACGTGCAGTACGGGCGCTACCTGGCCGGCCTGGTACAGGGCGACCTGGGCCGCTCGTACATCCAGCGCAGCGAGGTGGCCGAGCTGATCGGCGCACGGCTGAAGCCTTCGCTGCAGCTGATGGCCGCCGGCATCGGCTTCGAGCTGCTGATCGGCATCGGCCTCGGGGTGATCGCCGCGCTGCGCCGCGGCGGCTTCGCCGACAAGCTGCTGATGGCCTTCTCCTTCGTCGGCGTGTCGGCGCCGCAGTTCATCGCCGCCATGCTCGCGCTCTACTTCTTCGCGGTGAAGCTCGGCTGGTTCCCGCTCGGTGGCTACGGCGGCGTTGAGCACCTGCTGCTGCCGGCGCTGACCCTTGGCGTGCTCGGCAGCGGCTGGTACGCGCGCATGACACGCTCCTCGATGATCGAGGTGCTGCACCAGGACTTCATCCGCACCGCCCGCGCCAAGGGCCTGAGCCGGCTGCGGGTGATCGCCCGCCACGTGCTGCCCAACGCCATCGTCCCGGTGATCCCGATGATCGGCATCGATATCGGCATTTTCATGGGCGGGCTGGTGGTGGTCGAGTCGGTGTTCGGCTGGCCGGGCATCGGCCAGCTCGCCTGGCAGGCCATCCAGCAGGTGGACATCCCGGTGATCGTCGGCGTGACCACCGTGTCGGCACTGGCCATCGTCCTCGGCAACCTGATCGCGGACCTCACCGTTCCACTGGTCGATCCGCGCATCGACGTCAAGAAACACTAACCAGAAAGAGGCAAGGAGCATGAAGCGCAAGGCAATTTCCCTGGCCATCGCGGCCACCCTGTTCGCCGGCCCGCTGCTGGCCGCCGAGCCCAAGGCCGGTGGCGACATCGTGGTGACCTACCAGAACGACGTGGCCACGCTAGACCCGGCGATCGGCTACGACTGGCAGAACTGGTCGATGATCAAGAGCCTGTTCGACGGCCTGATGGACTACAAGCCGGGCACCACCGAGCTGGAGAAGGACCTCGCCGAGGACTACGACATCTCCGAGGACGGCACCGTCTACACCTTCACCCTGAAGAAGGGCGTAAAGTTCCACAACGGCCGCGAGATGAAGGCCGCGGACGTCAAGTACTCGCTCGAGCGCACCGTCAACCCGAAGACCCAGAGCCCGGGCGCCGGCTTCTTCAACTCCATCGCCGGCTTCGACGCCATGGCCGAGGGCAAGGCCGAGACCCTGAGCGGCATTGAGGTGCTCGACGACTACACCGTGAAGATCACCCTGAGCGCGCCCAACGCCACCTTCCTACACGTGATGGCGATCAACTTCGCCTCGGTGGTGCCCAGGGAAGAGGCCGAGAAATGGGGCGCCGATTTCGGCAAGCACCCGGTCGGCACCGGCGCCTTCACCCTGGCCGACTGGCAGCTGGGCCAGAAGCTGGTGTTCAAGAAGAATCCGGACTACTACAAGGCCGGCATCCCGCGTCTGGACGGCATCACCTTCGAGGTCGGCCAGGAGCCCATGGTCGCCCTGCTGCGCCTGGAGAAGGGCGAGGTCGACATCGCCGGCGACGGCGTGCCGCCGGCCAAGTTCCTGCAGTTCCGCAAGGACCCGAAGTACAAGGACCTGCTGGTGGTCGGTGACCAGCTGCACACCGGCTACCTGACGCTGAAGACCACGCTGCCGCCGTTCGACAACCTCAAGGTGCGCCAGGCGGTGAACATGGCCATCAGTAAGGACCGCATCGTGCGCATCATCAACGGCCGCGCCACCCCGGCCAACCAGCCGCTGCCGCCGGCCATGCCCGGCTACGCCGAGGACTACCAGGGCTACGCCTACGATGTCGAGGACGCGAAGAAGCTGCTCGCCGAGGCCGGCTTCGCCGACGGCTTCGACACCGAGCTGTTCGTAATGAACACCGACCCGCAGCCGCGCATCGCCCAGTCGATCCAGCAGGACCTGGCCAAGGTCGGCATCCGCGCGCAGATCAAGTCGCTGGCGCAGGCCAACGTGATCGCCGCCGGCAGCGAGCCGAACCAGGCGCCGATGGTCTGGTCCGGCGGTATGGGGTGGATCGCCGACTTCCCGGATCCGTCGAATTTCTATGGGCCGATTCTCGGTTGCGCCGGGGCGGTCGATGGCGGCTGGAACTGGGCGCTGTACTGCAACAAGGCGCTCGATGCCAAGGCCGCGCAGGCTGATGCCATGGCCGACCCGGCGCAGGAAGCCGAGCGCATCGCGCTGTGGAAGGAGGTGTTCCTCGAGGCGATGGCCGACGCGCCCTGGGTACCGATCTTCAACGAGCAGCGCTTCACCGTGCGCTCGGCGCGCATGGCCGGCGACGACGCGCTCTACGTCGACCCGGTGCACGTGCCGGTCAACTACGACTACATCTCGGTGAAATAACCGCCGGGCAGCGGGCGCTCGCCGTCCCGCTGCCGCGGACCTGCTAGGAGGGCCTCGCCCCATGTGTCAGAACTGCTTGGTCAAGACGATTCACAGCGTCCACAGCCACTTCGGCTGGGACAACAGCTTCACCCCGGTGGAGCGGGTGGCGCCCGGCACTACCCTCGAGTTCGAATGCCACGACTCGTCCAACGGCCATTTCACCAAGGACTCCGTCGTCGCCGACGTCACCAGCATGCCGTTCGACCGGATCAACCCGGTCAGCGGCCCGGTGTTCGTCGAAGGCGCCATGCCCGGCGACGTGCTCAAGGTCACCATCGACAGCTTCAAGCCGTCCGGCTTCGGCTGGACCGCCAACATCCCCGGCTTCGGCCTGCTCGCCGACCAGTTCCTCGAACCGGCCCTGGCGCTCTGGCAGTACGACACCGAGAGCCTGGCGCCGGCCGCCTTCGGCGACTTCGCGCGGATACCGCTCAAGCCCTTCGCCGGCACCATCGGCGTCGCCCCGGCCGAACCCGGCCTGCACTCGGTGGTGCCGCCGCGGCGCGTCGGCGGCAACCTGGACATCCGCGACCTGGCCGCCGGCACCACCCTGTACCTGCCGGTGGAGGTCGAAGGTGCGCTGCTCTCCATCGGCGACACCCACGCCGCCCAGGGCGACGGCGAGGTCTGCGGCACGGCCATCGAAAGCCGGATGAACGCCGTGGTCACGCTCGACCTGATCAAGGGCGAGAAGCTCGCCGCGCCGCGCTTCAGCACTCCCGGGCCGGTCACCCGGCACCTCGACGGCACCGGCTACGAAGCCTTCACCGGGATTGGCCCGGACCTGATGCAGGCCGCCCGCGGCGCGGTCAGCAGCGCCATCGACTGGCTCTGCCGCGAGCACAGGATGCCGGCCGAACAGGCCTACATGCTCTGCTCGGTGTGCGGCGACCTGCGCATCAGCGAGATCGTCGACCTGCCCAACTGGGTGGTGTCCTTCTACGTGCCGAAGGTGGTGTTCGCCTGACGGCGACGCCCTTCCTCGCAGGAGCGAGCTTGCTCGTGAAAGGCGCTGGCGTCCCTCGCTCCTGCCAGAACATCTACAGAGAACCGCCGTGAACACCTCGACATCCCCCGACCGCCCCGTGCTCTCCGTCGAACGCCTGACCATCGACTTTGGCCCCAGGCGGGTGGTCGACGAGCTGAGCTTCGCCCTGCAACGCGGCCGCACGCTGTGCATCGCCGGCGAATCGGGCAGCGGCAAGTCGCTCACCTCGCTGGCGATCATGGGCCTGCTGCCGCGCGCCGCCAGCGTGCCCGGCGGGGCGATCATCTTCGAGGGCCGCGACCTGCTCGGCCTGCCCGAGCGGCAGCTGCAGCCGCTGCGCGGCAAGCGCCTGGGGATGATCTTCCAGGAGCCGATGACCTCGCTGAACCCGCTGATGACGGTCGGCCAGCAGCTCGAGGAAACGTTGCGCCGGCACGAGCCGCTGGGGCGCCGCGAGATCGCCCGGCGCGCCCGCGAGATGCTCGACGCGGTGCGCATGCCGCACGCCGAGAAGCGCCTGGCGCAGTACCCGCACGAGCTGTCTGGCGGCATGCGCCAGCGGGTGATGATCGCCATGGCGATGCTCTGCCGACCGGACGTGCTGATCGCCGACGAGCCCACCACCGCGCTGGACGTGACCATCCAGGCGCAGATCCTCGAACTCATGCGCGAGCTGCAGCAGAGCTTCGGCACCGGCCTGCTGCTGATCACCCACGACATGGGCGTGGTCGCCGAGATGGCCGACGAAGTGGTGGTGATGAACCAGGGGCGGATGGAGGAGCGGGCGCCGGTGCGCCAGCTGTTCGCCGCGCCCGCCGCGGCCTATACGCGCAAGTTGCTCGCCGCGGTGCCGGTGCTGGGCAGCGCCGGCGAGCCCGAGGCGCTCGGTGAACGCCCACCGCTGCTGGAGGTGAACGACCTGTGCGTGCGCTTTCCGGTGCGTGGCGGCTGGCTCGAACCGGTGCGCAACGTTCACGCGGTGGAGCACGTCAGCTTCACCCTGCGCCAGGGCGAAACCCTCGGGCTGGTGGGAGAGAGCGGCTGCGGCAAGTCCACCACCGGCAAGGCGCTGATGAACATGCTCGCCTACCAGGGCAGCGTGAAGCTCGACGGCCGCGAGCTCAACGGCCTGCAGGGCGAGGCGCTACAGGCCGTGCGGCGCGACGTGCAGATGATCTTCCAGGACCCCTACGCTGCGCTCAACCCGCGCAAGACGGTGCTGGAACTGGTCGGCGAGCCGCTGCTGATTCACGACCGCCTGCCGCTGGCCGAACGCCGCGAGCGGGTCGCCGCGCTGCTCGAGGACGTCGGCCTGGCCGCCGACGCCATGACCCGTTACCCGCACCAGTTCTCCGGCGGCCAGCGCCAGCGCCTCTGCATCGCCCGCGCGCTGTCGCTCAACCCGAAGCTGATCATCGCCGACGAATCGGTCTCGGCGCTGGACGTCTCGGTGCAGGCGCAGGTGCTGGAACTGCTCGAGCGGCTGCGCGAGACGCATGGTCTGAGCTACCTGTTCATCTCTCACGACCTGGCGGTGGTCGAGCGCATCTGTCACCGGGTGGCGGTGATGTATGGAGGGAAGATCGTCGAGATCGGTCGCCGCGACCAGGTGCTGCACAATCCGCGGCATCCCTACACGCGGCGCCTGCTAGAGGCGGTGCCCATGCCCGACGTCGACCGCCGGCGCGACTTCAAGGCGCTGCTCGAGGCCTTCGAGGCGCCCGATCCGATCAAGCCGCAGGGCTTCCGGGCGCCGCCGCAGCGCTTCGACGCGGTCGGCGAGGATCATCTGGTGGCGGTCTGAGCGCTGCGCCGGCAGGAGTGAGGGGTGCCAACCCGCGCCTCCGTATCCAATACCAGACGCTGGATAGCTTCCATGAGAGTGGTAACGCTAACGACGAGGGGGTCTCCCTTCACAAAAGCCTGTGTTTTGATCGTATGAACGAGAACGGTTCTCTTCATGCGATTGCCCTGGTAAAGGGGGGCCTGACGAAGCCGGCTCGCGAATCAGCGAAACCGGATCAACCACACTTGGAGTTGCCGCAATTGAGGCAGGTCGCGCAGCCGTCCATCTGCACCACCGCCTGGGTGTTGCACTTGTTGCACAGCTGCGCGCCGGCCGGGAAACCCTCGCCCGGCTCGACCGCCACCGCACCCTGGCTCGCCTCGTAGGCGGCACGCTTCTCGGCCAGGTACTTGAGCTGGGTCTCGTCCAGCGCATGGCCTTCGAGCATGCCGATGGCGATCAGATGGCGCTCCAGCACTGCGCCGATCTCGGCGACGATCGACGGCATGTAGACGCCGCCCTTCTTCAGGTAGCCGCCACGCGGGTCGAATACCGCCTTCAGTTCCTCCACCAGGAAGGTGCAGTCGCCGCCCTTGCGGAACACCGCGGACATGATCCGGGTCAGCGCGACGATCCACTGGAAGTGGTCCATGTGTTGGCGCTGATGGAAAATTGACCCACCC
>NZ_KV813383.1:0-18469 GCF_001813645.1 Pseudomonas sp. HMSC063H08
AAATCGGCAGGCGTTCATGCGATTGCCCTGGGGGGGTTCTAGGGTATGCGCAATATCCAATGGCGCACAATGGTATTGTCGAGCTGCTTTGCATCTATGGTTTCATTTTTGGTGGCTTGGCTGTTCTTTTGCTATTGTTGCTTTTTGTCTACTCTGTATTTTTGCTTGTCTTCCGGCGAAGAAAAACAGCTTGTACAGAGTTAGGCTTCTTATGCTCTGCATTTATAATCTGGTTCGTTAATTATGTCTTTAGCGGCGGTGGGCTTTTCCATCCGGTAGGGGCTGCATTGTTCTGGCTCGTTGTTTTTCGCTTTCTTTATATTTTGAGGCGGAAAAGGGACGTTGAACACATTAGTAAAGAGGTGGTGTATGGATAAGAACTCTGTTCTGTTAATTACCGGTGGAACTGGTTCCTTTGGAAATGCCGTTTTGAAGCGTTTTCTGGATACAGATATTGGTGAAATACGTGTATTCAGTCGGGATGAGAAGAAGCAAGATGATATGCGTAAGTGCTATGCTCACCCCAAGTTGAGGTTTTATATTGGAGATGTCCGCGACTATCAAAGCACTCTGAATGCTACTCGCGGTGTGGACTACATTTTCCATGCGGCTGCATTGAAACAGGTTCCCTCTTGTGAGTTCTACCCGATGGAGGCTGTGAAGACCAATGTCATCGGAACGGAAAATGTCCTCGAATCTGCTATCCAGAATGGCGTCAAAAAAGTCGTTTGTCTGAGTACGGATAAGGCAGTTTACCCAATCAATGCCATGGGTATTTCAAAGGCCATGATGGAAAAGGTCATGGTCGCCAAGTCTCGAAACCTGGAACGCACTCCTACCGTAATTTGTGGCACCCGTTATGGTAACGTCATGGCTTCAAGGGGCTCGGTCATTCCTCTCTTTATCGAGCAAATGCGATCAGGCCAGCCTCTCACAATCACTGATCCAAACATGACACGTTTCATGATGACGCTTACGGATGCCGTAGACCTTGTGCTTTATGCTTTCGAGCATGGTACCAATGGAGATCTTTTTGTACAGAAAGCACCGGCTGCAACCATCGAGGTGCTGGCTCATGCGCTTACTCAATTGCTTGGCAAGAATGGTTATCCTATCAATGTAATAGGTACGCGTCATGGAGAGAAGCTTTATGAGGCGCTTCTTAGTCGAGAGGAAATGGCCTGTGCTGAAGACATGGGTGACTATTATCGTATCCCCCCAGATTTGCGTGATCTGAACTATAGTAAGTTTGTGGAGCAAGGCGAGGAAAAAATTACTCATACAGAGGACTATAATTCTCATAATACCAAACGTCTGGATATCGAAGGAATGAAAAAGCTGTTGCTGAAGTTGGATTTCATTCGTGCTATTCAGCGTGGCGAGAGTGCCAGTCCAGAGGAATAAACGATGAAAGTTCTTGTAACTGGCGCGAATGGATTTGTTGGAAGGAATCTGTGCGCTCATCTTGCAGAGCGGGGTGGTATCGAGGTGGTGCCATTCACCCGCGAGAGTAGTGTTGGTAATTTGCCTGAGCTAATTCGTTCCGTCGATTTTATTTTTCATCTTGCCGGGGTCAATCGTCCGGAAAAACCAGAAGAGTTTAAGATCGGGAATTCCGAACTCACGTATGCTCTGTGTGAGGCGGTAAGGTCCAATGGACGAGCCATACCACTTCTTTATACTTCATCCATTCAGGCTGAGGTGGATAATGAGTACGGTTTAAGCAAGCGAGCCGCAGAAGAGCATCTCCAAGTGCTAGGTGAGGATATTGGTTGTCCTGTCTACATATTTCGCCTTCCTAATGTATTCGGTAAATGGTCGCGTCCGAATTATAATTCAGCGGTTGCGACTTTTTGTCATAATATTATTCGAGATATTCCGATTCAAATTAACAATTCCTCGGCAGAGATCACTCTTGTATACATAGATGATGTGGTTCGCACCTTCATGAAAGTCATGGATGGGAAGCTATCCAATGCAGTTTCACTACAGGTCGAGCCCCAGTATCAGATTTCTGTTGGTGAGCTCGCAGAACAATTGTATGAGTTTCGTAATAGTCGAAAGTCACTGACTACCGCAAGGGTTGGCTCGGGATTGACGCGCGCCTTGTACTCGACTTATCTAAGTTTCTTGCCAGAAGATAGTTTTAGTTACGACGTGCCAATGCATTCGGATCCGCGTGGCACATTCGTCGAGATGCTGAAGACCGCGGACTCTGGCCAGTTCTCGTTTTTTACGGCTCATCCAGGTGTTACCAGGGGCGGGCATTACCATCACTCGAAAACCGAAAAGTTTCTGGTTATCAAAGGGATGGCACGTTTCAAGTTTAGAAACATCCTGACCGGGGCATTTTACGAAATTTGCACTAATGGTGAAAAGGCAGAAATTGTCGAAACAGTACCTGGATGGACTCATGACATTACTAATGTCGGAACTGACGATATGGTAGTCATGTTGTGGGCTAACGAAGTATTTGATCGGGAAAATCCGGATACCTACGCTTGTTCAGTAGGCGAAGGTGCGTAAGGTATAGTGAGATAACAATGCAGAAGCTAAAAGTCGTTACGGTTGTTGGAACTCGTCCTGAGATTATTCGCTTGTCTAGGGTCATGGCGAAGCTTGATCAGTACTGCGATCATGTACTTGTCCATACTGGACAGAATTATGATTACGAACTTAATGAAATATTTTTTCAGGACCTCGGTATAAGAAAGCCGGATTATTTTCTAAACGCCGCCGGGTCTTCCGGGGCTGAAACGATAGGGAATGTAATAATCGCAGTCGATCGTGTTCTGGGCGAAATAGATCCCGATGCGCTGCTCGTGCTGGGTGATACCAATAGTTGTATGGCGGTACTGCCTGCAAAACGGCGTAAGATACCGACCTTTCATATGGAAGCAGGCAATCGCTGTTTCGATATGCGTGTGCCTGAAGAGATAAATCGGCGCATTGTCGATCATACAGCTGATGTAAATTTGACCTATAGTACAATTGCGCGTGATTATCTCTTGCGTGAAGGACTTTCTCCAGACATGGTTATCAAGACTGGTAGCCCTATGTTCGAAGTTCTCGAGCACTATCGTGACGGGATCGAGTCCTCCGATATTCTTGAAAGGCTCGGGTTGAAAACAGAGCGGTTCTTTGTCGTGAGTGCGCACCGAGAGGAAAACATAGATTCGGATAAGAATTTCTTGAAGTTGGTTTCTATGCTCAACGCTGTGGCAGAAAAGTACTCGCTGCCCGTCATCGTATCAACTCACCCTAGAACAAAAAAGAGAATTGAGGCGACGGGGGCAAAGTTTCACGAGGGTATTAAACTGCTGAAACCCCTCGGCTTTAAGGATTACAATAAACTGCAAATTACAGCCAAGGCAGTTATTTCTGACAGTGGGACCATCAGTGAGGAGTCTTCAATACTGAATTTTCCCGCTTTGAATATTCGTGAGGCTCATGAACGCCCAGAAGGCATGGAAGAGGCTGTGGTGATGATGGTCGGACTGGATTCGGATCGAGTACTACAAGCACTCGAGGTGTTGGAGGGACAGAGGCGCGACGCAGAGCGCATGTTACGCTTGGTCGCTGACTATAGCATGCCCAACGTTTCTGAAAAGATTGTTCGCATAGTTCATAGCTATCGGGACTATGTCATGCGAACTGTCTGGAAAAAATATTAACTTGAGGCGTGGAGTTGATGGCAAGGATATTTGTGGTTTCTGAGTATGTCGGTGCCAATCAGAACTCCACGGGATACTATTGGGAGAAGATAATAGGAAAGATGCAGCGGGAGTTTGGTGGGCTAACCGTAATTTTCCCGCTGACCGCAGGTGAAACCCCGCCTGTGGTTTCACCTTCCGTTGAGCAAGAATGCTTTAAGTTTCCGAGGAGCAATAAGAATAGGCTCCTTTCTAGAGGATTAGCGCAGATTTTTCAGGCGTTTCTGTTCTCAGTAAAATTGACTTCTCGTGCCAGACGAGGAGATGTGGTATTGAGTGGAACCAACCCTGCTCTTCTACTGATGACGTTTCCCTTGCTAAGGTATGCCCTCGGTTTCAAGTGGGTGCTGCTGGTGCATGATGTGTTTCCCGAGAACTTGGTGCCGGCGGGCGTTCTGAAGAAAGATAGTATTGCCTACCGGCTTCTACGTCGTCTCTTTTCTTTCATTTACTCATCCGCTGATCGTCTAGTCGTAATAGGGCGCGATATGGAAGCTCTTATGAAAGAGAAGGTGAATGACCCGCGATCTTTGGTCTTTATTTCGAATTGGGCCTGTGAGAAAGAGGTTTTCCCAGTACCGAGAGAGGATGCTCCTTTTATCAATATTCCTGAATGGAAAGGTAAAAGGGTTTTCCAATTTTTTGGTAATGTCGGTCGATTACAAGGTATAGAAAACATACTTTCTGCTATTCAGTTGGTTAAAAACGAGAAGGCGGCTTTTGCTTTTATTGGAGATGGTGCCTTGGTCGACAGTGTAAAAAAACACGCGCTGGAAGATCAGTGTGCTCGGTTGAGGTATTTTGGAAGGCTGCCATTAGCCGAAAAGAATTTTGGTTTGGCTGCCTGTGACGTTGCCTTAGTTACCTTAGAAGAAGGAATGTTCGGGCTTGGGGTTCCCAGCAAGGCATATTTCTCCATGGCAGCAGACAAACCGATTCTAGCTGTCATGGAAAAAGGGGCTGAAATCTCCCGTATAATAGATGAGACCGGAATCGGTTGGAACTGTCCGCCGAATGATCCGGTTGCTTTGGCAAGATTGATCGATGAGATTTGTGAACTCGACTTGTCTAGTTTAGGCGGAGTCCCGCGGAGTGTCCTTCAGCAAAATTATTCTGAATATATTTCATTGGAAAAATTCGCTGCCTGTGTTCGACCGCTTCTGTCTGAGTCGAAAATATGATGAAGGTGCTGGTAACCGGGGCTAGCGGTTTTGTCGGGAGTGCGCTTTGCAGGTCGCTTGCTGCCGGCCCCTTTCAGGTTGTCGGACAAGTACGATCCCTGTGCAATCCTGTTACGGGGGTTGAGTATGTTCGAGCGGAGCTGAAAGAGAGCACTAAGCTTGATGCTGCGCTGCGGGGTGTTGAATGTGTAGTTCATCTAGCTGGACGAGCCCATATCTTTGGAAGGCAGCGTGATTCACTAGATATTTTTCGGAAGGTGAATCGCGATGCTACTCTGGCGCTTGCTCGGCAGGCGATCGAAGCATCTGTAAAGCGTTTCATTTTTGTTAGTTCTATTGGTGTAAATGGCGCTTTAACCAAAGAAAAGCCCTTCGATGAGAACTCCAAGCCGGCTCCTCATGCAGAATATGCGATTTCAAAGTTTGAGGCTGAAGTAGCGCTTCGGGAGCTTTTCAAGCAGTCCTCAACAGAACTTGTTATCGTCAGGCCTCCACTCGTTTACGACTGGAATGCTCCTGGAAATTTCTCGCGATTGTTGAAGCTGGTTGCTTCGGGACTTCCTCTTCCATTTGGTTGCATAGATAACCGACGAAGTTTTGTTTCTCTGGATAATTTAGTTGACTTTCTAGCTTGCTGTATGACGCACCCTTCTGCTGCCGGCGAACTGTTTTTGGTATCCGATGGTCAGGAGATTTCTACCAAGCAACTGGTGACTGCGCTTGCTGCGGGAATGGGGCGTCGCCCCATCATGTGGCCTGTTCCTAGGTTTATTCTGAGGTTTCTTAAATTAGTAGGAAAGGGTGGGTTATACACTCAGTTATGCTGCTCACTAGAGGTCGACTCGTCGAAAGGCAGGCTTTTGCTTGGTTGGGAACCCCGCAAGAGCACCCTTTCCGCGTTGGAAGATGTTGGTAGAATATATGTCAAACGTACTGAATGATTATCTGCAGGCGCTTTGCTACTAGCATGGCGTACCACGCAGAACAATCGAATAGAACCCTGTTGAAGGGGTGAGAGTATTTTTGGGGATAAATTTATAAATGGAAGAATGGTATTTGTTACTCGCTGCAGCTGGGGTTTCGGGACTGCTTACAGGCCTCTTGCGTCGTTATGCCTTAGCGAGGAGCTTACTTGACACCCCTAACTCTCGAAGTTCCCATGTCGTTCCCACTCCACGCGGAGGAGGGGTCGCCATTGTAGTTACTTTTTGTCTCATGCTGCCTATTTGGGCTGTACTGGGAAATATCTCATGGGCCGTGTCCTGGGCTTTACTTCTCGCTGGCGGCGGGGTTGCCATTATTGGATTCATGGATGATCACGGTCATATCGCCGCACGCTGGCGTCTGCTGGGACATTTTAGTGCAGCCTTGGTCTCATTGTACTTTTTGAATGGCATACCACCATTTCAGATTGTTGGTGTCAGTTGGGACCTGGGGTGGTTCGGAGGACTTCTCTTTGCTTTCTATCTCGTGTGGTTGCTGAATCTCTATAACTTCATGGATGGGATCGATGGACTTGCTAGCCTTCAGGCCATTTTTGTCTGTGTTGGTGGGGCATTATTATACTGGCTGAATGGCCAACTGACGCAGGCTTTGCTCCCCTTATCGCTAGCTTTTGCCGTTTTTGGATTCTTGTTCTGGAATTTTCCACCCGCAAAAATTTTCATGGGAGATGCGGGTAGTGGTTTTCTGGGGATTGTTTTAGGAATTCTTTCCATTCATGCCATGTGGATGAATACGAATTTTTTCTGGGCATGGTTGGTCCTGTTAGGCGTTTTCATCGTCGATGCGACCTATACCCTGATTCGTCGCTTGCTGAGAGGGGACAAGGTGTATGAGGCTCATCGAAGCCATGCCTATCAATACGCAAGCCGATACTATGGAAAGCATGCTCCTGTTACGATTGGCGTCACGGCATTGAACGTCATCTGGCTCCTCCCTATAGCCTTGTTGGTCGGGAGTGGGTCTCTAGAGCCTTTGATGGGCATCGTCATAGCCTACGTCCCTCTCGTTTTTCTGGCAGTGAGGTTCAAGGCGGGTAAGCTAGAGTCGTCCGCTCAGGCCTAAAGGAGTAGGGGAATGCTAGATCGTTTAAGAGTAAAGTTGTTATCCATGCCTCGTCGCTGGAAACGTTTGCTTCAAGTGGCTACGGATATCCTTCTGGTATGGCTGTCTCTGTGGCTCGCTTTTGTGGTCCGTCTAGGCACAGACGATATGATCGACGTGTTCGGCGAGCATGCATGGCTTTTCATCACTGCGCCGGTCATCGCCATTCCACTATTCATTCGCTTCGGCATGTATCGCGCGGTGATGCGCTATCTCGGTAACGACGCATTGATCGCCATCGCCAAGGCGGTGACCATCTCGGCTCTGGTGCTGTCGCTGGTGGTGTACTGGTATCGTGGCGCGCCGGCGCCGGTGCCGCGTTCCCTGGTGTTCAACTACTGGTGGTTGAGCATGCTGCTGATCGGCGGCTTGCGTCTGGCCATGCGCCAGTATTTCATGGGCGACTGGTACTCTGCTGTGCAGTCGGTACCATTTCTCAACCGCCAGGATGGCCTGCCCAGGGTGGCTATCTATGGCGCGGGGGCGGCCGGCAACCAGTTGGTTGCGGCGTTGCGTCTCGGTCGGGCGATGCGTCCGGTGGCGTTCATCGATGACGACAAGCAGATCGCCAACCGGGTCATTGCCGGTCTGCGGGTCTATACCGCCAAGCATATCCGCCAGATGATCGACGAGACGGGCGCGCAGGAGGTTCTCCTGGCGATTCCTTCCGCCACTCGGGCCCGGCGCCGAGAGATTCTCGAGTCCCTGGAGCCGTTCCCGCTGCACGTGCGCAGCATGCCCGGCTTCATGGACCTGGCCAGCGGCCGGGTCAAGGTGGATGACCTGCAGGAGGTGGACATCGCTGACCTGCTGGGGCGCGACAGCGTCGCACCGCGCAAGGAGCTGCTGGAACGGTGCATCCGCGGTCAGGTGGTGATGGTGACCGGGGCGGGCGGCTCTATCGGTTCGGAACTCTGTCGGCAGATCATGAGTTGTTCGCCTAGCGTGCTGATCCTGTTCGAGCACAGCGAATACAACCTCTATAGCATCCATCAGGAACTGGAGCGTCGGATCAAGCGCGAGTCGCTTTCGGTGAACCTGTTGCCGATCCTCGGTTCGGTGCGCAATCCCGAGCGCCTGGTGGACGTGATGCGTACCTGGAAGGTCAATACCGTCTACCATGCGGCGGCCTACAAGCATGTGCCGATCGTCGAGCACAACATCGCCGAAGGCGTTCTCAACAACGTGATAGGCACCTTGCATGCGGTGCAGGCCGCGGTGCAGGTCGGCGTGCAGAACTTCGTGCTGATTTCCACCGACAAGGCGGTGCGGCCGACCAACGTGATGGGCAGCACCAAGCGCCTGGCGGAGATGGTCCTTCAGGCGCTCAGCAACGAATCGGCGCCGGTGCTGTTCGGTGACCGGAAGGACGTGCATCACGTCAACAAGACCCGTTTCACCATGGTCCGCTTCGGCAACGTCCTCGGTTCGTCCGGCTCGGTCATTCCGCTGTTCCGCGAGCAGATCAAGCGCGGCGGCCCGGTGACGGTCACCCACCCGAGCATCACCCGTTACTTCATGACCATTCCCGAGGCGGCGCAGTTGGTCATCCAGGCCGGTTCGATGGGGCAGGGCGGAGATGTATTCGTGCTGGACATGGGGCCGCCGGTGAAGATCTTGGAGCTCGCCGAGAAGATGATCCACCTGTCCGGCCTGAGCGTGCGTTCCGAGCGTTCGCCCCATGGTGACATCGCCATCGAGTTCAGTGGCCTGCGTCCTGGCGAGAAGCTCTACGAAGAGCTGCTGATCGGTGACAACGTGAATCCCACCGACCATCCGATGATCATGCGGGCCAACGAGGAACACCTGAGCTGGGAGGCCTTCAAGGTCGTGCTGGAGCAGTTGCTGGCCGCCGTGGAGAAGGACGACTACTCGCGGGTTCGCCAGTTGCTGCGGGAAACCGTCAGCGGCTATGCGCCTGACGGTGAAATCGTCGACTGGATCTATCGCCAGAGGCGGCGAGAACCCTGAGTCATCGTTCTCCGGAAAAGGCCGCCTAGCGGCCTTTTTTGTTTTCTCCGTACGATGTTTCCGGTGCCGGACCAGGAAGCGACTGCTTTGCTGGGGCTGTCGATCCAGGTGCGTTCCACGGCGATAAGGTGGTTTCGTGGATGGGCATGAAGCCCTCTACGTGGTCATTCATCTCTGAAGGAGTGCACCCATGCACCTAATCAAATCCGCTCTGCTTCTCATCCTGTTCGCCTGTCTTCCGTTTTCGGCTTCCGCCGCACCGGTCGCCGTCGCCAAGAATCCGCTGGCCGCAACGACACCTGCGACGACCGTGTCGCCGGGGGAGCAGGTCAATATCAATACGGTCGATGAGGCCGACCTGATACGGGGGCTCAACGGTGTCGGCGAGGCCAAGGCCAGGGCGATCCTCGAGTATCGTGCGGCCCATGGTCCGTTCGTCTCAGTGGATCAACTGCTGGAAGTGAAAGGGGTAGGCCCGGCGTTGCTGGAGAAGAACCGGTCGCGGATCGTCATCGAGTGAGGTGCGACTGAAGGGGCGAACTTTCGTCCCGATAACGAAAAAGCCCCCGGCATGTGCCGAGGGCTTTGAATTTGGCTCCGCGACCTGGACTCGAACCAGGGACCCAATGATTAACAGTCATTTGCTCTACCGACTGAGCTATCGCGGAACAGCGAGGCGTATGTTACTGATTAAAAAGGGGAAGTCAAGCCTCTCCCGATGACTTCCCCTTTTTCCCTACAGGACCTGGACGATGGCCTTGGTGATGGTCTCCAGGTTCGATTTGTTCAGCGCGGCGACGCAGATACGGCCGGTGCTGACGGCGTAGATACCGAACTCGGTCTTCAGGCGCTCGACCTGGTCGGCGGTCAGGCCGGAATAGGAGAACATGCCACGCTGGCGACCGACGAAGCTGAAGTCGCGCTTGGCGCCGTGGGCTGCCAGTTGCTCGACCATCGCCAGGCGCATGTCGCGGATGCGGTCGCGCATCTCGCCCAGTTCCTGCTCCCAGAGGGCCCGCAGTTCCGGGCTGTTGAGCACGGAGGAGACGACGCTGGCGCCGTGGGTCGGTGGGTTCGAATAGTTGGTGCGGATCACCCGCTTCACCTGGGACAGCACGCGGGCCGATTCATCGCGGCTTTCGGTCACGATCGAGAGGGCGCCGACGCGTTCGCCATAGAGCGAGAAGGATTTGGAGAACGAGCTGGAAACGAAGAAGCTCAGGGCCGACTGGGCGAACAGGCGCACCGCGGCGGCGTCTTCCTCGATGCCGTTGCCGAAGCCCTGGTAGGCGATGTCGAGGAACGGCACGTGGCCCTTGGCCTTGAGCACGTCCAGCACCTGTTTCCAGTCGTCCAGCTCGAGATCGACGCCGGTCGGATTATGGCAGCAGGCGTGCAGGACCACGATCGAGCGGGCCGGCAGGGCATTCAGGTCTTCCAGCAGGCCGGCGCGGTTCACGCCATTGCTGGCGGCGTCGTAATAGCGGTAGTTCTGCACCGGGAAGCCGGCGGCTTCGAACAGTGCGCGGTGGTTTTCCCAGCTCGGGTCGCTGATGGCCACGGTGGCGTCGGGCAGCAGGCGCTTGAGGAAGTCGGCGCCGAGCTTGAGGGCGCCGGTGCCGCCGACGGCCTGGGTCGTGACCACGCGGCCGGCGGCCAGCAGCTCGGATTCGTTACCGAACAGCAGTTTCTGTACGCCCTGGTCGTAGGCGGCGATCCCTTCGATCGGCAGGTAGCCGCGCGGCGCGTGGGCCTCGATGCGGGCCTTCTCGGCAGCCTGCACGGCACGCAACAGCGGAATGCGCCCCTCCTCGTTGTAGTACACGCCCACGCCCAGGTTGATCTTGCCCGGACGGGTATCGGCGTTGAAGGCTTCGTTCAGGCCAAGGATGGGATCACGCGGTGCCATTTCGACGGCAGAAAACAGACTCATTTTGCGGCTGCTCGGAGTGTGAAGAGAGGAGGGCAACGCAACCCGTTATGCGGGGGCGCAAAGGGTTGCGCAAACGGGGGGTTATTATAGACACCCCTTGATGCATGCGGCGACATTTAGGTGCATGCTTTCAGCTATTTCTGACGCCGGATTTTCCTTGGCGTCACAGCTCCCTGCGAGGTTTTTCATGGATACGTTCCAACTCGACTCGCGCTTCAAGCCCGCCGGCGACCAGCCGGAAGCCATCCGGCAGATGGTCGAGGGGCTGGAGGCGGGGCTTTCGCACCAGACCCTGCTGGGGGTGACGGGCTCTGGCAAGACTTTCAGCATCGCCAACGTGATTGCCCAGGTGCAGCGCCCGACCCTGGTCCTGGCGCCGAACAAGACCCTGGCGGCCCAGCTCTACGGGGAGTTCAAGACGTTCTTCCCGCACAATTCCGTGGAGTACTTCGTTTCCTACTACGACTACTACCAGCCGGAGGCCTACGTACCGTCTTCCGATACCTATATCGAGAAGGACTCCTCGATCAACGACCATATCGAGCAGATGCGCCTGTCGGCGACCAAGGCGCTGCTCGAGCGTCCGGATGCGATCATCGTCGCCACCGTGTCGTCCATCTACGGCCTCGGTGATCCCGCGTCCTACCTGAAGATGGTCCTGCACCTGGACCGCGGCGACCGCATCGACCAGCGCGAACTGCTGCGGCGACTGACCAGCCTGCAGTACACCCGCAACGACATGGATTTCGCCCGTGCGACTTTCCGTGTGCGTGGCGATGTGATCGACATCTTCCCGGCCGAATCCGATCTCGAGGCGATTCGTGTCGAGTTGTTCGACGACGAGGTGGAAAGCCTCTCGGCCTTCGATCCGCTCACCGGCGAGGTGATCCGCAAGCTGCCGCGCTTCACCTTCTACCCCAAGAGCCACTACGTGACTCCGCGCGAGACGCTGCTGGAGGCGGTCGACCAGATCAAGGCCGAACTCAAGGAACGCCTGGACTACCTGCGCAACAACAACAAGCTGGTGGAAGCGCAGCGCCTGGAGCAGCGCACCCGTTTCGACCTGGAGATGATCCTCGAACTGGGCTATTGCAACGGCATCGAGAACTACTCGCGCTATCTTTCCGGGCGGGCCCCCGGCGAGCCGCCGCCGACGCTCTATGACTACCTGCCGGCCAACTCGCTGCTGGTTATCGACGAATCGCACGTCAGCGTTCCGCAGGTCGGCGCGATGTTCAAGGGCGACCGCTCGCGCAAGGAGACCCTGGTGGAATACGGTTTCCGTCTGCCTTCGGCGCTGGACAACCGGCCGCTGCGCTTCGAAGAGTGGGAGGCGGTGAGTCCGCAGACCATCTTCGTCTCCGCTACCCCGGGCCCCTATGAGGCGGAACATGCCGGGCGGGTCATCGAGCAGGTGGTGCGTCCCACCGGGCTGGTCGATCCGGAGATCGAGGTACGCCCGGCGATGACCCAGGTGGATGACCTGCTCTCGCAGATCCGCCAGCGTGTGGCCAAGGACGAGCGGGTGCTGGTGACTACCCTGACCAAGCGCATGGCCGAGGACCTCACCGATTATCTCGGCGATCACGACGTGCGGGTGCGCTACCTGCACTCGGACATCGATACCGTCGAGCGAGTGGAGATCATCCGCGACCTGCGCGCCGGTGCGTTCGACGTGCTGGTGGGGATCAACCTGCTGCGCGAAGGCCTGGACATGCCCGAGGTGTCGCTGGTGGCGATCCTCGACGCGGACAAGGAAGGCTTCCTGCGCTCGGAGCGCTCGCTGATCCAGACCATCGGTCGTGCCGCGCGCAACCTGCACGGCAAGGCGATCCTCTACGCCGACAACGTCACCGGCTCGATGCAGCGTGCGATCGACGAGACCGAGCGGCGTCGGGCCAAGCAGATCGCTTTCAACGAAGCCCATGGCATCGTGCCCAAGGGGGTGCGCAAGGACATCAAGGACATTCTCGAAGGCGCCGTGGTGCCCGGCGCGCGCGGCAAGCGCAAGGGCGTGGCCAAGGTGGCGGAGGAGAGCGGGCGCTACGAGAACGAACTGCGCTCGCCGAGCGAGATCAGCAAGCGCATCCGCCAACTGGAGGAAAAGATGTACCAGTTGGCCCGCGACCTGGAGTTCGAGGCGGCGGCGCAACTGCGCGACGAGATCCAGACGCTGCGCGAGCGCCTGGTCAACGTCTGAACCTCAGTGAGCCCCGGCGTCGGCGCGGGCGCCGATGCCGGCCGGCAGCGAGCGGGTCAGCAGCACCGCGAGCATGCTCACTGCGAGCACCATGCCGATGACATGGAAAGCATCGTTGTAGGCCATGATCATCGCCTGCTGGTGGGTGATCTCGCTGAGTTTGCCCAGCGCCGCCTGCTGGCTGCCCAGTTGCGCGGCGAGTTGCGCGAGGCGTTCGTCGACCTGCGGGTTGGTCGGCACCAGGGCTTCGCGCAGATAGTCGAAGTACACCTTGGCGCGACTGTCGAGCAGGGTCGCGAGCAGGGCGATGCCGATGGCGCCGCCGAGGTTGCGCAGGATGTTGAACAGGCTCGAGGCCGAGCCGGCATCCTGTGGCTGCAGGTAGGCGGTGGCGATCAGCGAAATGGTCACCATGATCATCGGCTGGCCGAGGGCGCGCAGTAGCTGGATCTGGTTGAACTGCGGTCCGGCGAAGTCCGGGTTGAGCACTCCGGAGAAGAAGCTGGCAAGGCCGAACAGGCCGAAGCCGGCGGCGCAGAGCAGGCGCGGCGAGACCAGCTTCATCAACTTCGGGACCAGCGGGATCAGGAACAGCTGGGGAATGCCCATCCACATGATCACCTCGCCGATCTGCATGGCGTTGTAGCCCTGGATTTGCGCTAGGTACAGCGGCAGTACGTAGATCGAGCCGTACAGGCCCATGCCCAGACCGATGCTGGAAATGCTCGCGAGGCCGAAGTTGCGGTTGCGCAGGATGCCCAGGTCGATCAGCGGGTTCGGCCGCGACAGCTGCAGGATGACGAACAGGACCAGGCTGAACAGGGCGACGCTGCCGAGGCTGACGATCAGTTGCGACTCCAGCCAGTCCTTGCGGTGACCTTCCTCGAGGAAGACCTGCAGGCAGCCCAGGCCGATGCCGAGGGTGACGATGCCGGCGTAGTCGGTACTCTTCAGCAGTTCCCAGTGCGGCGCCTTTTTCTCCAGGCCGTAGAGCAGCCCGGCGATCATCAACAGGCCCGGCGGCACGTTGATATAGAAGATGTATTCCCAGCCGAAGTTTTCCGTCAGCCAGCCTCCCAGGGTCGGTCCGATGGAGGGCGCGAAGGTGGCGGTGATGGCGAACAGCGCCATGCCCTTCGGACGGTGGTGTTCCGGCAACTTGACCAGGGCCAGGGTGAACGCCAGCGGAATCAGCGCGCCGCCGGTGAAACCCTGCATGGCGCGGAACACGATCATGCTTTCCAGGTTCCAGGCGAACGAGCAGAGCAGCGAGGACACCAGGAAACCCACCGAGATCATCACCGCCAGGCGCCTTGCCGAGAGCAGCTGCACCAGCCAGGCGGTCATCGGGATCATGATGATCTCCGCCACCAGGTAGGAGGTGGAGATCCACGAGCCTTCCTCGAGGGTCGCCGCCAGCGCGCCCTGGATGTCCTTCAGCGAGGAGTTGGTGATCTGGATGTCGAGCACCGCCATGAATGCGCCGAGCATGGCGCTGAGCACCGCGATCCAGTCGCGCCGGGTCGGTTCGCCAAGCGGCCGGGCCAGCGCCTCAGCGGTCACGGAGCTCGACCTCGGCTTCGACGGACATGCCGGGGCGGATGCGGCCATGCAGCGGGTTGTCGGCCTCGAACACGATCTTCACCGGGATGCGTTGCACCACCTTGGTGAAGTTTCCGGTGGCGTTGTCCGGTGGCAGCAGGCTGAACTGCGCGCCGGAAGCGGCGAACAGGCTATCGATGCGGCCGTCGATAGGCGTGTCGGGGAAGGCGTCGAAGGTCAGGCGCGCCTTCTGCCCGTCGCGCATGCGGCCGACCTGGGTCTCCTTGAAGTTGGCCTGGACCCAGATGTCTTCGTCCGGCACCAGCGACAGCAAATGGGTACCAACCTGCACGTACTGGCCGTTGCGTGCGCTGCGCTGGCCGACCAGGCCGTTGATCGGCGAATGGATCAGGGTGCGTGACAGGTTGATTTCGGCTTGCGCCAGTTCGGTGCGGGCGCTGGCGATCTGCGCTTCCAGGCGCTTGATCTCGGCGCCCAGGGTGTCGCGCTGGACGCGTTGTGCCTCGAGGTCGGCGCGGGCCTTGGCCAGTTGCGAGCGGGCCACATGGTTGTCGGCGGTGAGGGTGGTGACCCGTTCCTCGGAAACGTAGCCGGGCTTGCGCAGGGCTTCGGCGCGGTTCAGGTCGATCTGTGCGCGGCCAAGGGTTGCCTGGCTGGCGTTGACGTCGGCGGCGCTGGCGGCGATCAGGCTGCCCTGCTGCACCAGCTTGCTGCGCGCCTGGGCCAGTTCCGCCTCGCGGGTGGCCAGCGCGGCCTGGGCGCGCTCGACGGCGAGCTTGAAGTCGGCGTCTTCCAGGCGTACCAGTAGCTGCCCCTTGTCCACGTGCTGGTTGTCGCGCACCAGGACTTCCTCGACCCGCGCGCCCAACTGGCTGGCCACCCGCGTGATCTCGCCCTGGACGTAGGCGTTGTCGGTGCTTTCCACGTGGCGGCCGATGAACCACCAGTGCAGGAAGAAGGCCAGGGCGATCAGGCCGACGGCCACCAGGAAGACGGTCAGGCGACGTTTGAGTTGGGCGGGCATGGGTGGAGTGTTCCGTCGGCAAAATTCGGCCAATCTAGCAGTGTTCCGCCGGACGTTATAGGCGCTACACTTCGGACTCTTTGTTGCTTATAGGGAACAATAATGGGGCTTGATGATGCGCTGATCTTCACCCGCGTGGTGGAGTACCACAGCTTCACCCAGGCCGCGCAGAGCCTGGGCATGCAGAAGTCCACGGTGAGCCGGCGCATCGCCCTGCTGGAGGAGCGCCTGGGCGTGCGCCTGCTCAATCGCACCACCCGCAAGTTGCGCCTGACCGAAGTAGGGCAGGCCTACTACGAGCGCTGCCGGCAGATCATGCACGATTTCGCCGAGGCCGAGCAGGCGGTCATGCAGCTGCAGCAGGCGCCGTCGGGATTGCTGCGGATCACCTCGCCGATAGAGTTCGGCCAGATGTTCCTCGCCAGCCTGCTGGGCGACTTCATGCGCCAGTACCCGCAGATCACCGCCGAGGTCGAGCTGGCCTCGCGCAGCGTCGATCCGCTGCAGGAGGGCGTCGACATCGTGATCATGGTCGGCCAGCCGGAGGATTCCACCCTGGTGGCCCGTCGCCTGCTCTCTACCAGCCGCTGGCTCTGCGCCAGCCCCGACTACCTGGCGGCGCACGGCACGCCGACATCGGTGGCCGAGCTTGCCGGGCATCGCGCGGTCCTTCTGTCCACCGACTCCCAGCGCTACTGGCCGCTTTCTGGAGACAGCCTGCCCTGCCAGCGGGTGCTGTCCTGCAACAACATCACCTTCGCCCGCGAGGCGGTGGTCGCCGGTGCCGGCATTGCCGCGCTACCGGCGCTGATCTGTGCGGAGAGCGTGCACAGCGGGCGTCTGGTGCGTTTGCTGGCGGACGTGCCGTTGCCGGTCGGCGAACTGTATGCGGTCTATCCTTCGCGGCGTTTCCAGGCGATGAAGGTCAAGGCCTTCCTCGATTTCCTGATCAGCCGCCTGCCGGCCGACACCGGTCGTTTACTGGAGCCGGAGGCGGCCCGCCTGATAACATCGCGCCCCTGAATTTCCGTTTTAACTTCCGCTTGGCAAGAGAGTCTCCATGACCACTGTTCGTACTCGCATCGCCCCGTCGCCGACGGGCGACCCGCACGTCGGTACCGCATACATCGCGCTGTTCAACCTGTGCTTCGCGCGTCAGCACGGCGGTCAGTTCATCCTGCGCATCGAGGACACCGACCAGCTGCGTTCGACGCGGGAGTCCGAGCAGCAGATCTACGACGCCCTGCGCTGGCTCGGCATCGAATGGGACGAGGGCCCGGACGTCGGCGGCCCGCATGGCCCGTACCGGCAGAGCGAGCGCGGGCACATCTACAAGAGGTATTCGGACGAACTGGTCGAGAAGGGCCATGCCTTCACCTGCTTCTGCACGCCCGAGCGCCTCGATGCGGTTCGCGCCGAGCAGATGGCGCGCAAGGAAACCCCGCGCTACGACGGCCACTGCATGCACCTGCCGAAGGATGAGGTGCAGCGCCGCCTCGCCGCCGGCGAGTCCCACGTCACCCGCATGAAGGTGCCGACCGAGGGGGTCTGCGTGGTGCCGGACATGCTCCGCGGCGATGTCGAGATTCCGTGGGATCGCATGGACATGCAGGTGCTGATGAAGGCCGACGGCCTGCCCACCTACTTCCTCGCCAACGTGGTCGACGACCACCTGATGGGCATCACTCACGTCCTGCGCGGCGAAGAGTGGCTGCCGTCGGCGCCCAAGCTGATCAAGCTCTACGAGTATTTCGGCTGGGAGCAGCCGCAGCTGTGCTACATGCCGCTGCTGCGCAACCCGGACAAGAGCAAGCTGTCCAAGCGCAAGAACCCGACCTCTATCACCTTCTACGAACGCATGGGCTACCTGCCGCAGGCGCTGCTCAACTACCTTGGGCGGATGGGCTGGTCGATGCCGGACGAGCGCGAGAAATTCACCCTCGCCGAGATGATCGAGCATTTCGACCTGTCGCGCGTCTCCCTGGGCGGACCGATCTTCGACCTGGAGAAGCTCTCCTGGCTGAACGGGCAGTGGATCCGCGAGCAGTCCGTGGAGGAGTTCGCCCGTGAGGTGCAGAAGTGGGCGTTGAATCCCGAATACCTGATGAAGATCGCTCCGCACGTGCAGGGACGGGTGGAGAACTTCAGCCAGATCGCACCGCTGGCCGGATTCTTCTTCAGCGGCGGGGTGCCGCTGGACGCTTCGCTGTTCGAACACAAGAAGCTCGATCCGACCCAGGTCCGCCAGGTCCTGCAACTGGTGCTGTGGAAACTCGAATCCCTGCGCCAGTGGGAGAAGGAACGCATCACCGGCTGCATCCAGGCTGTCGCCGAACACCTTCAGCTCAAGCTGCGCGACGTGATGCCGCTGATGTTCCCGGCCATCACCGGGCATGCCAGCTCGGTTTCGGTGCTGGACGCCATGGAGATTCTTGGCGCCGACCTGTCGCGCTATCGCTTGCGCCAGGCCCTGGAGCTGCTGGGCGGGGCGTCGAAAAAGGAAACCAAGGAATGGGAGAAGATCCGCGACGCCATTCCCGGCTGACCGGCGTTCTTCCACAGTCGATGACGAGGCCCGCCCAGTTGCGGGCCTCGTTTTTTGGGGAGGGGAGGTAAGTGATTGTTCTTCCGGTAAAATTTTTTAGGTTTCGATGAAAAATAATGTTGACAGCCTCAAGCCTCGCCCTTAGTATGCGCCCCGTCTTCACGACGAACTCAACGAAGTGAAGCGATCCAGCGGTACTTTGGGGCTATAGCTCAGCTGGGAGAGCGCTTGCA
>NZ_KV813384.1:0-816 GCF_001813645.1 Pseudomonas sp. HMSC063H08
GCCGGCCAGTTCACCTCGTCGATCCTGCCCATCCACACCACAAGCCCCTGTGGCTCGTTCCAGTGGATGTCCCAGACGGTCAGTGTTGGAGCCTTCGATGGCCGAGCGCCCCGGTACAGCTGCGCGACTTCCAAGTCGCTCGGGCCAGTAACCGTCATGATGTCGGCGCTGACTTGGCCGGTCATGCGCCGTCCATCGTCGCTCACCGGCCGCGCCCGGAACGTCATGTTGTTGAACTCGATGTCTCGATTCGCTGTTGTGTAGGTCCAACGGATCGGGCCGAGGCGGAAGTCGTACAAGCTGATCGCCTGGCCATCGGCGAGGGACCGCTCGCGATCACTGAAGCTCATCGCGTACTCCTCGGAACACCGTGCTGGCTGTGCTGATGCCGTCGGTGTCGGTTTCGTGTGTGATCTGCACGCTGTCGCTGTCCTGCCGGCACAGGGTCATGAACGAGATGCGTGCGACGTCGCTCGGCCGGACAACGGTGCCCAGCGCGCTGTCGATCGCCAAGCGCTCGACGTCGACGTTCAGCTCGCTGACGTCGAGGATGCGCCGGTAGAAGACCTGCCCGCCGAACAGCTCAATGCGGATATCGCGCCGGCCGGGAGCATCAGCCCTGAAGAACCGCGCCAAGCCGCACAGCTCGACATCGAGGACGGAGCTGGTCGCAGCCACTGTGTCGGCCAAAACCAGGTCGGCGGCATGGGTCGGAATCCAGATCGCTTTCTGTCGGCCGCGCAGGGCGTACAGCAGGCTGCGCAGCGCCGCATGCTCCTCGCGACCCTCGGTCTGCCAGCGGAAGCCATGCACCGG
>NZ_KV813384.1:916-1673 GCF_001813645.1 Pseudomonas sp. HMSC063H08
CGGACAAGTCTTCGGACTCCTCGGGCCGCTGCCCGAGCACCGGCCAGCCCCGGTACGTTGCCGAGGGTATGACCTCCGGCCAATCGCTGCTGTCCATCACCAGGAACCGCGCTTGTGCGCTGTAGAGGGTGTCTGTCAGACGCGTCAGCGCCGGTTGCTCCGTCAGCTGTGCGGTGCGGATTGGGTACAAGCGAGAGCCGGCCGGCCAGCGACGCTGAACCGGGCGGGCCAGTTGAATCGCCGACGCGGTCAGATCCTGGATCTCCACCACCTCGTACTCGAACGCTGACTCACCGCGCAGCAGCGCAAGGCCCCCAGCACGAAAATCCCGCCAGCGGGTATCGCACTCGACCGTCTGTGCGCCAGCCGCGGTGACGCTTGCCAGCAGCTGTATGTCCGGCCACACCGGCAGCGCCCAGATTCGCCCGCCCCAGCCGGCCAAGCTGAGATCGAGGAGCACGCGCTCGCGCCCCTCTGCGTAGAACTCAGCTTCGAATGAACGCCGGGGTGACAGGCGCAGCGATCGCCGTTGCTCGACTCCCGACGTGCTGGTCAGCAGCTCGGTCAACCACTCCAGCGACTCCTGCACACCATCAGCCCAGTCCGGCGCGAACGGCCACGCTGTGATTCGGTTTCCGGTAATGACCAGGATCAACGGCTGTTCGTCCTGCAGTTGCCAGACGATGCGCGCGTCCACTACCGGCGGTCCATCCGTCGACACGGCCACAGTCCAGATGCGCTCCTGCAGCGCCGCGAA
>NZ_KV813385.1:0-285 GCF_001813645.1 Pseudomonas sp. HMSC063H08
ATCTCAAGACCGAACTGGAACTCCGTCGCGAGTTGGCCAGCAATTCGCCCATGCGGGTCATCGAGCGCGGGCAACAGCGCGCCTCAGGGTCCAGTGGCGTGTTCGAGTCGGCGCCCGATGCCGATCGCCTCGATCGCCTGCAGGCCCCCTCTGCCGCCGACGGCAAGACGGGAGGGAGACCGTGATGGCAGATACGCTCACCACCCGAAAGCTCCTCGGCCAGCTACTGGTCGGAGTGCTGATCGTCGTCGGCCTGGCAGTGGTCGGTACGCTGCTCAGCCTCTT
>NZ_KV813386.1:0-509 GCF_001813645.1 Pseudomonas sp. HMSC063H08
TGATTGATCGCGCTACCGGAAGCTGGTGCGATCTTGGGTTCGATCTACACGGAAATCCGTGTCGTAGTCTTTCAGATCATGACTACTGGGGGAGGGTTGCCGACAACGTCAGCAGCTCACGATGCAAAGAATGAAAAGGCCTGTTGCAGTTGTCAAGCCCCCGCGAATGAAAAAGCCCCTCATACGGAGGGGCTTGAGGTCAGTGCGGGCGGTGCCGATGGTTAAACTTCGTAAGCTTGCGCTTGAGGTTGGGCCAATCGGCCCAGGCCGCCATCGACAAGCACACTACAAGCAAGGCGGTCAGCATGATCACGCCGAAAGTCGTTTGGCTCATCTCAAGATTCCTCCTGAGTCAGGTAGATACCTGTAGACCAGATTACCACACCTACCGACAGCGCAAGGGCAGTCAGGATGCGATGCTCGCCGAGAAAAATGCCGATCAAACCAGCGGCTACCGCCGTGGTTCCAATCTTGCGTAGATCTTCTGCGATTGCGGAAAGTTTTGCGGA
>NZ_KV813387.1:0-374 GCF_001813645.1 Pseudomonas sp. HMSC063H08
AAGCTGAAACGCCAGTCAGGAAGGAGCTCAAGATGGGTTCCCTCGACCATTTGATTGCACCCAACTCCGAAAGCGAAATGGGGAGGCCCCCTCTCCAGTTAGAGTCCCTGAACGATCATGAGATTGCTCTTTTGCCAGCACCTCCTGGTAGCGCAGTCTCTTGGGAACTCCATCGGCGTACTCAGGAGCAATACCACCAACGCTGGCAGGACTACTTGTCCACCATGACGGATGAACAAGTAGCTGCTCTCGGCCGCTAATAGCCACTGCTACCACCCCCAACCCTGCCGGGAACCATCCCGCAGGGTGGTTTTCCGGCATTTTTCGAGGAAAACCATGGGTTCCGCAAAACTTTCCGCAATCGCAGAAGATCT
>NZ_KV813388.1:0-91599 GCF_001813645.1 Pseudomonas sp. HMSC063H08
CTACCTGCAACCGTGACGACACCGCTGCGCCGGCGTTTCATGGCGGATAACCGCACGCGGTTATTCGCCCTACGCGGCCTTGGAGCCCATCCAACCGCACGCGGTCATGCGCCCTGCGCGGGCTCGGAGTCCGGCCCAGGCGATGTTCGGGGTTGGACGCCGTGGCCGAAGGCCCGGCGCAATCCGGCGATCGCCTGTTGCCGATCCATGCCGCGCACGGCCGGTGGATCGGCGCGTTCGCAGAATTCGCGCCAGACGAACAGGGTCAGCTCGGCGCCATCGGTAAGGGGTTCGGCGGTCGGCACGCCGAACTGCTGGAGCGTCCGGTAGCGCGTGTCCTCCCAGAACAGTTCCTCGACCCAGTCGTACAGTGGAATCAGGTGGAAATGCACCGGCAGGCCGGGCATGTGACCGTAGCGACCGACATAGATGCGTCGCGGCCGCAGCAGCGCGTCCATTTCGCGCTCGACCCTGGCCAGCAGCGGCCCGAATTCGGCGAGGGCTTGTTCCGGCAGTTGGTGGAAGGCCGTCGCCGGTTGCCGCGAGCCGAGCATGCAGTAGCCGGGCAGGGCCGAGTCGATCCGCTGGTTCAGCGTCCAGTGGCGGGTCTGGTGGATGATCAGCTCGGGCGGGATATGCATGGGGCGGCGCTCCGCAGATGGGGCGCCCACTGTAACCCGTCGTCAGGGAAGATCCAGCCCGGTCTTGCGCCGTTTCATTTCGTCGATGCGTTGTCGCAGCGCCAGGCGCTGGGCTTCCGGCTTGGCCAGCCACCAGTCGCGCACCGCCGAGTTGTCGTAGCGCGTCAGCCAGGCGGGGAAGCGCGCCATCTGCGCTTGCGGAAAGTCGTTGGCGCGGCCGCGCAGGTAGTGATCGAAGAAACCCAGCACCAGGGCGTTGGGAGCCTGGATGAGGACTTCCGTCGGTGCCGAGCCGAGCAGCCCGTCGCGTAGCGGCCGGCGGATGAACAGCGGATTGTCGGTAAGCCCGGCATGGGCCGAATCGCGCAGTACCAGGCGATGAATGTCCTGGCGCTGGCCTGCGTGCTCGAAGCGTTCGTAGGAAAAGTCGTTGAAGCTTCTCGGGCGGGCCGGCGGTTCGATGCCGAACAGCCGGTAGAAGTTGCCAAGGTCGGCGTGCAGCATCAGCAGCGGTGCCGGGAAATCGCTATCGAAGGGCGCGAAGTCGAAGTCGCCGCCGTCGAGGTTGACCGCTGCCGCGCAGCGTCGGTCGACCATGCAGACCGCGCCGGTGGTCGAGCCGCCGAAGGACATGCCCATCTCGCCGGTGTGCGCGAAGTCGCTGGCGGCCACCAGGTCGGCGACCCTGTCCGGGACCTCGCCGGCCTGCAGGCGGTCATGGACGAACAGGCGGTCGGCCAGCCATACCGGCGCGCTGAGGTTGACGGCGCGGTTGGCCGGGGCGGGCAGGTCGAGGGCGGTGTGCAACTGGCCGTCGAGGCGCTGGTCGAGATCGTCGCTGACATAGCCCTGGCGCATGGCCTGCGGCAAGCCGTCGTGGGCGGCCCGGCGCAGGTGTTCGACCAGCCCGGGGTCCATGGGCAGCAGCGTGCCGTCGGGCAGGCGGGTCGGCGACGCGTCGCCGCTGTGCTGGATGGCGTAGACCGCGTAGCCGTGGCTGGCCAGCTCTTCCATCAGGGTCCAGTTGCCACCGGCGAAGGCGCTGTAGCCGTGGCTGTAGAACACCACCGGCAGGCGAGCGGAGTCGTCGCGCAGTGGGGCGTCCGGATAGGAATTGGTGCGCAGGTGCTTGAGGTAGGCGAGCAACGGCGGAAAGCCGAGTATTTCACCGAAGCCCCGCGCGGTGCTGCGCGCCTCGCCTGGGTCGAAATAGTGACGCGGCGCGGCGCCGGCGATCGGGCGTGCCGGGTACCAGGCGCGTACCAGCAGGCGCCGCGGCTGCCCGGCCGGGGCGCCGAGCAGGCCGGGCCGGCTGGGGTCGTCCAGTTCGAAATCGCGCACGCCGACCGCATAGGGGCCGTTCGGCGCCGGCAGCGGCGCGACCGGGAACAGGTACAGCGCGGCGATTGCCAGCAGCACCAGCAGGCCGTACAGCGAACCGGTCCGGAACGGCAGGCCGCGCACGGGCTTCCGGCGCAGACAGGCGCCGAGCAGCAGGGAGAAACCGGCGAAGGCGCCGACGGCGGCTTGCCAGCGGTCGTCCCATGCAGCGTACAGGCCGGCGCCGAGCGCCAGCGTCGAGGCGAGCGCCAGCAGGCCACGGCGGCCGGGCAGGGCGGGTATCCACCAGGCGAGCAGGGCCGCCAGCAGGGTCGCGACCAGCAGCAGGTCGACAGCGGTCATGGTGCTTCGCTCCTCGTTTCCACGGGGCGCGTCGGTTGGCTCGGCCAGAACGCCGCCAGCGCCAGCAGCAGACCGACCAGCGCGTAGGGGGCGCGGCTGTCCAATTGGTGGAGCAGCGCGCCGAGCAGCGGCCCGCTGATCAGGCCGAAGCCATGTACGGCCACCAGGGTGCCGGCGGCGGCACCCTGTTCCTCGGCGCGCACGGCATTGGCGTTGAGCGCCGAGACTGCCGGGAACACCCAACCCATGCCCGCCGCGGCGACGAAGAAGGCCAGCCAGAGCAGCGGCGGCGAGTCGGCGAAGCACACGGCGGCGAAACCGATGGCGGCGACCAGCCCGCCGACCCGGATCAGTCGCGGCGGTGGCCAGTCCAGGCGGCGCACCAGGAGCTGGGCCAGGATCAGCGCGACGCCCACGGCGGTCAGGGCGATGCCGGCCACCCGCGCGGCGTCGGCGGAATCCAGGCGCAGCCGGTCGAGGGCGAAGAAGCCCACGGTGATCTGCGCCACGGTGACGCTGAACATCGCCACGAAGCCCACCGCCAGCGGCCGCCGCAGGCGGCGGTCGCCGATCGCCAGGGCGGCGCCGCGGTTCGGCTGGCGACGCTCCTCGCGCGGCAGCCAGCGCCAGAGCGCCAGCAGGGCGACCAGGGGCAGCGCGCCGGTGACCAGCAACGGCAGGACCAACCCGTGAGTCGCCAGCAGTCCGGCCAGCCCCGGCCCGATCACCATGCCTATCGCGCTGGCCGCGCCGAGTCCGGCCAGCGCCGCGGCGCGTCGTTGCGCCTCGACGTGATCGGCCACCAGTGCCGCCGTGCAGGCTGGCACCGCGGCGTAGAAACCGCCGGCGAGGCCGCGCAGGAGAACGATACCGGCGAAGGAGAGCAGGGTCGGCAACGTCCAGTGCAAGGCGAGCACGATGAACAGGCAGAGCGAGGCGTAGGAGAGGGCGAAGCCGGCCAGCCCGCCGAGCAGTATCCGCCGTCGCCCATGCCGGTCGCTGGCGATGCCCCAGGGCCGCGCCGCGAGCATCCAGGCGATGCCGCCGACGGTCACCGCGGCGCCGGCCTGCCAGGGCGCCAGGCCGAGCTTGCGGGCGAGCGGGCCGACCAGGGCGACGAAGGACATCACCGCGAGGGTGCAGACGAAGGTCTCGAACATCAGCGGACGCAGGTCCAGGGTGTTGGCGGAGGGCGGCGGGGTGGTCATCTCAGGGATTCCTTCGGGTTCGCGGCAGGCGCAGCCAGACCCAGCCGACCAGCACCAGCGGAGTGCCCAGGGCGAGCCAGGAGAGCAGGTCGTAGAGGCCGTCGCCGAGCAGCGCCGAGAGCAGCCCGAAGAGGCCGAGCAGGGCCAGCAGCAGGGGCCAGCGGAAGATCATCCAGAGACCGCGCCTCATGCCTTGCCCTCCGTCGCCAGGCTGCCGCCCGGCAGTTCCGCCAGGCGCTTCTCCAATGGCGTCTTGCGTCGGCCGAGCCAGAGGTAGAGACCGCTGGCGAGGATGACGATGCTGACGAGGTCGAGCAGCGCCCAGACGATCTTCAGCGGCATGCCACCGTAGTCGCCAAAGTGCAGCGGCTGCGACAGCAGGAGCGTCTTCACGTACAGCGGCATCTCGCGCATGTCGGTGAGTTCGCCGCTCTGCGCGTCGATCAGTGCCGGCTTCAGCAGGCGCTCGGTGAGCGGCGTGTTGCCGCGCATGAACACCGCATAGTGATGCTGGCTGCTGAACTGGGTGCCGGGGAAGCCGACGAAGCTGACCTCCATGTCCGGCGCCGCCCGGCGTGCCGTGGCCAGGGCCGCGTCGAGCGAGCCGAGGCGCTGTAGCGGCGGCGCGTCCTTGTAGGGCGCGGTCATTTCCGCCAACTGCCCGCCTTGCCAGAGCATCAGGATCGGCAGGGCCAGGGTGTTGATCACCCCGGTCACGCCGACCACCAGTACCCAGGACAGGGTGACGATGCCCAGCAGGTTGTGCAGGTCCAGCCACTTCAGGCGACGGCTGCGTTCGGCGCGTACCGTGGCGAAGTCCAGCTTGCGCATGAACGGCGTGTATACCACCACCCCGGACACCAGCGAGGCCACCAGCAGCAGGCCCATCAGGCCGAGGAACAGGTAGCCGGGCAGGCCGAGGAACAGGTCGGTGTGCAGCTTCAGCATCAGGTACATGAAGCCGCCCGGCGGCGGCAGCGCGTCGAAGAATTCCCCGGTACGCGCGTCGAACGGCTGCATGTGGCCGTTCTCCGGCGGCGGTACCAGGCTCGGCGCGCTGATCACCAGGCCCAGCGGGTCGTCCTTTTCGAATACCAGGAAGCGCACCACTTCGCCCGGCCGGGCGGCCAGGGCGCGGGCGATCACGTCGTCGTAGTCGATGCGCGGCGACTCGGCGGTGAGCGGCTCGAGCTGCGGATGCGGCTCGAAGTAGTGCTCGATCTCCTCGTGGAAGATCAGCGGCAACCCGGTGAGGCAAAGCATCAGCAGGAAGATCGTGGAGATCAGGCTGGTCCATTTGTGCACCAGGTACCAGGTGCGCAGGGTTTTCGCGGTCATAGGCTGGTCATCGGCGGTTTCTGGTTATGGTGGGGCGGACTCAGAAGTCCGCCGTGAGGGAAAGGGAAAGGGTGCGCGGCGAGCTGATCGACAGGTAGCCGTTGGCTGCGGTCCAGTAGTCCTTGCCCAGCGCGTTCTCCAGGTTGGCGCGCGCCACCAGCGGCTTGCCGGCGACCTGGAAGGCGTAGGCGGCGCCGAGGTCGACGCGGTTCCAGTGCGGCACGGCGAGGGCGTTGGCGCTGTCCACATAGGCCGAGCCGGTGTAGATCCAGCGGCTGTCGAGGGTCAGTCCGTCGACGAACGGGGTGTCCCAGCTGACCCCCAGGTTGGCCTGGCGACGGGCCACGCCGGGCGCGTCCTTGCCTTCGCTGGCAGGGTCGCCGGTCTTGTTCTGCTCGGGCTTGATGTAGGTGGCGCCGGCCATCACCCGCACGCCGTCCAGCGGTTCGCCATAGAGGCTCAGCTCCACGCCGCGGTTGCGTTGCTCGCCGTCGGCGCGGAAGACGTTGCTGGCGTCGGTATAGGCGTTCGGTTTCCTGATCTCGAACAGCGCCAGGGTGGTGGTGAAGCCGCCCAGGTCGTACTTGGCGCCGATCTCGTACTGCTCGGCCTTGTATGGCGCCAGCACCTGGCCGGCGTTGGCCGCGGTCATCGGCGCCGCCTCGCCCTGGCTGAGGCCCTGGATGTAGTTGGCGTACAGCGACAGGTCCTGCAGCGGCTTGACCAGCACGCTGGCCATCGGCGTCCACACGTGCCGCTTGTCGTGGCTGGTGCGCGCGCCGCTGGTCTGGTCGTAGTTGCGCGACTCGATCTGCTGGCGGCGCACGCCCAGGGTGACCTGCACGCGATCCTCGAGGAACGACAGCCTGTCGGCCAGCGCCACGCCGCCAAGGTCGGTTTCATTGGTCTTCGGAATGCTCCCGTCGAGGCTGGAGAAGTCCGGCAGCGGCGTATGCGGCGAGGTCTGGTAGAGGTTGCCCGGCTGCATCCCGGTGAAGGCATAGACCATGCCCAGCCGTTCGTGCAGGCGGTTGGCGCTGAGCGTCCAGTCGTGGCGGAGCGGGCCGGTGTCGAAGTTGCCGCGCAGGCCGACCTCGGCGGAATAGGTGCGGCGGTCGCCGCGCTGGCGTGCCAGGCTGTTGACGATATCGCCCTGGTTGCCGATGAGGATGCTGTTGGCGGCGATGGTTTCGTAGTTGCTCTGGCGGCCGCCGATGCTGGCGAACGCCGTCAGGTTGTCGGCGAGGTCGTACTCGCCGCGGTTGACCATGGAGTAGTCCTCCTGGTCCAGGTAGGAATCGCGCAGGCCGAAGCGTGTCTTCGAGTCCGGGGCGTGGGGGATGTGGGTGGTTCCCGGGCCGGTCAGCAGCGGGCGCACCACGCCTTCCAGGCTTTCCTTCTGGTACAGCAGGTCGCTGGACAGGCGCAGGCGCTCGCCACGGAAGTCCAGGCCCAGGGAGAGCATGGGAAACTCGCGGCTCTGATGGTCGACGGCGGTATCGCCGTTGCGGTAGACGCCGTTGAAGCGCACGCCGAAGGCGTTGTTCTCGCCAAAGCGCCGGCCGA
Source organism: Pseudomonas sp. HMSC063H08 (assembly GCF_001813645.1). Lineage (NCBI taxonomy): Bacteria > Pseudomonadati > Pseudomonadota > Gammaproteobacteria > Pseudomonadales > Pseudomonadaceae > Pseudomonas > Pseudomonas sp. HMSC063H08. Next base: position 6,437 of record NZ_KV813388.1, read on the forward strand.
TGTCGAGGTGAGTGCCGAGCTGGCTGCGCTGGGTCCAGTCGACGCTGACGTGGGTCAGCGGCTGGTCGTCGGCGCGCTTGGGCACCAGGTTGATGGTGCCGCCGACGCTGCCGCCGGGGGAAATCCCGCCGAGCAGGGCGTTCGGTCCCTTGAGCACTTCCACGCGCTCGGCGAATTCGATCGGTACCCGCCAGAACGGCAGCAGGCCATAGAGGCCGTTGAAGGCGACGTCGGCGTTCTGCACGCTGAAGCCGCGAATCGTGTAGCTGTCCACCAGGTCGCCGCGCCCGCCGACCACCCGCACCGACGGATCGTTGGCCTGTAGCAGGTCGGCGACGCTGCGCGCCTGCTGCTGCTCGATGGTTCTGGCGGTGTAGCTGGTGATGCTGAATGGCGCGTCCATCACGTCGGCGTTGCCCAGCATGCCCAGGCGCGCGCCACGGGCTACCTGGCCGCCGGCGTACTCGGCGGGCAGGGTCTCGGCACCGGCGGCCTGGGCGGTGATCAGCGAGGATTGCAGTTCCAGCGCGCCATCGGTGGTTGCCGGCACCAGGGTGTAGCTGCCGTCGCTGCGCTGCTGCAACTCCAGGCCGCTGCCCAGCAGCAGGCGGTGCAGCGCCTCGACCGGCGCGTAGCGGCCGCGCAGGGCGGCGCTGCGGCGACCCTCGGTGAGCGCCGGGTCGAACGCCAGGGACACCCCGTTGTCGCTGGCGAAGGCCGACAGGGTGCGACCGAGCGGGCCGGGGGCGATGTCATAGCTGCGCGCCGAGCTGGCGGCGGGCGCCTCGGCGGCAAGCAGGGCGGGGGCCGCTCCGGCGAGGGCGAGGGTCATGGCGGCGGCGTGGATGGCCAGGGACAGCGAACGGGGGCGAAGCGTGCGTACGGGCATGTACAGGGTTCCTCGTGGTCTCTGCGGACCTTGGGTCGGGGCGGATTCCTCTACTTGCCAGCCGAGAAGGAAAAAGGTCTCAGGTCGAGGCGGTTATTTTTCTGCGGAGCACGGTATGTCGATGGCAACGCCTGTTCCGGCGCAACGGCGGACGGCCTGCCGGGGTGGACGCGAGGGGCGCTTGCCACGGGGATGGTGGCCGCGCCGTCACGCCGGCACCAGGCTGATCCAGTAGTCGGTCACCCCGCGCACCTTCAGCGGATAGGTGGCCTGCAGCATGCCCAGCGTGCGCCGCAGGTCCAGCAGCGGATAGGCGCCCGACACCGCCAGCCTGGCCAGTTGCGGGTCGCAGCGCAGTACGCCGCGACGGTAGCGGGCGAGTTCGGCGAGCACCTCGGCCAGCGGCATCCGGTCGGCCATCAGCATGCCGCGGGTCCAGGCGTCCGGCAGGCCGTCGAAGGCCAGCCGGCGCGCTTCGCCGTCGGCGCCCAGGCGCACCGACTCGCCGCTTTCCAGCCAGCGCCCGCGTCCGTGGAGCGGGCTCAGTTCGACCCGCCCGGCGAGTACCGCGACCCGGGTCGCGGCCATCTCCTGGCGTACGTTGAAGCGGGCGGCACCGGCATGCAGCCGCGCTTCGGCGGTGGCGACGCGGAACGGACGCGGGTCGGCGCGGCTATCGACGAAGATCTCGCCGCGCAGCAGGCGTACCAGCCGCTGGCTGGCGTCGAAGGCGAGGTCCACGGCGCTGTCGGTGTTCAGGGTCAGCAGGCTGCCGTCGGGCAGGGTCAAGCGGCGCTGTTCGCCGACGCCGGTGCGCTGGTCGGCCAGCCAGTCGCGCAACGGCTCGGCCTGCCAGGTGGCGAGCCCCAGCGAGGCGCCGCCGAGGACCAGGGCGAGGTGCTTGATCGCGCGCCGCCGGTCCAGCCCGCGCTCGCGGCCGAGGGTCGGCAGGGCCAGCGCCGGCGGCAGTCGGCCGAGGCATTGCAGCAGGCGCTCGGCGCGCTCCCAGGCATGGGCGTGCTGTGGGCTGCGCTGCCGCCACTGGGCGCACGCCTGGCGCGTGTCGTCGGTGCAGCCGCTGTCCTGCAGGCGCACCAGCCACTCGGCGGCCTCGTCGAGGATCGGCGAGGGAATCCGGCCTTCGCCCGCGGAATTCATTCCATCAGCTCCAGGCACTGGCGGAAGGCCTGCTGCATGTAGCGCTTGACCGAGCCCAGGGACACGCCCAGGCGCTCGGCGATGGCTTCGTACTTCAGGCCTTCGATCTGCGCCAGGAGAAACGCCTGGCGGACCCTGTCCGGCAGGCTGCCGAGCAGGGCGTCTACTTCATGCAGGGTTTCCAGCACCATCAACCGCTGTTCCGGCGGCGGCGCGAGGTCTTCCGGGAGGTTGGCCAGGGCATCGAGGTAGGCGCGCTCCAGCGACTGGCGCTGGAACCAGTTGATCATCAGCCCCTTGGCGACGGTGGTCAGGTAGGCGCGCGGTTCGCGCGCATCCAGTACCCGGCGCGAGGCGAGCAGGCGGGCGAAGGTGTCCTGGGCCAGGTCGGCGGCGTTTTCCGCGCAGCCCAGGCGTCGCCGCAACCAGCCTTGCAGCCAGCCATGGTGGTCCTGGTAGAGATGGCTCACAGCGTCGTGCAGGGAGGCGTCGGCCGGCGGCATGGAGGGGATCGCTGTTGTAATTGAGAATGAGTCTCATACTACTTACAGCGAGGGCATGCCTACAAGTCCCCCGGATCGGCGGCGCAGCGCCTCAGGCGTTTTCCAGGCCGTACTGGAAGAAAGCCATGTCGGCCAGGCGTCCGGTGGGATAGAGGAGCCCCTTGCGGGCGGTCTCCAGGCGCGGGAACGACAGCCTTTCTTCGCCGATCAGGCGGTGCAGCGCGGTGAGGGTGCCGCCGTTGACGCTCGTCAGGCCCCGGCGTGGATACAGCGCGCGACAGGCGGCCAGGTAGTGGCGGTCGAGGGCGGGAAACTCGCCCCAGACGCCGAGCAGGATCTTGCTCTTCAGGGTGTCGGTCCAGCTCACCCGGCTGCTGAGGGCATCCATCGACCCGAGCACCGTTTCCAGCAGCTTGCGGTTGTGCGCCAGGCGCGCGCCGTTGCCGGCGAAATCCACCAGGGACAGCTCGAACAGTTCCGCTCCGGCACCGCTGAAGAGCTGCCGGGCCAGCGCTTTCATCAGGTCCAGGTTGCTGTTCTGCAGCAGTCCCGAGGAGCCACGGAACATACCCCAGTTGGCCAGGTAGAAACCCAGGTGCAGGGCGGTGGTGTCGAGCTGTTCGGGGGCGGTCAGGTCGTCCCAGCTGCGACTGGGGTCCCAGACATACTCCCAGAGGTACTCCCAGGCCCTCAGGCGCGGGTATTCGTTGCCCGGGGCGGGCGCCAGGCTGGCGTAGTAGCGGTGGACATAGCGGGCGGCATCGAAAGCCATGCGTTCGTTCCCTGGCGGCTTGGAAAGACGGCATGGTAGAGCGTGTGATATCAAAAGGCCATATCGCTGTTCGCAGGGGACGCCGTAGCGCCCCCGCGGAGCGGCCTCAGGTGTTATTGCAGCCCTTGGCGATGGAGTCCTCGTTGGAGGTGTACGGCCGCGAGGGTTCCAGGTTCCACTCTGGCTTGTTGCGGGCGACGTTGAAGTGGCAGACCAGTTGTCGGCGCATGCTGCCGATATTGCTGTCGCGGTTGTCCGGGTTGTCCTTCCATTCGCTGTCCAGGTAGTGGTCGACCACCAGCTCGTTGAAGAAATTGTTGGTCTGGTTGTCCTGGATCTTGCGCCCGCAATCGGTCGGTACCACTTCCAGGGTCATGATCTTCTTCCTGAAGCCCGGATCGTCGCGCTCCACCCAGGTGGCGCTTTCCACATAGCGCTCGCAGGCATTCTTCTCGCTGGTCGGGTAGATCGCCTGCTTACGCCCGTCGTAGGCGAACTGCGCGTCCTGCTGGCGGGTCTGCGGCAGTCGCATGTTGATGATCGGGAGGAATGCCTGGACCGACTGGTACCACTGGATCTGGTTGAGCCGAGCGCCCTCCAGGCCGGCGTCCTCGGTGTAGAACGCGGCGAGGATCGACGGCGACTTCGGCGGGTTTTCCTCCCACTTGGCCAGGCGCAGTTCGTTCTGGGTGGTGAAGGATTCGTCGGCGATCTGCGCCATCGCCCGGATGCTCTGGTAGAAGGCCGGGCCGGCGGCGGTATTGCGCTCGTCGCGGACGTCGAAGGAGCACTGCCGCGAATGGTCGCCGCGGTTCTGCCGGTAGTTCGCCGCCCACTGCTCGGCGGTGCTGACGTTGATGTCCTGGCAGGACTTCTCGACGCTGTTCGGCGTGCGCCGCGAATCGGTGCAACCCTGCTGGGCGCGGTCGTCGGTGGCGGCGTCGATGGGGAAGGAACAGAGCACCGCATAGTCCTGGTGGTCCTTCGGATTACCGAAGATGGTGTCGAAGATGAAGCCACTCTTCAGGCCATAGGCGAGCTTGCGGTACTTGGCGTCCTTGCGCAGGTAGGAGGCGGAGACGCCGCCGCTTTTCTGGCTCTTCGGACTGATGCTGTAGAACATGTAGTCGGTCGAAGGCCAGGTGGCGCGGAACAGCACGCCGGAACAGAGGAATGCCGGCTTCGACGGTCCGCCGCAATCCTGGCGGGTGTCGTTGTACAACTGGTTGAGCCGGGCGACCACGTCGTTGCCCCGGTCGGCCTGGGCCGCGGGTGTCAGCGCCAGGCCGGCGGCGGCGAGAAGGTAGAGAAAGGTGGATCTGCTTCCGTTCATGGGATGGACTCCACGCAGGTTCGAAGGAGCGGGCCGGGGGCGGCCCGGTTGGTCCCGATGGGGACGAGCGCGACGGGCGGATCGCGGGGGATGAAGTGCTTGCGACGGTATGGCCGTCGGCGTTGGGACGTCAGCGGGACGTGGTGGCGCCAGTCTGCAACCGGGCGCTGCCGGGAATGCCGGGCGACCCCGGCGGGCGCTGGGCGGCGGGGGCCTGCCGAGCGCGTGGGGGAAGTCGCTCGAGGGAGGCGGTGAAGACCGCCGGCGGAGATACGAACAGGGTGGGTAGCGGGGCGGATACAGCGTCGATTCCGTTACGCATCGCAGGCCTCCTTTGCGCCGCGCCGATGGGCTTCCGTCTTACCGTTCGAGCCTAGAAGCGCGGGCCGCGCCGCTCCAGCGGCGGGGTGGCTAGCTAGCAAGGGGGATTAATGCATTCGCAACGGCGCTCGCTGCGATGCACCGTGGTCCGGCATCCACAGGCCACGCCCCTGCCGGGCAACCGTTCCTGGCCGCGCCTGTTGGCGGCGGCGTCGCCCTGCAAGCGCCAGGTATCGGGCTCCGCCGTCAGTCCATGTCGCCGCCATGGTGCGCGGACTGCTCCAGGAGGCTGCTCTTCGCCGTCCTGCCCCTCGCTTCCGGCGACAGCCGGGTTGCCTGCAAGGCGAACCAGAGGGTCGCCACATCGGCGGTGCTGTCCAGCGAGCGACCGCTGATTTCCTCGATGCGGCGTATCCGGTAGACCAGGCTCTGCTTGTGTATGTGTAGCCGCTGCGCGGCGTTCAACCAGGACCTGTTTTCCTCGAGAAAGACCTGCAGCGTGTATAGCAGTGCGGAGCCATTGGCCGCGTCATAGTCGTGGAGGGCGCCGAGGACCAGGCGGAACGCCCGCTCGGCCTCGGCGAGGCTTCTGGGTAGCCAGGGCGCCTCGTCGTCCAGTTCCGCGTAGCGACACAACGGCCGCCGGGAATGGCTGTGGGCCAGGGCCAGGCGCGCTTCGCGCAAGGCCTCGGCGCAACGTTCGGCACGACGGAGCGGAGCGCTCACTCCCAGCGAGCTGTCCAGGGCTTCCTGCAGTGTCGAGGCGAGGCCGGCCTGGTGCAGCAGAATGATTTCCTGGCCTTGCGCGCGAACCAGCAGGCGTGAGTCGTGGCCCCGGAAAAGACCGATAGGGTCGGTCGCGAGCCCCTCGGAACTTGCCACGGAAACGACTGCATCGTCGAGATCGAGCCCGGGCAGCAGTTCCTCCAGCCGCTCCTCGGCTTGTTCCCGGTATAGCCGTCGTTGCAGCAGGTCGTCGAGCAATTCCGAACCCAGGCGCAGGTGGCGTTCGCTTTCGACGCGCAGCCGTTCGATCTCTATGCCGAGCACTGCCGTCAGGTGGTGCAGGAGACTGTAGTCCGGCAGCCGCTCGCCCAGGGCTATCAGCAGGCAGTTCCGGTCGGAAGGAATGCCGATGCTGAGCGCTTCACCTTCCGCGAGCGGATGGCGAAGGACCATCGGCTGCGGCTCCGCCTGCTCGCGACGGCGGTTGCGCAGCGCGTCGGCCAACTCCACGGGCAGCCCTGGCAGGCCTGGCTGCCAAGCCGCCAGGGTGTCGGGAACGATGAGGTAGAGGCTGCTCCGCACGTCCTTGCCGAGGCGTTGCAGCAGCGCCGGCAGGCCCAGTCCCTGCATGCTCAGCCGGGCGCTTTCGTATATCCGGGCCAGGGCGTTGCGGCGCTCGTATTCGTCTTTCTGCCCCGCATCGACGATGGCCCGGGTCACGGCGGCGAAAGGGACGCCGTAGTGGGTGAGAATCAACGGGAAGCCCAGGGCCTCGGCCGTCTCGCGTAGGGCATCGAGGTCGCTCGGGGCTTCCATGTTCTCGCCGATCATCATGCCTGCCAGGCCGGCCTCGGCCAGTCTTCGGACGTAACGCCGTTGCCGCTCGGCCTCGCTCGGTATGCCCAGCCCGGTGGTCATCAGCAGGTCACCCTCGCCGAGCCATTCGGTGGGGTCGTCGAGTTCGCAGACATGCGCCCAGCGAACCGGGCGGTCGAGGCCGCCGGCTCCGCTCAGCAGGCGTGAACGGAGTTCGGGGAGGGCGATCAGGTGGCGGATGCTCTGCGGCATGTCCAGGAAACTCCAGGCATGGGCCTTCAGTGTAATCGCCCCGGGCGCAGGCAGCGCGCCCTGTCACCAACTGGCGGGCAGCATCCCCAGTGCCGAGGCGATCGCGTAGACCCCGCTGGAGGCGAACACCAGGACGATCAGCCCCTGTATCAGCGGATGGGCATACCAGCCGCAGCTGAATGCCGGCAGTTGGTCGCCGTGGCGCCGCGCCGCGTTGAGCAGGAGGATGGGGATGATGCCCATCAGTACGCCGCCGAAGGTACCGGCGAAGTACAGCGCGTTCACGAAGCCGCCGAGCCCCGCATAGGCCAGCAGGAACGGCGGGACCGAGACTGCGGCGAGCACCGCCAGGCGTTTGCGCCGGTTGGTTTCGCTGCCCAGGCGGAAGTGGTCGAAGATATTGGTGAACAGGCACCCGCCGAGTCCCCAGTAGGAGGTCAGCATCGCCAGCAAGGCGAAGGTGTTCGCCACGTAGTAGGCCCATTGGCCGAGGGAGCGTCCCCAGCTCAAGGTCGCCACCTCGCTGAGGTTGCCGGGGCCGACCAGGGCGATGACCGAGGCAGGAATGGCCGCCACCAGCAGGAAGGTCAGCAGCATGCCGACCACGATCAGGCGCGGCACGCGCGCGGGGGTTGCCAGGTTGCCGCGCACCAGCTCCGGAACCAGGAACTGCGCGCCGAACACGAAGACCGCCAGGTTGAACACTGGAACCACGTATTGCCACTGGCTCTGCCAAAGGTGGGCGAGACGGGCGTCGTCGTGCATCAGGGTAGCGCCGATGAGGATGCAGACGATGGCCACCATGCCGGCGCTGATCAGCTTCTCGCCCACGCCGAGCGCCTTCAGGCCCAGGTAGAGCACCAGCGCCGAGGGGACGAAGAAGATCAGGCTGCCGACCTGGCGCGTGAGGCCGTACTGGCCGAAGAACTCGAGCATGATGTTGCCGCTGCCGGTCATGTAGGCGACCAGGGCCCCGTAGCTGTTGGCCGCCACCGCGATGAAGATCAGCCAGCCGCCGAGCGGGCCCAGGTAACGCCGGGAGAGGCCGCTGAGCTGGTTGTTGCCGCGGGTTCTCAGGCAGGCTTCGGTCACGTAGAGCATGGTGACGATGCAGAAGAGGCAGGTCAGGGCCAGGCATACCAGCAACGGCACGTAGCCGACCTTGCGGGCGGCGTAGGCCATGCTCAGCACGCCGGCGCCGATGTTGGTGCCGATGATGATCGCGATCGTCTCGAGCGAGCCCAGGGGATGGGCCTTGAGGCCCGATGCGTTGTCGTTCGCTTCTCGCATACCCATTTCTTGTTTCCTCTGTCAGGGCGGTGGAGTTCGGTTCTTCGGGGTCAGTCGAAGATCAGGTAGGTCTTGCGCACGGTCTGGCGGATGTCCCAGGTGCCCTGGGTGGCAGCGGCGAAATAGAGCGCGTCGCCGGCGCGAAACTCCACGGCCTGGCCTTCGTCCGGGGTGAAGCGACCTTCACCGCTGACGATGTAGCTGTACTCGGCCTGCTCGACCTGTCGGCGGAAGCGCCCCGGGGTGCATTCCCAGATGCCGGTCACGCCGTTGCCGTCGGCGAGCGGGCGGTGGGCCGCGGTACGGGTCAGGGCTACCGGTTCGCCCAGGGGCTGGCCGACGGGCGTGGGCGAGGTGAAAGGACTTTCGTCGTCGAGACGGATGAGCGAAGGGTTCATGCCATGGGCTCCTCAGGATTTGTCTTCAAGGCCGGCGGGGGCGAAGCGCGCGAGAAAGCGGTCGGTGGCCGAGGGCGCGGTACCGGCGAGTTCCGCGCGTTCCTTGCGCAGGACGGCGTTGCGCACCAGGGAGCCACCCAGGTAGCGCAGCGGCTCGGGGGGGAAGCTCCGGCAGCGGCGTTCTACCAGCGGACAACGGCTCCACGGGTCGTCGCGGCCGAGGGCGAGGCTGGCGAGGATCCGCCCGCCCAGGCGGCTCGGTCCCACGCCGTTGCCGCTCCAGCCGATGCCGTAGTGGATGTTCTCGTGCAGGTGGCCGAAGACCGGCAGGCTGTCGTAGGTACGGTCGATGGGGCCGGACCAGCCGTCGACCAGCGGGACGTCGCCTAGCGAGGGATAGGTGCGGCGGAAGTCGGCCTCGGTCAGGGCCAGGCTCTCCCGGTCGACGTCGAATACCCGGCCGATGCGCGAGCCGTAGCTGATGGCGCCGGTGCCCTTGCCGAAGGCGATGCGCCCGTCGCGGGTGGTGCGGTAGTAGTCCACCATCAGTTGGGAATCGGTGATGGCTTCCCCGCCGGTCCAGCCGATTCGCTCCAGCCGTTGCGGTATCGCCTCGGTAACCGCGATGGAACTGTTCACCGGCACGATCAGCCTGGAGAGCCTGGGCAGGGCGGCCGACCAGGCGTTGGTCGCGAGAACCACCGCCTTGGCCTGGACCCGGGCCCCGGCGCTCAGCAGCTGTGCCGGCTGGCCGGGAACGATCTGGCTGACGCCACAGCGCTCGTGGATTTCCACGCCGAGGACCAGCGCTACGCGGCGCATGCCTTGCACCAGCAAGGCTGGTTGCACGGTGGCATTGCTGCGCTCGAAGACCCCGGCGAGATGCACCGGCGAACCGGTCCGGCGTGCCACTTCGCTGGCGTCGAGGCGTTCGAAGGGACTGACGCCGAGCCGTTCGCAGGCGGCGAGGGTATCGTTCCAGGCGTCGAGGTGGTGCGCCGTGGTGGCGGTCCACAGCCAGCCCTTCTGCTGGAAGTGCGCATCGATGTCATGCCGCGCGCAGAACTCCCCGAGTTCCTGGATCGCCCGCTCCGCGCTTTCGCCAAGGAAGCGCGCCTGCGCCTCGCTGCAGAAGCCCAGCAAGGTGCCGATCTTCGGCCACCAGGACATCACGAAACCACCGTTCCTGCCGGAAGCGCCGCCGCCGCAGACGTCCTGCTCCAGCAGCAGGACCCGTGCGTCCGGCTCCAGTTGCTTGAGGGTGATGGCGGTCCAGAGCCCGACGAAACCGCCGCCGACTATCGCCACGTCCGCCGAGTGGGTGCCGACGAGGGGGGCGCAGGCGGCGTCGGCCAGGTCGGTCGAGCGCATCCAGTGGCTGGGGGTCAGGGGAGGGGTGAGCGTGAGTTTCATGGCGCGGGTCCGGGGTCGCTGAATCTGGAGCAAGGGTGGCGAGCGGCGCCGTCCGCGACAATTGGACGCAACTAGGAATCGAGAAGGTGCTCTCGTACGATCGTATGAGTCTTGTGAAGAGCAGGCCTGGTCGGGACTGCCCGCCCTGTCCGAGCGAGCTGGCAGGCCCGAGCGGCGCCGCTGAACCGGAGGCTCAGGCGTCGCGCAGTTCGAAGGCGGGAAACAGCTCTTCCAGTTCTCGCCATAGCTGCGCAGCGCCCTGCGGCGCGGGCTTCGCGAGAAGCTGCGGATCGAGCTGGCGGGCCGGGCGCGCCAGTTGTACGGCGAAGCGCTCCACGCCCATCGCGCGCAGGCGCGTCGCCAGGCGCCAGAGGCGTTCGCTATCGAACAAGCCCCAGTGCACCGTGGTCCGGCATTCGTAGGCCACGCCGCTGTCCAGCAGGCATTCCAGGCTGCGCCAGTTGGCCGCGCCGCTGCCGTCCACGCCGGTAATGGCGGCGACGTCCTCGGCCGGCGCCTTGACGTCGAAGCCCACCCAGTCGCTCTGCGCCAGCACCCGGGCGAAGGCGCGGGGGTGGATGCCGGCGCTGTGCAGGCCGACGCGGAAGCCCAGTTCGCGGACCGTGCGCATGGCGTCGCCGAGGGCCGCCTGCAGGGTCGCCTCGCCGCCGCTGAAGACCACCGCCTGCAACAGGCCCTGGCGTCGGCGGAGGAAGTCGAGCAGGCGTGGCCAGGGGATTTCCTCCGCGCCGCGCGGCGCGATCAGTTCCGGGTTGTGGCAGTAGCGGCAGCGCCAGGCGCAGCCCTGGCAGAACAGCACGCAGGCGAGCAGGCCGGGGTAGTCGAGGGTGGTCAGGGGCACCAGGCCCCCGACCCTGAGCGTGGCGCTCATCGCGTCTCGCGGAAATGGCGGCGTTCGCGATGCTCGGACTGCTTGCCGGCATTGAACGCTGCCACGGGACGGTGGTAGCCCATCACGCGGGTCCAGACTTCGCAGCGCTGGCGCTGGCCTTCGGGCAACTGGTTGGGGTTCATCGGTGGTACTCCTTGCTGGTGGATGAAAGGAACGACAGGCGACTCAACCGCCGCAGCCGCCGCAACAGCTCTTGGGCGTGGAGCGTTGCAGCAGCTCCTCGTCGCACTTCGGGCAGAACTCGTGCTCGCCGGCCAGGTAGCCGTGCCGCGGGCAGATCGAGAAGGTGGGGGTGACGGTCAGGTACGGCAGGCGGAAGCGACCGAGGGCGGTGCGCACCAGGGTCTTGCAGGCTTCGGCGGAGGAAATCCGCTCGGCCATGTAGAGATGCAGCACGGTGCCGCCGGTGTACTTGCATTGCAGGGCGTCCTGCAGCTCCAGCGCCTCGAACGGGTCGTCGGTGAAGCCCACCGGCAGTTGCGAGGAGTTGGTGTAGTAGGGCGCCTCCGGCGTGCCGGCCTGGAGGATGCGCGGATAGCGCTTGCGGTCCTCGCGGGCGAAGCGATAGGTGGTGCCCTCGGCGGGCGTGGCTTCCAGGTTGTAGAGGTGCCCGCTGTTCTCCTGGAAAGCCACCAGCCGCGCGCGCACGTGATCGAGCAGGGCCAGGGCCATCTCGCGCCCGGCTTCGCTGTGCAGTCCCTCGCGGTCGTCGCTGAAGTTGCGCACCATCTCGTGCAGGCCGTTCACGCCGATGGTGGAGAAATGGTTGCGCAGGGTACCCAGGTAGCGTCGGGTGTAGGGATAGAGGCCGGCATCCATGTGCTGCTGGATCACCTTGCGCTTCAGCTCCAGGCTGGCGAAGGCGAGTTCGAGCAGGTGGTCGAGCTGGCGGTAGAGGCCGGCGGCGTCGCCACGGTGGCGATAGCCCAGGCGCGCGCAGTTGATCGTCACCACGCCCAGCGAGCCGGTCTGCTCCGCCGAGCCGAACAGGCCGTTGCCGCGTTTGAGCAGTTCGCGCACGTCCAGTTGCAGGCGGCAGCACATCGAGCGCACCTGGTTGGGCTGCATGTCCGAGTTGAGGAAGTTCTGGAAGTAGGGCAGGCCGTAGCGCGCGGTCATCTCGAACAGGCGCGTGGCGTTGTCGCTGTCCCAGGGGAAGTCGTGGGTGATGTTGTAGGTCGGGATCGGGAAGGTGAACACCCGGCCATGGGCGTCGCCGGCCTGCATCACCTCGATGTAGGCGCGGTTGATCAGGTCCATCTCGGCCTGCAGCTCGCCGTAGGCGAAGGGCATCTCCTCGCCGCCGATGCGCGGCACCTGGTCGCGCAGGTCGTCCGGGCAGACCCAGTCGAAGGTCAGGTTGGTGAAGGGCGTCTGGGTGCCCCAGCGCGACGGCACGTTGAGGTTGTAGATGAACTCCTGGAGGGCCTGGCGCACGCTGGCGTAGTCGAGGCGGTCCTTGCGCACGTAGGGCGCCAGGTAGGTATCGAAGGAACTGAAGGCCTGGGCCCCGGCCCATTCGTTCTGCAGGGTGCCGAGGAAGTTGACCATCTGCCCCAGGGCGCTGCCCAGGTGCTTCGGCGGACCGGCCTCGACCCGCCCCGGCACGCCGTTCAGGCCTTCGTTCAGCAAGGTGCGCAGCGACCAGCCAGCGCAATAGCCGGCGAGCATGTCGAGGTCGTGGATATGCAGGTCGGCGTCGCGGTGGGCGGCGGCGATGTCGGCATCGTAGACCTCGTCCAGCCAGTAGTTCGCGGTGACCTTGCCGGATACGTTGAGGATCAGCCCGCCGAGGGAATAGCCCTGGTTGGCGTTGGCGCGCACCCGCCAATCCTCGCGGGAAAGGTATTCGTTCATCGACGCGGCGACGTCCACCAGGGTCTTGCGCTCGCGGCGCAGCCGGCCGTGGCGTTCGCGGTAGACCACGTAGGCGCGCGCCGTGGGGTAGTGGCCGGCCTCCATCAGCACCCGTTCGACCAGGTCCTGGACCCGTTCGATATCCAGGCAGGCGCGTTCCGGCAGGCGTTCCACCACGCGTTCGGCGAGCGCCTGCGCCTGCTGCGGGTCGAACTCGCCGGTGGCCTGGCCGGCGGCGGCGATGGCGCGTTCGATCTTGCCGGGATCGAAGGGGACTTCACGTCCGTTGCGCTTGAGCAGGGTGGCCGGCCAGGTAGCCTTCCGGGGCTGGGTCATTTCAATTTCTCCACAACATGATGTGTTTTGATTTTGCAAAACAACAAGATGTTGTGGATTCTGGCGAGCGACGCCGAGCCGGCGTTGATCTGCGTCAACGTCCGGCGGATTGCCCGGGTTCCATTGGAGGTATTCCCCGCGCCCGGGTGACGGCGTATCAGGCCTGGGCGAGGCGGGCGAAGACGACGTAGTTGTCCAACTGCTGCCAGACCGTGGCGGCCTCGGCGAAACCCGCCTGGCGCAGGGCGGCGAGATGGAAATCGAGCGAGCAGTCTTCGTCTTCGCTGGCGCGCCTGAGCGGGCGCCGCGCGAAATGGGCGTCGCGCTGCGCCTTCAGCGGGGCCAGCCGGGGGATCTGCGCGGCGCGTTGCCACCAGTCTTCCCAACTGTCCGCGCCGCTGGCCACGGAAGCCTGGAGGACCCGCTCGCGGTGCTTCCGGGACAATTCCGCGAGTCCCGGCCAGCGTCGGTCGTAGCGCATGTGGTCGGCGTTCAGCAGCACGCCGCCGGGGGCGAGCAGCTCGCCGGCCTGGGCGTAGAACCCGGCGAGTTCGGCGGGCGACAGCCAGTGCAACGCGGTGGAAGAGAGCAGCGCCGCGGGCCGTTCGCCGGCGAGGGACTCGCGCGCTTCGGCGACACGTTCGGTCCAGCCTGGATCGGTGAGGTCGCACTCCACCACGCGGACCCGCTCGGCGAAACCGGCCAGCGCCGTACGCGCGATCTCCAGCAGCATGACGTCGGCGTCCAGCGCCACCACCCGCGCCGCCGGGAAGCGTTCGAGCAGGCGCCGGCCGAGGGAGCCCGGGCCGCAGGCGGCGTCGATGGCGGTGAAGCGCCCGTCGCGGCCGAAGAGGTCTTCGAGCAACTGGAACATCGCCTCGTAGCGCTCCTCGCGCTGGCGGATGTAGCCCTCCTGCTGGCGGTCCCAGCGTTCGAGGAGCGCCATGATCTGATCGGTTGCGGTCATCTATCCTCCTGGGGGGCATGCCCGGTTGAGAGTGGGGTCCTGTGCTTCGAGGGATACGGCGAGCGAGACGTTCCCTCGCCTCGATGAAGAAGAAACGGCGGGCATTCTTCATTCGATTAAATGTTATGTTATAACTTGTAAATATTCATAATTCATACCTGCCGACCATGACCCCCCATTCCTCCCCGCACCGTCTTCCTCCGCTGCGGCTGGCCCGCGCCGTGCCGTTCCTCTACCTGTTTCCCTGCCTGGCGCTGGCCGCGCCGGTCGACCTGGAGCCGACGGTGGTCAGCGCCACCACTACCGAGCGCAAGCTGCGCGACGCCCCGGCCAGCGTTTCGCTGATCACCGCCGAGGACCTGCGGCGGCGCCCGGTGCGCGACCTGCAGGAAGCCCTGCGCGGTTCGGAAAGCCTGCAGTTCAACGGCGTCGGCATGTCCCGGCGGGGCATCAGCGTTCGCGGCATGTCCAGCGAGCACACCCTGGTGCTGGTGGACGGCCAGCGGATCTCCACCTCGTCCGGGGCCATCGCCCATTCCGACTTCGACCTCGGCTGGGTGCCGGTGGAGAGCATCGAGCGCATCGAGGTGGTACGCGGACCGATGTCCTCGCTCTACGGTTCGGAAGCCCTCGGCGGAGTGGTGAACGTGATCACCCGGCGCGCCACCGATACCTGGACGGGCAGCGGCCTGCTCGATGGCGGCGTGCGCGAGGACGGCCTCGGCGGGCAGAGCCACCAGCTCGGCGCCTATCTCGCCGGGCCGCTGGTGCCCGGCAAGCTGGGCCTCGCCCTGAACGGCGAGAGCCGCCGCCAGCAGGAAACCCCGGACGCCGACGAGCGCCGGCTCTCCGAGCTGGAAGGCGGCAACGCCGACAGCGGCGGGCTGAACCTCAGTTGGACCCCGGACGACGCCCAGCGCATCGACCTCGGCCACCAGCGCGGGCGCGAACGACGCTGGCGCAACAGCGAGACCGGGGGGCCGCGCTCGCGCTACTACGAGTCGCGCGACGTGATCGAACGCGAGCGCTGGTCGCTCGCCCACAATGGCCAGTGGGACTGGGGCAGCAGCCAGCTGCGCACCTACCGCAACCGCCTGGAGCGGCACAACGCGCGTTCCGACGGACAACCGCCGAGCAACCCGCAGCGCCTTACCGACAGCGTGGTCGACGGCCACCTCAGCATGCCGGCCTTCGAGCGGCATCTCTTCACCCTCGGCGGCGAATGGCGCAAGGAAGAACTGGAGGATCGCTCGGTGAATACCGCCGGCGACGCCAGCGCGCGACACAAGGCGCTGTTCCTGCAGGACGAGATCGCCTTCGGCCCGGACTGGTCGCTGACCCTCGGCAGCCGCTTCGACAAGCACGAGGCGTTCGGCTGGGAAAGCAGTCCGCGCCTGTACCTGCTGCACCACCTTTCCGATGCGCTGACCCTGCGCGCCGGCGTCGGCCGCGGCTACAAGGCGCCGAGCCTGAAGCAGCTATCGCCGGAGTATGCGGCGGTCGGCGGCGGCGGGCGCTTCACCATCTACGGCAATCCCGACCTGAAGCCGGAGACCAATACGTCCTACGAACTGGGCGCCGACTACCAGGGCGACGGCTGGTCGCTGAAGGGCACGGTGTTCGAGAACGATGTCCGCGACCTGATCCAGACCGTCTGCGTAGCGCGCTGCGGGGTGCGCGGCGGCGAGGTACGCAACTACGAGAACGTCGACAGGGCACGGATCCGCGGCCTCGAGCTGGGCGGCGGCGTGGACCTGCCGGCGGACCTGCGCTGGGAACTCAACTACACCTACCTCGACGCGCGCAACCGCACCGCCGGCCAGCGCCTCGGCGACCGCTCCCGGCACCTCGCCAACAGCCAATTGCGCTGGAGCCCCAATGCGCGCTTCAGCGCCCAGTTGCGCACCGAATACGTCGGCAGCCAGGTGGCCTACAGCAGCAACGTCGGCTATGCCCTGCCGGCCTACAGCCTGTGGCACCTGGAGCTGAGCCAGAAACTCAACGAGAACCTGACGCTGCGCGGCGGCATCGAGAACCTCGGCGACCAGCGCCTGGCCGACGACGACACGCACTTCACCTATGCCGAACCTGGGCGGACCTTCCATCTCGGTCTGGTGGCGAGCTTCTGATGCGCCGTTCGCTACTCTTCTGCGGCGCGCTGCTGGCCAGTCTCTGTGCCTGGGCGGAGCCGGCCCAGGTGCGTCTGCTCAGCAGCGATTTCGTCCTCCCGGGCAAGCACCAGCGCCTAGCCGGTTGGGCGCGCGAGGCCGGTGTCGAGTTGCGCGGCCTGCGCCTCGGCATCGGCGAGGCGCCGCCCGGCGACTGGCTGGACGGCGGCGACCTGCTGATCCTCGACACACCGCGGCCGACCGATCGCGCCCAGGTCGAGGAGGCGCTGGGCGAGCGCTTGCAAGGCGGGACGCAACCCTGGATCCGCGTCGGCGGCGGTCCTCCGGGCTTCGGCAACCTGCCGGCGGCGCTGGGCGGGCGCCTGGTCGGCTACTACGCGAACGGCGGCGAAGCCAACCTGCGCCGGCTGTTCGAGGCGGTCCGACGCTGGCATGCCGGCCTGCCCGTCGACGCGTTGCCGGCGCCGCAGCCCCTGGCGCAGGCCGGCTTCTATCATCCCGACGCACCGGCGCCGTTCGCCGGCCTCGCCGACTACCTGGCCTGGGGCGCCTCGCGCTGGGCCAGCGACGCCCCGCGCATCGCCTTCCTGATCCCGCGCGGCGCCATCGCCGATGCCCAGACCGGCGCCATCGACGAACTGTTGCGGCGTAGCGAGCGGCACGGCCAGGCGCCGCTGGCGGTGTGGTTCGACGACAGCGATCCGGAAGCGTTGAGGAAGTCCTTCGCTGGCGCCGATGTCCAGGCGCTGGTCAACCTGCAGCACCTGCAGAACGGCCCGGCGCGCCGTGCCGAGTTCCTCGCGCTGGACGTGCCGGTATTGCAGACCCTCGGCTACCGCGACGGCAACGAGGCCGACTGGCTGGCCGCCTCCAGCGGGGTGGCGCCGCGTACCGCGGCGGCCTTCCTCGGCATGCCGGAAACCTGGGGAATGAGCGATCCGCTGGTGATCAGCGCCCTGGAGAACGGCGAGCCGAAGCTGATGGCCGGGCAGGCCGAGGCCCTGCTGGACAAGCTCGACCGGCTGCTGCGCCTGCGTCGCCTGCCGGCGGCGGACAAGCACCTGGCGCTGATGTTCTGGAACCACCCGGAGGGCGAGAAGAACGTCGCCGCCTCGCATCTCAATGTACCGGCCAGCCTGGCCCGTCTCGGCGAAGCGCTGCGGGCGGCCGGCTACCGGGTTGCGACGAGCGACGAAAGCGCGCTGATCGATACTGCCCAGCGCCTGCTCGGCGGCTACTACCGGCCGCAGACCCTGGACGCGCTGTATCGCGACGGCCTCGCCGCGAGCCTGCCGCTGGACGCCTACCTGCACTGGTTCGAGGCGCTGCCGGCGGATCTGCGCGAGGAGATGCGCGCGCGCTGGGGCGACCCGCGTCGACATTGGGCCTTGCGCGATATCGACGGCCAGCGACGCTTCGTGTTCCCGGCGGCGCGCCTGGGTAATCTGCTGCTGTTGCCGCAGCCGCCGCGCGCCGGCCGTCCGGGCGAGGCCTACCACGACAGCGCGGTGCCGCCGGACCATCTCTACCTGGCGGTCTACCAGTTCGTCCGCGAGGGTTTCGGCGCCGACGCGCTGATCCATTTCGGCACCCATGGCACCCAGGAATGGCTACCCGGCAAGGACCGCGGGCTGGCGGTGGGCGACTACCCGCTGCGGGCGCTCGGCGACCTGCCGGTGTTCTACCCGTACATCCAGGACAACGTTGGCGAGGCGATCCAGGCGCGCCGGCGCGGGCGCGCGGTCACCGTCAGCCACCAGACGCCGTCGTTCGCCCCGGCCGGGCTGTACGACGAACTGCGCGACCTGCACCAGCTGATCCACGAATACCAGCAACTGGACGAGGGCGCGGTGCGCGAACGCAGCGCCGAGCAGATCCGCGCGGCGGTGCGGGCGGCGCACATGAACGACGACCTGGGCTGGAGCGAGGCAGCGATGCGCGAGGATTTCCCGGCGTTCCTCGGTGTGCTCCACGACCACCTGCACCGACTGGCCGGCTCGGCGATGCCGCTGGGGCTGCACACCTTCGGTGTCGCCGCCTCGCCGGAGCTGCGCCTGGGTACCGTCATGCAGCAGCTCGGCGAGCCCTACTACCGCGCGCTCGGTCTCGACCCCGACGAACTGTTCGCCGCCGATTTCAGGGCGCTGCGGGAAGGTCGTGCCTACCGCACGCTGCAACGCTACCTGCGCGACGGCGGCGAGATCGCCAAGGTGGCCGATCCGCGCCTGCGCGAGCAGTTGCTGCGCGCCCGCGAACTGGACCGCCAGCTCGCCGACACCGGCGAACTGGAGGCGCTGCTCGCCGGCCTCGCCGGGCGCTTCGTCGCGCCCGGGCCGGGCGGCGATCCGATCCGCAATCCGCAGGTACCCAGCGGGCGCAACCTGTTCGCCTTCGAGGCCGACAAGGTACCGACCCGCGCCGCCTACGAAGCCGGCGCCGAGGTCTTCGGCCAACTGCTGGAAAGCTACCGCGCCGAGCACCAGGGCAGGGCGCCGGAAAAGCTCGCCTTCAGCCTCTGGTCGTCGGAAACCATGCGCCACCTGGGCATCGTCGAAAGCCAGGCGCTGCACGCCCTCGGCCTGCGCCCGCGCTGGGACGCCGGTGGCCGCCTGCTGGCGCTGGACATCGTGCCGGCGGCGGAACTGGGGCGTCCACGGGTGGACGTGGTGCTACAGGTGACCAGTGTCTACCGCGACCAGTTCGACGGCTTCATGCGCCTGCTCGCCGAGGCCATCGAGCGCCTCGCCGCGCTGGACGAGCCGGGCAACCCGCTGGCGCGCAACAGCCAGGCGCTGGAGCGGCGCCTGCGCGAACGCGGCGTCGAAGCGCCACTGGCGCAGCGCCTGTCGCGCCTGCGGCTGTTCGGCAATGCGCCGGGTGACTACGGCACCGGGGTCACGCAACTGACCCTCGACTCCACCCGCTGGGACGACGACTCGGCGCTCGCCGAGCAGTTCCTCGGGCGCTTGCAATACGCCTATGGCAGTCGCGACTGGGGCGTGAAGCTGGATGGCGGCAACCTGTTCGCCGAACAGTTGAAGGGCGTACAGGCGGCGATCCTCTCGCGCTCCTCGACGCTCAACGGCGTGCTCTCCACCGACCACCCGTTCGAGTACCTCGGCGGCCTGTCGCTGGCGGTACGCCACCTCGACGGCGCCAGCCCGGCGCTGTACATCGCCGACCTGCGCCAGCGCCAGCCGCGCACCACGGCCGCCGCGCAGTTCCTCGCCAGCGAGCTGCGCGGGCGCTACCTCAGCCCGCAGTGGATCGCCGCGATGCAGCGCGAGGGCTACGCCGGCAGCCTGGAAATGCTCGACCTGGCCAACAACCTGTGGGGCTGGCAGGCGGCGGATCGCACCATGGTCCGCGCCGACCAGTGGCAGGCGTTGCACGACACCTTCGTCATGGACCGCCGCGAGCTGGGTCTCGCCGAGTGGTTCGAAACGCACAATCCGACCGCCCAGGCGCAGATCATCGCGCGCATGGCCGAGGCCATCCGCAAGGGCTACTGGGACGCCAGCGAGCAGACCCGCCGCGAACTGGCCGAGCGCTGGCGGCAACTGGCGGCCGCCGGCGCCGGCGAGGTCGGCGCGGCGACCACCCGTGAATTCATCGAACGGATGGCCGGCGGTTTCGGCGAGGCCGCGGCGCAGGCAGAGGGCGCGGCCGCGTCCGGTGCCGGTGAAACGGTCAGCGGCCGCGTCCTCGAAGAAGTCGCGCCGCCGCCGTCCGGCGAGCCGCAGCCGTGGCTCCGGCTGGCCGCCGCCGTGCTGCTCGCGCTGTTCGCCGCCGGCGCCGTCCGGCAATCCGTAGTCAATCGTCGTCCGATGGAAAATCGCTCATGAATGGTCTGGAAACCAGCCTCTACGAACTCACCCGCCTGTTCCTGCTGCCGGTGCTGCTGTTGATCCTCGCCGCGCTGGCCTACGCCTTCGTCGCCCTCGGCGGCTTCGCCATGGAAGCCTGGCAGCGCCGTCGTGGGCGCTACCGCTCGCGCCTGGCGGCCTGGCAGGCGCTGCATGGCGGCAACAGCGACGACCTCGAACTGTGGATCATGCAGCGCCTGGAATGGCTGCGGATCACCTCGCGCAGCGCGCCGATGCTCGGCCTGGTGGCGACCATGATCCCCATGGGACCGGCACTGCTGGCGCTGACCCGCAACGACGCCCAGGGGATCGGCGAGAACCTGGTGGTGGCGTTTTCCGCGGTGATCCTGGCCCTGGTCGCCGCCAGCATCACCTTCTTCATCCTTACCGTGCGTCGCCGCTGGCTGCTCCAGGAACTGCGCGCCGTCGAACGCGCGCGGGAGGCCGGCTGATGCGCTTCCTCGAACACGACGAGGCGGACGACCCGATCCTCTCGATGGTCAACCTGATCGACCTGTTCCTGGTGGTGATCGGCATCCTCCTGATCGTCATCGTGCAGAACCCGCTCAACCCGTTCAGCCAGGACAAGGTGGTGGTGGTCGAGAATCCCGGCGAGGCGGACATGCGCATGCTGGTCAAGGACGGCAAGGAGCTGAAGCGCTACCAGGCCAGCGGCGAGATCGGCGAAGGGCAGGGCAGCCGCGCCGGGGTGACCTACCGCTTGGCCGACGGACGGATGATCTACGTGCCGGAGAGCGGCGGGGAGGCCGGCAAGTAGCGACGCGTACGGCGGAGAGCTGGGACTTTTGCCCGGAGTTCCCGGATAATGGCCGGTTTCCGTTTCTCTTGGTGCTCGCCGTGGAAGTAAAGGTCAATTTTCTCGATAACCTTCGACTGGAAGCCAGGTTCGATGATTTCACGGTGATCGCCGACCAGCCGATCCGCTACAAGGGCGACGGCTCCGCGCCGGGGCCGTTCGACTACTTCCTGGCGTCGTCGGCGCTGTGTGCCGCCTACTTCGTCAAGCTGTACTGCCAGACGCGCAACATTCCCACCGACAACATACGCCTGTCGCAGAACAACATCGTCGACCCGGAGAACCGCTACCGGCAGATCTTCAAGATCCAGGTGGAACTGCCGGCCGACATCTCGGAGAAGGACCGCCAGGGCATCCTCCGCTCCATCGACCGCTGCACGGTGAAGAAGGTGGTGCAGACCGGGCCCGAGTTCGTCATCGAGGAGGTCGATAACCTCGATGCCGACGCCCAGGCGCTGCTGATGCCCGGCACCGATGCCGCCGGCTGCACGCGCATTCCGGGCAAGGACCTGCCGCTGGAGCAGACCATCGCCAACCTGTCGGCCATCCTCGCCGGCCTCGGCATGAAGATCGAGATCGCCTCCTGGCGCAACATCGTGCCCAACGTCTGGTCGCTGCACATCCGCGATGCGCAGTCGCCGATGTGCTTCACCAACGGCAAGGGCGCGAGCAAGGAAAGCGCGCTGGCCTCGGCGCTGGGCGAATTCATCGAGCGGCTGAACTGCAACTTCTTCTACAACGACCAGTACTGGGGAGAAGAGATCGCCAATGCGGCGTTCGTCCATTACCCGGACGAACGCTGGTTCAAGCCCGGCCGCGACGATGCGCTGCCGCTGGGACTGCTCGACGGCCATTGCCTGGCGATCTACGACCCCGACGGCGAGCTGCGCGGCTCGCACCTGTACGACACCAACTCGGGCAATGTGCAGCGCGGTATCTGCGCCTTGCCCTTCGTGCGCCAGTCCGACGGCCAGGTGGTGTATTTCCCCTCCAACCTGATCGAGAACCTCTACCTCAGCAACGGCATGAGCGCCGGCAATACCCTGGCCGAAGCGCAGGTGCAGTGCCTGTCGGAGATCTTCGAGCGTGCGGTCAAGCGGCAAATCCTCGAAGGTGAGCTGGCGCTGCCGGACGTGCCGCCGGAGGTGCTGGCCAAGTACCCGGGCATCCTCGCCGGGATCCGCGGCCTGGAAGAGCAGGGCTTCCCGGTACTGGTCAAGGACGCCTCGCTGGGCGGCGAATTCCCGGTGATGTGCGTGACCCTGATGAATCCGCGCACCGGCGGCGTGTTCGCTTCCTTCGGCGCCCACCCGAGCTTCGAGGTGGCCCTGGAGCGCAGCCTGACCGAGCTGCTCCAGGGGCGCAGCTTCGAGGGCCTGAACGACCTGCCCCAGCCGACCTTCGAAAGCCATGCGCTGACCGAGCCGAACAACTTCGTCGAGCATTTCATCGACTCCAGCGGCGTGGTGTCCTGGCGCTTCTTCAGCGCCAAGGCCGATTTCCCGTTCGTCGAGTGGGACTTCACCCGGCAGGGCGAGGCTGCCAACGCCGAGGAAGCCGCGACCCTGTTCGGCATCCTCGAAGCCATGGGCAAGCAGGTCTACATGGCGGTGTACGAGCACCTCGGCGCTACGGCCTGCCGGATCCTGGTGCCGGGCTACTCGGAAATCTATCCGGTGGAAGACCTGATCTGGGACAACACCAACAAGGCCCTGGCGTTCCGCGAGGACATCCTCAACCTGCACCGCCTCGACGACGCCGCGCTCGGGGCGTTGCTGGAGCGCCTGGAAGACTGCGAGGTGGACGACTACACCGACATCACCACGCTGATCGGCGTTGAGTTCGACGACAACACGGTCTGGGGCCAACTGACCATCCTCGAGCTGAAAGTGCTCATCGGCCTCGCCCTGAAGCGCTTCGAAGACGCCAAGGAAGGCGTGGAGGCGTTCCTCCAGTACAACGACAACAGCGTCGAGCGCGGCCTGTTCTACCAGGCGCTGAACGTGGTGCTGGAGGTCGTCCTCGACGACGAGCTGGAGATCGCCGACTACGAGGCCAATTTCCGCCGCATGTTCGGCGACGCGCGGATGGACGCCGCGCTGGGCTCGGTGGACGGCAGCGTGCGCTTCTTCGGCCTGACGCCGACCAGCATGAAGCTGGAAGGGCTCGACCGGCACCTGCGGCTGATCGACAGCTACAAGAAACTGCACGCGGCGCGAGCCAGGATGCAGCCCGTGGTGGGCGGCGAGGCCGGCGCTGCCGCGGCTGGCGGTCTCAAGCCTCGGCGCATGGCGATCCGCAAGCGCAAGTGAGGAGGGCGTCGAGGTCAGGGCGCGAGGATGATCATGAGGGAAACTTGATTTCATCACGAAGAAATTGAGTTTGTCTCATGGCATGAGTCTCCCGAGAATCCCTCCATCGACCTTTCGACTGGAGGAACACCCATGGCCCTGGCCCACACTCTCGGCTTCCCACGCATCGGACGCGATCGCGAACTGAAAAAAGCCCAGGAAGCGTTCTGGAAGGGCGAGCTGGACGAGGCCGGCCTGCGGGCCGTCGGCCGGCAGCTGCGCGCCACCCATTGGCAGGTACAGAAGGACGCCGGCATCCAGTTGCTGCCGGTCGGCGATTTCGCCTGGTATGACCAGGTGCTGACCCATTCGCTGACCTTCGGCGTGATCCCCGAGCGCTTCCGGGCGCACGGCGAGGCCGGGCCGACCCTGCATACCCTGTTCGGCATGGCCCGTGGCGTCAGCGACGACAGTTGTTGCGGCGGTGCCCATGCCCAGGAAATGACCAAGTGGTTCGACACCAACTATCACTACCTGGTCCCCGAGTTCAGCGCCGACCAGCAGTTCCAGCTGAGCTGGGAACAACTGTTCGAGGAGGTCGACGAGGCCAGGGCCCTCGGCCACCAGGTGAAGCCGGTGCTGATCGGTCCGCTGACCTACCTGTGGCTGGGCAAGGCCAAGGGCGCCGAGTTCGACAGGCTCGACCTGCTGGACCGCCTGCTGCCGCTCTACGGCCAGATCTTGCGTCGTCTCGCCGGCCAGGGCGTGGAGTGGGTGCAGATCGACGAGCCGATCCTGGTCCTCGACCTGCCGCAGGCATGGAAGAACGCCTTCGAGCGCGCCTACAACCTGCTACAGAGCGAACCGCTGAAGAAGCTGGTCGCCACCTACTTCGGCGGCCTGGAAGACAACCTGGGCCTGGCCGCCAACCTCCCGGTGGACGGCCTGCACATCGACCTGGTGCGAGCGCCGGAACAGTATCCGAGCATCCTCGACCGCCTGCCGGCCTACAAGGTCGTCTCGCTGGGCCTGGTCAACGGGCGCAACGTCTGGCGCTGCGACCTGGAGAAAGCCCTGGAGGTGGTGCGCCATGCCCGGGAGCGCCTGGGCGAGCGGCTGTGGGTCGCGCCGTCCTGCTCGCTGCTGCACAGCCCGGTGGACCTGGAACGCGAAGACGGGCTGGACGCCGAGCTGAAGAGCTGGCTGGCCTTTGCCGTGCAGAAGTGCCGCGAAGTCGCGGTGCTGGCCCGTGCCGCCACTGAGCCGGAAGCCGCCGAGGTGCTTGCCGCCGTGGAAGAGAGCCGTGCGGTCCAGGCCAGCCGCGCTTCCTCGCCGCGAATCCACAAGCCGGCCGTGCAGGCGCGCCTGGCCGCGATCAAGGCCAGCGACGCCCAGCGCCGCTCGCCGTTCGCCGAACGCATCGCCAGGCAGCGTGCCGGGCTCGACCTGCCGGCGTTCCCGACCACCACCATCGGCTCCTTCCCGCAGACCTCATCGATCCGCCTGGCCCGCCAGTCGTTCAAGCAGGGCAAGCTGAGCGAGGCCGAGTACATCGAGGCGATGCACAGCGAGATCCGCCATGCGGTGCAGATCCAGGAACAACTGGGGCTGGACGTGCTGGTACACGGCGAAGCCGAGCGCAACGACATGGTCGAGTACTTCGCCGAGCAACTGGACGGCTACGTCTTCACCCGCTTCGGCTGGGTGCAGAGCTACGGCTCGCGCTGCGTGAAGCCGGCGGTGATCTATGGCGACCTGAGCCGTCCGCGGGCCATGACCGTGGAGTGGATCAGGTACGCCCAGAGCCTTACCGACAAGGTGATGAAGGGCATGCTGACCGGCCCGGTGACCATGCTGATGTGGTCCTTCCCGCGCGAGGACGTGTCTCGCGAGGTGCAGGCGCGCCAGTTGGCCCTGGCGATCCGCGACGAAGTGGTCGACCTGGAGGCGGCCGGCATCAGGATCGTGCAGATCGACGAGGCGGCTTTCCGCGAAGGCCTGCCGCTGCGCCGCAACGCCTGGCCGCACTACCTGGAATGGGCCACCGAGGCCTTCCGCCTGTGCGCCTCCGGAGTCCGCGACGAAACCCAGATCCATACGCACATGTGCTACAGCGAGTTCAACGATGTGATCGAGTCCATCGCCGCCATGGACGCCGACGTGATCACCATCGAGACCTCGCGTTCGGACATGGAGCTGCTGGAGGCCTTCGAGCAGTTCGACTACCCGAACGAGATCGGTCCGGGCGTCTACGACATCCATTCGCCGCGCGTGCCGAGCCGGGAAGAGATCGTCGCGTTGCTGCGCAAGGCGGCCCGGCGGATACCCGCCGAGCGGCTCTGGGTCAACCCGGACTGCGGCCTGAAGACCCGCGCCTGGCCGGAAACCGAGGCAGCGCTGGTGAACATGGTCGCCGCCGCCCGCGAACTGCGTGGCGACCTCGCCCGCGGCTGACCGGTAGGCCTGGTGAGCGGAACGGGACGCCTGGCGTCCCGTTGCGCATTTGCACGTCGGTTCAGCGCGGAGCGTCCACCAGCGCCCGTAGCACATGGTCTTCCCAGACCCCGGCGATCTTCAGGTAGGCGCGGGCGTAGCCCTCCCTCTCGAAGCCGAGGCTTTCCAGCAGGCGCTCGCTGCGTGCGTTGCGCGGCAGGTGGCTGGCCATGATCCGGTGCAGGCCGAGCTGCTCGAAGCAATACCGGTTGGCTACCCGCAGGGCACGCGCCATCAGGCCGCGGCCCTGAGCCGCAGCGGCCAGGGAAAAGCCCAGGTGGCAGGCCTGGAATACCCCGCGGACGATGTTGGTGTAGCTGCAGCGCCCCAGCACCTCGCCGTCGTCGGGATCGAGCAACAGCAGGAGAAGCGCCTCGCCTTCGTCCATGCTCGCCACCTGTAGCAGGGTGCGGGCGCGGGCGTTGTCCACGGAAAAATACCCCGGGTCGCGCAGCGGCTCCCACGGCGCCAGGTGCTCGCGGTTGGCGTTCTCGTAGCGGCTGGTCCGGACGAAATCGTCGGGTTGCAGCGCGCGCAGGAGGAAGTCTGCGTCGCGATGCAGTATCGGCACCTGCCGCCGGTTGCCCGGCAAGCCCCTCGGGTAGCTGGGCGGGAAGGGCGCCAGGGCAGACTTGAAGTCATTCATAGAACTTGCCCGCCAGCATCAGTTGCGCCGCGCGCCGCCAGGCATTCTCCGGCCTGGAATAGCCCGGCAGGCCGTCGCGGGAGTCCTCGCCCCAGGTCGCGGCGGCATCGAGGAAGCCACCGATGCTGCCGTTCTCCCAACCCAGCGGGCTGGGGCCGAACGGCTTCGGCGGGTTGGCGGCGGCGAGGCGGCGGTCTTCCTCCCAGTCCGCCGCCAGCGCGGCGAGGAAGCGCAGGTAACCCGCTTCGTCCTCGACCTGTTCGGCCAGCGCGTAGAGATCGGTTGCCATGTGCTTCCTCCTGGAAGTGGGTTTCGGGATACGACGGCGCGAGGTCGGAGCGCGGTCAGGCCGGGCGCCTCTGGCCAATGCCGGCCTTGGCCACCGCGATCGGCAGGGCGTAGCGATCATAGCGCGGGCCGGCGCTTGCGTGGCTGATGGCGCGGACGCGGGGCCACGCCCGGCAGGGGACGGACGGTGCCGCGGGCGCCGAGGAAAATTGCCGGACCCCGATCTACACTGGCGTGTAGCGGCAGGACGACTATCTCCGGTTCTCCACTCCCTCGCGATGGACAGGTGCCATCAAGGAGTCGTGCGCGATGCTCTTCGGCAGAAAAAGCAGGGCGGTCGAAAGCGCCGCCAAGGATGAAGATGTAGCGTGGCGACTCGAGGCCATCGGGCAGAACGTCGCCACCATCCGATTCACTCCCGATGGCCAGATACTGTCCGCCAACCCGCTGTTCCTCGCGGCGGTCGGCTATTCGGCGGACGAACTGGTCGGCAAGCACCACCGGATCTTCTGCGAAGAGGACTACCAGGCCTCTGCCGCCTACGTGCGCTTCTGGAAGGAACTGGCCAGCGGCACGCCCCAGCGCGGCGTGTTCAAGCGCCTGCGACGCGACGGGTCGCCGATCTGGCTGGAGGCCACCTATTTCCCGGTGAAGAATGCCGAAGGGGCGGTCGTCGAGGTGCTGAAGATCGCCGCCGACGTGACCCGCAACCATTCCGAACTGCTCCTGCTCAACGCGATCAACGACTCCATACGCCAGTCCATGGCCGTCATCGAGTTCACCCCGGACGGCGAGATACTCGATGCCAACGAAAACTTCCTGCGTCTCTTCGGCTACAGCCTCAAGTCGCTCAAGGGCCAGCACCACCGCATGCTCTGCTTCGACGAGTTCTATCGGGAGAACCCGGATTTCTGGGCCCGGTTGCGGCACGGCGAATTCTCCCGCGGGCATTTCGAGCGCCGCACAGCCGCCGGTGAGCGGGTACATATCGAAGCCACCTACAACCCGGTCAAGGACGGTTCGGGGCGGATAATCAAGGTCATCAAGTTCGCCATCGACGTTACCGAACAGGTCAATCGCAACGAGGAAGTACGGCGCGCCGCCGAGCTGTCGTTCTCCACCGCGGAAGAGACCGCGCAGATTTCCACCCGCGGCATCGACTCCCTCGACCAGTCCGTCGCCCTGTCGGCCAAGACCCTGTCGATGGTCAACACCGCCGTCGGCCTGATTTCCCAGCTCACCCACCAGACCAAGGACATCGAGAACATCGTCACCACCATCCAGAGCGTCGCCGAACAGACCAACCTGCTGGCCCTCAACGCCGCCATCGAGGCGGCTCGCGCCGGCGACATGGGGCGCGGCTTCGCGGTGGTCGCCGACGAGGTGCGGCAACTGGCGGCGCGCACCAGCGGCGCCACGGTGGAGATCAAGAACGTGGTCACCGAGAACGTCAAGCTGACCCAGCAGATCAACCACAACATGCAGACCATCGAGTCCAGCGCCCAGGAGAACAACAACCAGATCACCACCGTGGCCGGCATCATGCAGGAGATCAGCAAGGGCGCCGAGCACGTGGCGCGGGTGGTGTCGAGCCTGTTCAAGTGACCTCGGCGCAGGGCTCCGGCGGCCGATAGCGGCGCAGGCGTCGAGCATCCGCCCGCCTTTGTGGCATGGCCATGGCCGTCATTTACTTTGAACGTATCTTCGAGCCGTTCGGTCGGACCTGAAAAAGCGGCATCCGCCGCGCCGATGCACCGACCGTGAGGCTTGTACCATGACCAATCCGGAGCCGGCGGACCTGCCGATCAGCCTGCTGATCAATGGCCAGCGCCGAGAGCTGAGAGTACCCCCGTGGCTGACGCTGCTCGACCTGCTGCGCGAGCGGCTCGACCTGGTGGGCAGCAAGAAGGGCTGCGACCACGGCCAATGCGGCGCTTGCACGGTGTTGCGCAACGGTCGCCGGATCAACGCCTGCCTGACGCTGGCGGTGATGTGCGACGGCGATGCACTGACTACCATCGAAGGTCTGGCCGAGGGTGATCGCCTGCATCCCCTGCAACAGGCGTTCATCCGCCATGATGCCTTCCAGTGCGGCTACTGCACGCCCGGACAGATCTGTTCGGCCCTTGGCCTGGCGAGCGAGGGGCGGGCGCGCTCGCGGGCGGAGATCCGCGAGGGCATGAGCGGAAACCTGTGCCGCTGCGGCGCCTACGGCAATATCCTCGACGCCGTGGAAGACGCCTTGCCGCTGCTCGATCGCGACGGGCAGGGAGGGCAGCGCGCATGACGCCCTTCGCCTATGCCAAGCCGGCCGACATCGAGCAGGCGCTGGGCCTCGCCGGCCCGGAGTCGCGCTACATCGCCGGCGGCACCAACCTGCTCGACCTGATGAAGGAAAACGTTGCCAGGCCCCGGCGACTCATCGACATCACCGGCCTCCCGCTGCGCGACATCCGCCGGACGCCCACCGGCGGCCTGCTGGTCGGAGCCCTGGTCAGCAACGCCGAACTGGCCTGGAATCCCGCCGTGGAGGCGGACTATCCCTTGCTAGCCCAGGCGATCCTCGCCGGCGCCTCGCCGCAGTTGCGCAACATGGCCAGCACCGGCGGCAACCTGTTGCAGCGTACCCGCTGCCAGTATTTCTACGACACCGGCACGCCATGCAACAAGCGCGAGCCGGGCAGTGGATGCCCCGCGCGCAGCGGGCTGAACCGCAACCATGCGATCCTCGGCGCCAGCGAACACTGCGTGGCGGTACATCCATCCGACCTGTGCGTGGCGCTGGCGGCGCTGGAGGCTCAGGTACGGGTGCGCGGCCGCGCTGGCGAGCGGCGGGTCGCTTTCGCCGACTTCCATCGCCTGCCGGCGGACACGCCCGAGCGCGACAACTGCCTGGCCGTCGACGAACTGGTCACCGCCATCGAGCTGCCAGCGCCGCGCTTCGCCCGGCATTGCCACTACCTGAAGGTGCGCGACCGGGCCTCCTACGCCTTCGCCCTGGTCTCGGTGGCGGCGGCCCTGGAACCGGACGGCGAGCGCATTGGCGAACTGCGCCTGGCGCTCGGCGGCGTGGCCCACAAGCCATGGCGCGTCGCAGAGCTGGAGGAACGTTTCAGGGGCCACCCGGCGAACCGGGACAGCTATGTCCGCTTCGCCGAAGCGCTGCTGCGTGACGCCAGGCCGCTGGCCCACAACGCCTTCAAGATCGGATTGGCGCGCAACGCCATCGTTCGCGCACTGGAAGAAGCCCACTCGGGAGGGATCGGCCAATGAGCAGCCTGCCACACAGCACCGGGCAAGCCCTGGATCGCGTCGACGGGCAAGCCAAGGTCACCGGCCAGGCTCGCTACGCCGCCGAATATCCTGCCGCCGACCTGCTCCACGGCAGCGTGGTCAGCAGCGACGTCGCCCGCGGCCGGGTGCGCGGCATCGACTGTGCGGCGGCCCTGGCGGTACCCGGGGTGGTCGCGGTACTGCATCACCTGAACCGGCCGCCGATGGCGGGCGACGACGAGCCCTACAAGGACGCCGATGCCGCCGAAGGCGAACCCTTCCGCCCGCTGTTCGACGACCGCGTCCTGTACAGCGGCCAGCCCCTTGCCCTGGTCCTGGCACGGAGCCTGGAACTGGCCCGCTACGCGGGCTCGCTGCTGCGCATCGATATCGAGCCCGAGCCGCACCAGACCGACCTGCTGGCCGCCCTCGACCAGGCCCATGAGGCTCCCGCCGAACTGCCCGCCGAGCGCGGCGATTTCTACACCGCCTACCGCGCCGCGCCGATTCGGGTCGAGGCCAGCTACAGCACGCCGATCGAGCACCACAATCCCATGGAACCGCACGCGTCCACGGTCATCGTCCAGCCCGACGGCAGCCTGCTGGTGCACGACAAGACCCAGGGGACGCAGAACAGCCAGGCCTACCTGCAAAAGGTCTTCGGCCTGCCCGCCGACAAGGTAAGGGTCTGTGCCGCCTACGTCGGCGGCGCCTTCGGCTCCGGCCTGCGTCCGCAATACCAGTTGGCCCTGGCGGTGATGGCGGCGCTGCAACTGCGGCGGTCGGTGCGCGTAGTGCTGACCCGCCAGCAGATGTTCACCTTCGGCTACCGGCCGCGCACCCTGCAGCGCCTGCAACTGGGCGCCGATGCCGAGGGGCGCCTGCTTGCGCTGGGCCACCAGGCGACAGCGCAGACCTCGCGCTTCGAAGACTTCACCGAGCACGTGGTGGAGTGGAGCGGCATGCTCTATCGCTGCGAGAACCTTTCCCTGGCCTACCGTCTGGTGCCGCTGGACGTCTATACCCCGCTGGACATGCGCGCCCCCGGCGCGGCGCTGGGGCTGATCGGGCTGGAATGCGCGATGGACGAACTGGCGGTGCGGCTCGGCATGGACCCCATCGCGCTGCGCCGGTTCAACTTCGCCGAGCGCAACGGCAACGAGGACAAGCCGTACTCCAGCAAGGCGCTGCTGGCCTGCTACGAGGAGGGCGCCCGGCGCTTCGGTTGGCAGGCCCGCGACCCACGGCCACGGAGCATGAGCGAAGGGCGCCAGTTGCTCGGCTGGGGCATGGCCGGCGGCGTCTGGGAGGCCATGCAGAGCAAGGCCAGCGCGAGGGCGCGGCTGGAGGCGGACGGCCTGCTGCGGGTGGCCAGCGCGACCACGGATATCGGCACCGGCACCTACACGGTGATGACCCAGATCGCCGCCGACGCCGCTGGCATGGCGCCGGAAGAGGTGCGCTTCCAGCTTGGCGACAGTGCGTTGCCCAAGGCTCCATTGCAGGGCGGCTCGTTCACCGTCTCGTCGGTCGGTTCCGCCGTCCGCCTGGCCTGCCTGCGCCTGCGCCAGGCCCTGGTCGCCCATGCCAGGGCCCGCCATCCGGAGCTGGCCGGCGCCGCCGAAGAGCGCTTCCGCATATGCCGTGGCCATCTGGAAGCGGGCGATACGCGATACGCCCTGGCCGACCTGCTGCAAGGGCTGCCGGAAGACGCGTTGCAGGTGGAGGTGGAAGCTGAACCCTCGGCGCGGCGCAAAGGCTACGCCACCGCGACCCATTCGGCGGTATTCGTCGAGGTGCGGATCGATGAAGCCCTCGGTACCCTGCGTGTGAGCCGGGTGGTCAGCGCGGTCGCGGCGGGGCGGGTGATCAACCCGAAGACCGCTCGCAGCCAGATACTCGGCGGGGTGGTCTGGGGCCTGGGCATGGCCTTGCAGGAGGAAACCCAGGTCGACCATGCGCTGGGCCGCTGCATGAACCACAACCTCGCCGAGTACCACATCCCGGTTAACGCCGATATTGGCGATATCGAGGTGATCTTCGTCGACGAACCCGACGATATCGTTAACGAACTGGGCTCCAAGGGCGTCGGCGAAATAGGTATCGTCGGCGTCGCCGCCGCAGTGGCGAATGCCGTGTACCACGCCACCGGCCGCCGCCTGCGCGACTTCCCGCTGACCGTCGACAAGTTGCTCGGCTGAGCCCGGCAGCCTGCGCAAGCAGCTTGGCGGCCACCCGCCGGGTCGCCGGGCTTGACTCTCCCCCAAGGGGAAGATCGCAGGCCCCGCTCGCCACCCGCAACGGAGTCGAACACGACATGCCGCCGACAGCCTCGGTGACGCCCTCGCCGAGCGCTACCGCGATGCCGGTCCAGGCGCACTTGTTGCATCGCGGCCACGCCGAAGCGAACCTGCCCGGCGCCCATTGGGCCATCGCCTGGGCCGAGCGTCCGGCCTGTGGTTGCAAGCGTTCGAGGGCAGCCTGGCGGGCGCGAGGATCGTGCGGGTTCGAAGACCGGCGTTCCGCGTAGCGAGCGGTTTTCGCCTGGAAGCACGGTTGCGGGAAAAGTTCCGCTGGAAACCCTCCGACTTGCAGAACACGAGGCGCCCCGCATTCCTTGGCACTGCGCTTGATCGCGGCGAAAAGACCCACGGAAAATCACCGGGTCGTTCAGTCTTTGCCAAAGGAAATCAGTATGAAGAACGCAATGGCCCTGACCCTGGCCGGCCTGCTGGCCGCTCCTTCCCTCGGCTTCGCCGCCGCGCCGGACGCAGTGATGGTCTTCGCCCGCCAGGGCGACAAGGGCAGCGTGTCCGTCGGCGACAAGCACTTCCGCACCCAGGCCTTCAAGGTCCGCCTGGTGAATGCGGCGAAGAGCGAGATCAGCCTGAAGAACAGCTGCCTGGTGGCGCAGTCCGCCGCCGGCCAGTCCTTCAGGCTGGATACCGTGGACGAGGAACTCACCGCCGAGACCCTCAAGCCGGGGGCCACCGTCGAAGGCGACGCGATCTTCGCCTCCGAAGACGACGCGGTGTACGGCGCATCGCTGGTCAGGCTGAGCGACCGGTGCAAGTAGGCGACTAGCCGTTGCGCAGCGAAAGCCGCAGGGCAGCCTCGGCGGCTTTCGGGTGCGAGGAAACGGCTTTCGAAGGTTTCGGCGCGAATCTGAAATCATTCAGGGCGCGTTTCCGGTGCTTCTGGTTGCCTGGGCTGGGGGCCGAATTCCAGTTTCCAGATGCCCGGGGCTAGGGGAGGGTAGACATCGCTCCAGGCTGCGCCCGAGCGAGGCGCTCGACCCACAAGGCACGCCCGGCCCTCTCTCCCGTGTGCGGGAGAGGGTTGGGGTGAGGGCCGCCAACACCACATTTCAAAAACCGATCCGCGACACTCAAGCCGCAGCTATTGCGGTTAGCAGCGGGGGAGGTTGTGGTTTTGCGGGTGGCAATAGGTGTGCCGACCAGGTATGGGAGATGCTATGGCTTAGGGAGGGAACGGCTGTATACGGCCAGAAGCAGACGCTAAATCTAGGGGTGCTTTCGGCCGGTTCTGTTGAAGAATTCGGTCCTGCCAAAATGCCCACATACTGACCGTTGGAAACGCCTTTTTACACACCGCTACAGGAACCGAGCCTAGGTTCCTTGCTCACGGTTAAAATTTTAATCTCAGCCTAACGAGCCATTTAGGTATGGTGGGAATTAGGAATAGGCAAATTGAAGTAGTACCGCAACGCAGAAATCAATTTCAAAACCTCTTCTAAATCCTGTCGTATAGCATTTTCCTTAATGTACCGATGAAATTTAGCCTTTCCATCTTTGGTAAATTCGCGATGTGTTTTATCTGCTTTCGCTATGTTGGTTTTTACCGCTCCCCCAAATTCTTCAATAAATGCAAGTGCTAGCTCTTCGGATATTAAATCTTCAATCTCCCAATCCATCCCCCTGTAAGATTCATTATTCTTTTTAAATGCAGCTTCGACTGTTTTTTGGTCTAGATTCCCGGGTAGTGGCATAATAGGCATAAGCCGGAATACATCTCTATACTCTAACAAACCACCTACACTTTTTGCTGTCGCGATTGCCCTCCGACCAGCATGATCATTATCAAATAGCCCTACGAATCTATAGATCTGCTTCCCATTGGCGTCCATCACGTTTCGACCTAGGCTTCTAAAAGTTATCAACTCTCTAAGAAGCCCGTCCACTCCACCCTGTTCTCTTTCTCCAGCAGCTAGAAATGCTAGGTCCTCCAAAAAATCCAATCCGGAGCGCTGCTTTTCAAGCTGGCCAACGAGATGTATTAAAGCGACGTCTGATGTGCCCTCAACTAAAACGTTGCGACGTTTTATTTGCATCCCGAGTTTACCTGCATAGCTCGCGATATCATCACTCATATCCCGAGCTCTTCTTGAGAGTTTGCTACCAAAACAGGACGTAAAAACGGACCATTATGTCCAAACGATACCTGAGCAACAAACTGCATCCCGGGGCGGAGCTGCCGATATCCGAACTCCTCAACCCTAAAAGGCACGCCTATATTGACAAATTCCTTAACAGTAGCTAGCCCGCGACGCTCGTAATCGGATCCTGCGACGGCATGGACCACTTGAAGATTTTCAGTTCCTGGTACACGGAGCCACCTGAGTCTCGATGGCACTTGGACATAATGCTCAGTAGTTCTCCAAAGTTGCCGTAAGCCACGGAATATTTTATCAGCTTCGACAGGTCTATTTTCTTGAAATAAAAGAATGGCATACTCTAGCCTTATCTGCAAAGGCTCTTGATATGTAGATAAGACCACCTCCTCAACTAGCTCTAGTTGTTTTTTGAAATCAAACGGAGATGTAATGCATACAAGCTCGTACTTTAATCGTAAAACTTGAATGTTACCTCTTCCTATAGGATGGTCCAACATTTTAAGCGCGGCATTTTGTTGGGTGGTACTCGCATTCGCCAAGTCCAATTGGCCGCTTTCGCTTCCGCCGGCCAAGAGTTTCCATGCATTTATTAGTAAGTCTGTACTGTTTACGGGATCAGCCGAAAGGGAGTCTAGAGGTGTGAGGTTAAATAATTTTTTTATTGCTTCATCGGCAAGGCCTTGCCATTGCATGTTTCGAGCAGTGTGCGCATTAGATGTGAGCGCGGAAAATATGACCCCCAACACTTCGATGCAGTGAGCGATTGCTTTATCTGGAGCTTCTAATGATGTTTCCTCCAGCAAGTGCTTAACATAAGTTTCCATAACAAAGGGACTGCTCGGATTTTGTTCGTATGCCTTTCGAGTTGCCTGGCTTGCCGCTTGCATATACTCAAGAACTATATCTCTAGATGCACCTTGCGCAGCTTCAATCTTGGCAAAATCTAAGTAAGCGTTTGCTAAAGAGTTATAAAGATTAATGTCAGGCTCAGATCCTGATTCAAATTGAATAAATTCTAATGCGTAGCGGATATCTACGATGGCCGCATTGAGCAACGACTTTCGTTCGTTCGGAGTGACAAGATTTGCTTTTTCGTCAAACTTCGCAATACGCCGACGTGAGATGGCGCTATGGTGACGAAATACACGACTTGTATTCTTAAGGCCCGCTGGCATATTGTCTAAGGCTTTGAGAACTGATCGCCAAAAAAACATAAAATTTGCGCGGCCATGTGCAGGGTCAATTTTAAATATCGATTTTGCGAAATCTTCGCCCACGGCTCGATAGCGAATCTCTCCAAGTTGAGGCTTCTTAGAAACTCTTTCCAGTAGTAAGAATCTTAAATGCTCTGCATCGCGGGCTTCGGAAAAGCCCAGATCATTGCGCTTTTCGTTATCAAAAAAAAGAGCATTAATTAAATAACGACCCAATATGTCATGAATTAATGCCCAATAGCGCTCTCCATTAGCTGCAACCTTTACTAGCCCTAGCGACGCCAATTCTGTTCTTCGGTCCTCTAGAAGATGTGACATTGGCCATTCACTATCGGATTTTAGTAGCAAGCCCTCAGGCATCGGTATTCTTTCAGAACTCAGTGCTGCAATTTCTAACACTGCCAGGCGGATATTTTTACTTTCAGTATTCTCACAGAATTTTCTGAACATCCATGATTGGATCGACTCGTTTAAGTCATATTCTCCTTGAATCCAGAAGGAAAGTATGACCCAGAATGATGCAAGACCTTCCAGATTCTCAATGCTGTGAGCTCGGTAGAAACTATTCCACTGGCTTTGACTTCTAGCTTTCCCGTAAACTTTAAGATAGCGATTTAAGTGCTGACCAAGTTCAAGCGTGCTTCGTTCATCGAGTGCATGATTCAGTTCAGCTATACGCTTAAATGTAGGAGAGGTATAGAATGCCAATCCAACCACAGGGCTACTTACTATGAGCGTGCATACTGGTCTGCCAGACTTGATCAATTCTTGATTGAATCTTAATAGTTCTCCGTCGCGCCCTTGCCAATGAATAACGTCAAAAATTATGATCCAAGGTGTTTCATATTTTTTTGACCCTGACCCTTTTGAAGACTCTATCCCAATTGGCTCAGACTCTTCTCCATGATCTGCAGAAAAAGCTTGATGAGCCCTCGTTAAAAAATTTGAGATACTAAGTGCATCTGGAATAAACGGAAATTGCTTAGCGACAAGGACAGGATAACCTTTGCTAGCCAACTCCCAGCCGAGAGCGTGAGCACATGTAGTCCCGCCGGCTCCTGATTCTGCTGTTATATAAGCGATGCAGTTTTCATCAGCCCCAACGGTATCAAGCCGGCTAACTAAAGAAAGAAGTTTTTTTCCTGAAGTTTTATCCTTGATCCACGGTAAACCGGCTCTGTACGGTCTCCATGAAGAGTCTGTATTTTGAAAAAATTCGATAAAATCTTTTTCAGCTAGCTCTTCCGGGAGCAACGGGGAGAGATCTTGAAGCTGAATTAATTTATAGTTTTCTGTAATTGGACGTTGCAAATCATCGACAAATGATAGGTCGATATTTTTGAAATCCCCCCTCCTATCTTTCATTCTTACAATTGTTGCATGCTCAGGATACGTCTGCCGATACTTGGAGACGGTTTCGATGGCTGCGCTAGTTATATCTAAAGATAATAAGTTTACGACTTTTGCACGCGAGTGACTTTCCACCCATTTTGTAAGTAAATCAGTTGCGTCTTGGCGCTGACTGCAAACAGTTAAGTAAGACTGGAAACCAGCTTTCCAAAGCTCTGTAAGTGACGGAGGTATGATATCTTCACCGTCACCTATCACGACGACACTTCTTACTTGAGACTCTTGTAAGACGTTCAGCATGGACAGGTGTCGCAGTCTACTTTTGAAATCGGTTGCGTTAGCTTCATTTTTGCCGTTCAGCAGATATACCGGCAGGCAACGATGAGGCAATTGAGAGGCCGTTGGATCGTTATCGATTATCTGTACAAATCCTCGCCTTCTTGTTTCTATAGAATCAAAATCGGAAGCGTTTTCTAGCGCGCTAACTAAATTAGCATTGTAATTCTCAATAAAGATCGCGCGCCACGGCAAGCTTGCAAAGGCAATTATCGGATCAGTAGATTCAATATCGCCTAGCTCTCTGATCCAGAGAGCAACATCGCGAGTCTCAATACTCGAAACAAGCGAATCTGATATATTCTTTTGTTCGATAACCTTGAAGCCGCTCATGTGTCTCTCCATTCCAAAATATTACTGCCGCACTCCTTACTATTTATAAATGAAGTGGTGCAGTATACAGAGTTGTCCCGCGACCTGCTGCTGATGGCAATCTGCCTCAGCTGCCGAGGCGGCGCAATAAAAAATGACATTATTTCTGAGGAAATTGATGCGCTCACCTCATTTTTCCGTCAGACAGAGCACCCAGTTATCAATCGAATATTGTACGCGAATCTATATTTCCTCAATCCTAACTCTATATCTCCCTTGACTCTGTAGACGTAAATGACCGGCAACTATGGGTAGTAAGAAGTCTGTTCCGAACGGCCGCTTCTGGCCGTTTTCTGCCAGTCCAGATTGGCGAAATCCATACCAATAAGAGCCTCCATACGCAGCTACCTTCCACCCAACCCCTCACCCATTTCTCCCCAACCTATACCCACTGACCGCCTCGTAAACCGCCTTCCGCAACCGGTTGATCCCGCCGATCGGCCGATGCTCCGGCAGCGCGTGCCAGGGGTTGAACGAGAGGTTGTCACAGAACAGGTTCTGTTCCCGGCTATCAAAATCCTGAGCTGGCACAATGATGTCAGCTATGGTAGCGAAGGGCGCGTCCGACTCCTTCCATTCGACGCTGGTGTCTTCGATGGGCATGTACTTGGCCGGGTCCTGGCGCTGCACCTGGAAGGCGTAGCAGGCGGGGGTGCGGTCGATAGAGAGTTGCTGGTACAGGGCGGCGCGGAGGAAGTTGGGCAGGTCCTGGTTCTGCTTCGGTAGCTGGTAGGCCGGGCATTTCTCCGGGGCGGGGACGACGCGGAACTTGATGTTGTGTTCGCCCAGCTTGTACGGCGAGATGCCGTTGTAGCCGGCGTGCAGCGGGCTGTCCGGGGCGGGGGCGAGGGTGCGCAGGGCGATCAGCAGGTGGCGCAGTTCCCAGCTGGCGGGGTTCCAGTTGGGGAAGAAGGCCAGGGCTTTCTTGCCGTCGGCCTGGGCGGCGAAGTTCTGCCGGTATTCGGCGATGTCGCGGATGAAGAACACCGGCTGGTTGAACATGACGAAGTCCTGCTCGCCGTCATGGCCGCGGCCGGGCAGGAGTTTTTCGCCGGGCACGTCGAGCAGCTTGATGGCCATGCCGCGCGCGTCGTTCTTGCTGTCGAACTGCGGGTAGGCGTTGCCGTTGGAGAAGCGCACCCAGGCGTTCCAGCTCTTGCCCGCTTCGGCGAACACGCCGCGACGCAGGGTCGGGTCGAGGTCGGCGCGTACCTTGAACTCGGCCTTCACGCAGCCGTGGGCCTTGGCGTGGGCATCGCGCAGGACGCGGGTGTTGTCGCGGTGCTGTTCGACCACGCGGATGGCGTCCTGGATGATCGCTTGGGTGATGCGGGCTTCGTCCGGGGCGATCTGCTCTTCCGCGGACACCGGGCCGGAGAATTTCCAGGCGTAGTAGAGGCTGCCGATGGCCCAGCCGCCGAGGCCGACGGCCAGCAGCAGGAGGAGCAGGCGGCCGAGCCATTTGCCGAGGAACAGCCAGGCGTGGGTGAGGAGTGCGCGCATGGAGTGGGTGTCCTTGGTGGTGTGCGTTGGCTGTGGGCTTTTATTCTTCTTGGGCGGGGAGTGCGCCACGATTGCTTCTCCCCGTCCTCTGGCTAGGCGTCCCCCCTGAAGGGAGAGGGGCTGCTCGGGGTGGAGAGGGGCGGCGGCGCCATGCCTCGCGCTTCTCCATTTCCCAGGTTCAGCGTTGCGCGGTCCGTTGCTCCGGCGCCGGGCATTTCGGGCCGGGCGTCCAGGGTGGGGTCTGGGCCGGGACCAGGCGGCGCTCGAATTCGGGGTTGCCGAGCACCTTCAGGTATTCCACCAGCGCCCAGCGTTCTTCCGGGCTGAGGGCGCGGCCGATCACGCCGTTCTGCCGGCAGCCGTCGCGGAATTCGTGGCCGCTGTTGCGGTTGCCGGTGAGACGGGTGTCGAGGAGGAAGCCGCCGGGGAATTTCTCGGTGCGGAATCCGACGAATTTCGGATCGAATTCGAAGGTGCCGACGTAGAACTGCGGCGAGCGTTCGGCGGCCGGGGAGAGCAGTTGGAACAGGTTGGGCACCGAGCCGTTGTGCAGGAATGGCGGGGTCGCCCAGACGCCGTCCAGCGGGCGGGCCTTGTAGGCGCGCAGTTCCTGTACACCGATCGGCAGGTCAAAGCCGTTCATGGTCTTCTGCTGTTCCGGCGGGATGCCGGCGTCCCGGTAGGCGCGCTGCTCGACGAAGGCGGTGATGTAGGCCAGGCCCTTGGCCGAGGACAGTTGCGAGAGGTCGAGTTGCTGCGGATCGGCGCCGATCAGCTGGACGTTCATCCGCGCCAGTTCGTCGACGCTCCAGCCGAGCTTGCGCAGGTCGTAGCGGTGGTCGGCGATGTTGTCGGCGGTGGTCGGGTCGGTGCCGATCACCTCGGTCGGCACCATGTGCATGCGCCACTCGGGATTGCGTCCGGGGGCGGCGTATTCCGCCGGTTGCACCTTGGGCGCATGGCAGAAGGCGCAGTTGGCTTCGAACAGGGCGCGGCCCTGGGAGGCGCGTTGCAGGTCGATGCGGCCGAAGAGGTCTTCCGGCCAGGTCGGCGGTTTCAGCTGTTGCAGGGTTTCTTCCAGGGCGTGCAGGTCATGCAGGCGTACGCTGGAGGCGTAGCGCTGCTCGCCCCGCAGCGGCTGACCGTGCTCGTCGAAGATCTGCAGGCGCGCGCCGACGCCGAGGGCCTCGCCGATGTTGCGCGCCATCGGCTGCATGGCCGAGCCGTTCCATTGCACCCAGTCGAATTTCCAGATGTCCCAGACCTGCGGATAGCTCACCGGGGCGTTGGCGACGCGATAGTTGCCCGGGTCGATGGCATCGCCGAAGACGCTGTTGGCGATGCGCCCGAAGGCGTCGGTGCGGCCGGGGCCTTCCTCGGTGGGGTAGAGGTGGCGGCGGGTGTCGTTCCAGGCGGTGCGCAGGAGGGTGTCGAGCACGGCCTTGAAGTCGGCGCGCAGTTGCGACTTGTCCTGTTCGTAGCGTTCGCCGAGGACTTTCCTGGCGAAGCGGTTGAACTTGAACGGGTTGTAGTAGGTGGCGGCCATGCTCGCGCCGAGCGCCTGGCCGAAGGCGCCGCCGCGCAGGGTCGGCACGGTGGCGGCGATGGAGTGCATGGCGGCGCCGCCGTCGATGCGCAGCGACTTGCCCTGGTAGCGCAGTTCGCCGGTGTGGCAGGCGGCGCAGGTGATGTCCAGGTAGCGGGTGCCGGTCTTCTCGTCGCGGTGCTGGCTGAAGCCCACCGGCAGGTTGCCGGGGTTGAGGTCGCTGGCCTTCTGCTGCGGATCGACGAGGAAGCCGAAGCGGGCGAGGTATTCGGGGGCGGCGAAGGGTTCTTCGGAGAAGGGCAGTTCGAGGGCGGTGAACCAGTCGTAGTGCAGGCCCTTCACCAGGGTGCCCTGGGGCGTGTAGTAGAAGCGCTGGCGGGCCTCGTCCTTCCATTGCGGCAGGTAGCGTACCTCGCTCGGCGCCTGGTAGTGGGGCAGGTTGGGATTGGCGACGTAGTAGACCACCACCCCGACGACCGCCAGCACGATCACGCCGACAACCAGCAGAGCCTTTTTCACGGTGCGCATCAGGAACGTCCTTGTAGGCCTTTTTTGGGCACCGTTATGCCAAGGCGTTGGCATATTGGCAAGCTGCTATCAGCTTTTTTGACAAGGTTTTCTTGACAGCGAACGGGTGAAACGTTTGCGCAGGCCTCGCCTGGCGATGTTGGCGACGAAAGCTCGGTATTTCACCGGAGAAAGGTGGACGCCGGAGCGTCGTGGAACGGCAGGGCGAGGCGCCGGTGGCCTGCCGGTCAGAGACCGGAGAAGGCCAGCCAGGCGATGATTGCGGCGTAGAGCATCCAGGTGGGATCGGTACGGCGGTCGAGCAGGGCTTTCATTTCTTCGCCTCCGCGCTCCAGAAGCCCTGGGCGTTGCGGAAGGGCTGGCGGGCCAGTTGTTCCAGGCGGGTGATGCCGTCGGCGCGCATGGCATTGATCAGGGCCGAGAAGGATTTGGCGGAGTAGCTCATGGTGTCGTCTCCAGTTCCGTTCTGGTTATTCGGGGATCTGGCGACTATGTAAACATCGGCGTTGGCGAATGAAAAATGGATAGTCTCACTAGCCACTATCGATGGAATTGATTGATAGGCGAGAACATCTCCCCGCCGGAAGGCGGGGCGATGCGGATCATTCCGGGTTGAACAGGATCACCGCCGCGCGCAGCTTGCTGCGGCCGAAGCGGCTCATCTTGTCGAACTCGGCGTGGCTTACCGGGATGTGCTGGCAGTCCAGCGGCTGGCGGTGCTGGCTGTGGTCGACGTCGGGATCGTGGAGGTAGACGAAGTCCTCGTCGTAGTGGGTGACCAGCACCCAGTGCGGAGCCTTGGAGCGGGTCAGGCGGTAGCTGCTGATCAGCACCAGCGGCTGGCCGCCCCGGGCCAGCTGGCGCGGGATGTCGAGCCTGGCCGAGCGCTTCTGCTCGACGCCCGAGGCGTCCAGTTCCTCGCAGAAGTCCTCGTGGACCAGGCGCATCACCGCCTTCTTGTCTTCGTTGCGTACGCCGTCGAGGAACAGCGGGCCGCTGGCGGACAGCACCAGCTTGACCCGGAAGCCGCGCCGCCAGGCGGCCAGCGCCAGGCCCTGGGGGCTACAGCCGCCGTGCCCGGCGGTCATGTAGATGGTGGTCGCCTCGCGCCACAGGCGCAGTTCCTCGCGGCGGGTCAACTGGCGCTCCGGTTGCAGCGCGCCCATGGCCATCAGCAGGCAGGCCGGGCCGCAGGTGAAATCGGTGGTCTGCCGGTAGAAGGGCACGTGGCGGCGCTGGTCGTGGCCGGGGTTGCGGATGCGTTTCTCGAAGCGCAGCGCTTCGCTGTGGTCCTCGTAGTAGTCGCGCACGGTGGCGAAGGGACGGTAGCCGTTGCGCTCGTAGAGGGCGATGGCGCCACGGTTGTCCGGGCGCACTTCCAGGCGCATGTAGGCGCGGTCGTTGTCCCGCGCGGCCTGCTCGGCGGCTTCCAGCAGCTTCTGGCCGAGGCCGATGCCGCGGGCGCGCGGGTCGATGGCGATGGAGTAGAGGCGGGCCAGCGAGGTGCCTTCGTGGAACAGCACCAGGGCGTAGCCGAGCACGCCGCCGTCGCCCTCGGCTACCGTCAGGCTGGCGTGGGCGCGGGTGAGCATCCACTGGAAGTTGCGGCGGGACAGGCGATCGTAGTCGAAGCAGCGGTTTTCCAGCTCGACCAGGGCGGACAGGTCGTCCGCGCCGGCCGGGCGGAGGGTCAGGTTCATAGCGGTCTCCACGGCCGCGGGCGGGAACTTCCGCGCGGGCGTGCTGTAATGGGTGCTGTACGCTTCGGTTTGCTGGCAGGCGCCATAGAGCGGTTTCGCAAGGGATTCCCGCCGAGTATTGGCCGGGATGCGTGCGCCGGCAAGCCGGTTCCGAATGCGCCGTGGTTTCGCTGTCCCCCCGGGAGGTGTCGTGAGCAAGCTGTTCATCATCGTGGAACGCAAGGAAGACTGGACGTCCTATTACCCCAGCGAGGATGTGGTCACCGCCCAGGAATACCTGGAACTGCCCATCGACGACGACACTGGCAAGCGGGTCCAGGTGATCAACCTGTGCCGGCACTACAAGTACCTGCGCCATGGCTACTACTGCTCGCTGCTCGCCGAGGCGCGCGGGCACAAGGTGATCCCCTCGGTGCGGACGATCAGCGAGCTGGCCAGGAAGTCGCTGTACAGCCTGGTCCTGGAGGACCTCGACCGCACCCTGGACAAGGCCCTGGCCGCGCACCCCTACGGCAGCACCGATGGTTTCACCCTGACCCTGTATTTCGGCCGTACCGACATCGAGCCGTTGCAGGACCTGGCGCGACAGTTGTTCGAGGCGTTTCCCTGCCCGTTGCTGCTGGTGGAGTTCAAGCGCAACCGCACCTGGCACATCGAGGGCATCAAGCCCGGCGCCATCCACAAGCTGCGCGAGGATCAGGAGGACCTCTTCGCCAACGCCCTGGACAGCTTCAGCCGGCAGATCTGGCGCAAGCCGCGTTCGCGCAAGCCGTTCCGCTACGACCTGGCGATCCTCCACGACCCCGGCGAGGCGTTCCCGCCGTCCGATGCCAAAGCGCTGAAGAACTTCGTGCGGGTCGGCCGCAGCCTCGGCATCGACGTCGACCTGATCGAGCGCAAGGACTATTCGCGGATCGCCGAGTACGACGCGCTGTTCATCCGCGAGACCACCAATGTCGCCGACCACACCTACCGTTTCGCCAAGAAGGCCGAGAGCGAAGGGTTGGTGGTGATGGACGACCCGGTGTCGATCCTGCGCTGCACCAACAAGGTGTACCTGGCCGACCTGCTGCGCAGCCACAAGCTGGGCATGCCGGCCACGGAGATTCTCTACAAGGAGAACCCGCAGGAACTGGAGAAGGTCGGCGAGCGCCTGGGCTTCCCGCTGGTGCTGAAGATTCCCGACGGCAGCTTCTCGCGCGGGGTGATCAAGGTGGAGGACCAGGAGCAGTTGCTGGCGGCCAGCGCCGAGCTGTTCGAGCGCTCGGTGCTGATCCTTGCCCAGGAGTTCTTCTATACCGAGTACGACTGGCGTATCGGCGTGCTCAACCGCAAGCCGATCTTCGCCTGCCAGTACTTCATGTCCAAGGGCCACTGGCAGATCTACGACCACAGCCCGGACGCCGAGGAGGTCAGCGGCGATTTCCGCACCATGCCCGTGCACGAGGCGCCGCGCAAGGTGGTGGAGCTGGCGGTGAAGACCGCCAACCTGATCGGCGACGGCCTCTACGGGGTGGACCTGAAGCAGGCCGGCGACAAGGTGGTGGTGATCGAGGTGAACGACAACCCGAACATCGACTGCGGGGTGGAGGATGTCTACCTCGGCGACGACCTCTACAAGCTGGTCCTGGAGGAGTTCGTCCGGCGCCTGGAAGTCAAGCGTCGCGGCTACGACTGATAAGACGATTTCGGCATTGGCGATATAAACAAAGATTCACTTTCGCGCGTCAAAAAATTGCTAGATTTTCCTTTCAGAGCGCCAACATGCCGTTTTTATGACGGTTCAAAGAATTGGCGCCGCAAAGGAGCACACATGTTAGATGCATCGAACCTCCGCCGTCTGCT
This sequence comes from Pseudomonas sp. HMSC063H08, assembly GCF_001813645.1. Classification (NCBI taxonomy): domain Bacteria; kingdom Pseudomonadati; phylum Pseudomonadota; class Gammaproteobacteria; order Pseudomonadales; family Pseudomonadaceae; genus Pseudomonas; species Pseudomonas sp. HMSC063H08. Next base: position 50,992 of record NZ_KV813388.1, read on the forward strand.
GGTGGTGGACCCGTGCGACGATTGCCGGCGCCTGTTGCCGGGCCTTCGCGAGGCGGGTTGGGCAGTGGACAGCTGCGCGCTGGAAACGGCGCGCGAACGCGCTTGCGACGTCGGCCTGCTGCGCCTGCGGCCGTTCCACCTGGAGCGGCCGGAGACGGTGAAGGACCTGATCAGCCGCAGCGGCACCGAGTGGATCGCCGTGCTCAGCCCGGACACCTTGCCGCTGAATGGCGTCGGCGATTTCGTCTGCGAATGGTTCTTCGACTTCCATACCTTGCCGTTCGACATGGCGCGGGTGCAGGTGACCCTCGGCCGCGCCTTTGGCATGGCCCGCCTGCGCGGGCGCGGCACGGTGCCCGGCGATGCCGAGGGCGAGCACGAACTGCTCGGCGAGAGCCTGGCCGTACGCGACCTGCGCCGGCTGCTGGCGAAGCTGGCGCCGACCGACTCGCCGGTACTGATCCGGGGCGAGAGCGGCACCGGCAAGGAACTGGTCGCGCGTACCCTGCACCGGCAGTCGCGGCGCGTGGACAAGCCGTTCGTCGCGATCAACTGCGGGGCGATTCCCGAGCACCTGATCCAGTCCGAGCTGTTCGGCCACGAGAAGGGCGCCTTCACCGGCGCGCACCAGCGCAAGGTCGGACGGATCGAGGCGGCCGACGGCGGCACTCTGTTCCTCGACGAGATCGGCGACCTGCCGCTGGAGTTGCAGGCCAACCTGTTGCGCTTTCTCCAGGAACAGCAGATCGAGCGGGTCGGCGGTAACCGGCCGGTCGAGGTGGACGTGCGGGTGCTGGCGGCGACCCATGTCGACCTGGAGGCGGCGATCGACGCCGGGACGTTCCGCGAGGACCTCTACTACCGGCTCAATGTCCTGCAGGTCGGCACCGCGCCGTTGCGCGAACGGAGCGAGGACCTGCCGCTGCTGGCCAATCATTTCTCCCGGCTCTACAGCCTGGAGACCGGCCGCCGCCCGCGCCGCTTCAGCGAGGACGCGCTGGCGGCGATGGCGATGCACGCCTGGCCGGGCAATGTCCGCGAACTGGCCAACCGGGTGCGTCGCGGGTTGGTCCTGGCGGAGGGGCGGCAGATCGAGGCCCAGGACCTCGGCCTGGAGTGCGCGCGCGGCGACGGCCCGCCGTTGTCCAGCCTGGAGGTCTACAAGCTCTGCGCCGAGCGCCAGGCGATGTGCGACGCGCTGGCCCGTTACGGCGACAACCTCAGCGTGGCCGCGCGGATGCTCGGGGTGTCGCGGCCGACCTTCTACCGCCTGTTGCACAAGCACCGGTTGCGCTGAGCGGCCGGCGGGAGATCTGCCGGCCAAGCAAAATATCCTGCGTTTCCCAGCCGTAGCGAACTAGAATCCAACCGATCCCGACCGGTTCGCGACAGTTGCTCATGGCGATTGACAGAATCTGTCAGATCGACGCATATTCACCTAACGCAAACGTTTGCGTCTGGATAATCTCCTGGAAAAGCCTCAATACAACGATAAGAAAAGCTGGAGGATACACCATGAAGCGGGTCGCTTCCCGGCGCCTGTTGGCTGCCGTTGTGCTGACTGCCTGTTCCTCGTTCCTGCCCCTGTCCGCCGTCCACGCGGAAACTCCCGAGAAGCCCAGGATCGCGCTGGTGATGAAGTCGCTGGCGAACGAGTTCTTCCTGACCATGGAGGACGGCGCCAAGGCCTACCAGAAGGAGCATGCCGACCGGTTCGAACTGGTTTCCAACGGCATCAAGGACGAGACCGATACCTCCAGCCAGATCCGCATCGTCGAGCAGATGATCGTTTCCGGGGTCGACGCACTGGTGATCGCGCCGGCCGATTCCAAGGCGCTGGTGCCGGTGGTGAAGAAAGCGCTGGACGCCGGCATCGTGGTGGTCAACATCGACAACCGCTTCGACCCGCAGGTGCTGCAGGCGAAGAAGATCGGCGTGCCCTTCGTCGGACCCGACAACCGCAAGGGCGCGCGGCTGGTCGGCGAGTACCTGGCGAAGCGACTGAAGGCCGGTGACGAGGTCGGCATCATCGAAGGGGTCTCCACGACCACCAATGCCCAGCAGCGCACCGCCGGCTTCAAGGATGCGATGGACGCGGCGGGGATGAAGATCGTCTCCTTGCAGTCGGGCAACTGGGAAATCGAGAAGGGCAACGCGGTGGCTTCGGCGATGCTCAACGAGCATCCGGACCTCAAGGCGCTGCTCGCCGGCAACGACAGCATGGCCCTCGGCGCGGTATCGGCGGTGCGCGCGGCGGGCCGCGCCGGGCAGGTGAAGGTGGTCGGCTACGACAATATCCAGGCGATCAAGCCGATGCTCAAGGATGGCCGGGTGCTGGCCACTGCCGACCAGTTCGCCGCGAAGCAGGCGGTGTTCGGTATCCAGACCGCGCTCAAGCTGCTTGCTGGGCAAGCCCCGGAACATGAGAAGGACGGCGTGGTCGAGACGCCTGTCGAGTTGGTGACCGCGCCCTGAGCCGTCCGATGGAGCCTTCCCATGTCTAGCGACGCATTGCCGCTGCTGAGCATCCGCGGGGTCGGCAAGACCTACGCGCAGCCGGTGCTGGCGGAGATCGACCTGCAACTGTTCGGCGGCGAGGTGCTGGCCCTGACCGGCGAGAACGGCGCCGGCAAGAGCACCCTGTCGAAGATCGTCGGCGGCCTGGAGCGTCCCGGCGCCGGCAGCCTGGAACTCCTCGGCCGGCCCTACGCCCCCGGCAGCCGCCGCGAGGCCGAGGCGCTGGGCGTGCGCATGGTGATGCAGGAACTGAACCTGCTGCCGACCCTGTCGGTGGCGGAGAACCTGTTCCTCCACGACCTGCCCCGGCGCGCCGGCTGGATCGACCGTCGGCGCCTGCGCGCGGCGGCCCGCGAGGCGATGGCCCAGGTCGGCCTGGAGGCGATCGATCCCGACACGCTGGTCGGCGACCTCGGCATCGGCCACCAGCAGATGGTCGAGATCGCCCGCAACCTGATCGGCGACTGCCGCTTGCTGATCCTCGACGAACCCACGGCGATGCTTACCGCGCGCGAAGTGGACATGCTCTTCGAGCAGGTCGAGCGGCTGCGCGAACGCGGCGTGGCGATCGTCTACATCTCCCATCGCCTGGAAGAGCTGGCGCGGATTTCGCAGCGCATCGCGGTGTTGCGCGATGGCCGCCTGGTCTGCGTCGAGCCGATCGAGCGCTACGACGCCGACCAACTGGTGACCCTGATGGTCGGCCGTGACCTGGGTGAGCGCTTCGACCTGGGCCCACGGCAGACCGGTGCGCCGCTGCTGCGGGTGGAGCGGCTGAGCCGGCGCGGCAAGGTGCATGAGGTGTCGTTCGAGGTGCGCGCGGGGGAGATCTTCGGCATTTCCGGACTGATCGGCTCCGGGCGCACCGAATTGTTGCGCCTGATCTACGGCGCCGACCGTGCCGACGGCGGTCAGGTCCTGCTTGGTGATCCGCCGCAGCGCCTGAGCCTGCGTTCGCCGGCCGACTCGGTGCGCCAGGGGGTGGCGCTGATCACCGAGGACCGCAAGGGCGAGGGCCTGCTGCTGGACCAGTCGATCAGCGCCAACCTGGCCCTGGGCAACCTGCCGGCGCTGGCGCGCCACGGGGTGATCGACCGGCGCCGCGAGGAGGCCCTGGCGCGGCGCCAGGTGGAGGCGCTGCGGGTGCGCTGCGCGGACACCGCGCAGGCGGTGGGCGAACTGTCCGGCGGCAACCAGCAGAAGGTGGTGATCGGCCGCTGGCTGGAACGCGACTGCCAGGTGCTGCTGTTCGACGAGCCGACCCGGGGCATCGACGTCGGCGCCAAGTTCGACATCTATGCCTTGCTCGCCGAACTGACCCGCCGGGGCAAGGCGCTGGTGGTGGTGTCCAGCGACCTGCGCGAGCTGATGCTGATCTGCGATCGCATCGGCGTGCTCTCGGCGGGACGTATGGTGGACACCTTCGAGCGCGATGCCTGGACCCAGGACGCGCTGCTGGCGGCGGCCTTCGCCGGTTACAAGAAACGCGACGCGCTGCTGGCGACGTCGTGAATACGCAACGCAAGGAACCAGAAATGAGCGACCCGACGTCTTCCGCTACCGCCGCCGCAGCGCCAACCCTGCGACGCGGCAACTATTTCGGCCTGGGCACCTACCTCGGCCTGGCCGGCGCGCTGCTGGCGATGATCGCGCTGTTCTCGGCGCTGAGCAGCCACTTCCTCAGCTATGGCACCTTCCTCGCCATCGCCAACCAGATCCCCGACCTGGTGGTGCTGGCGGTGGGCATGACCTTCATCCTGATCGTCGGCGGCATCGATCTCTCGGTAGGTTCGGTGCTGGCCCTGGCGGCCTCGGCGGTAAGCCTGGCGACGCTCGGCTGGGGCTGGGGCGTGCTGCCGGCGGCGATGCTCGGGATGGCCTGCGCGACCCTGGCCGGCTGCGTCACCGGTTCGATCACGGTGGCCTGGCGGATTCCCTCGTTCATCGTGTCCCTCGGGGTGCTGGAGATGGCCCGTGGGCTGGCCTACCAGATGACCGACTCGCGCACGGCCTATATCGGCGACGCCTATGCCTGGCTGTCCAATCCGCTGGCGTTCGGCATCTCGCCGGCCTTCGTGATCGCCCTGCTGGTGATGTTCGCCGCCCAGGCGGTGCTCACCCGCACGGTGTTCGGCCGCTACCTGATCGGCATCGGTACCAACGAAGAAGCGGTGCGATTGGCCGGTGTGAACCCGAAACCCTATAAGATTGCAGTATTCGCCCTGATGGGGCTGCTCGCCGGGTTGGCCGCGCTGTTCCAGATCTCGCGTCTGGAAGCGGCCGATCCCAACGCCGGGGTCGGCCTGGAACTCCAGGTCATCGCCGCGGTGGTGATCGGCGGCACCAGCCTGATGGGCGGGCGAGGTTCGGTGGTCAGCACCTTCTTCGGCGTGCTGATCATTTCCGTATTGGCGGCGGGGCTGGCGCAGATCGGTGCGTCGGAGCCGACCAAACGAATCATTACCGGGGCGGTGATCGTGGTAGCGGTGGTGCTGGATACCTACCGCAGCCATCGCGCCCGCAGACAGGGCTGAACGATGGCGACAATGAAGGACGTGGCGGCGATGGCGGGGGTTTCCTTCACCACCGTATCGCATGTGGTGAACAGGACGCGGCCGGTCAGCGACGCGGTGCGCAAGAAGGTCGAGGACGCCATCGCGCAGCTGCACTACGTGCCCAGCGCGGTGGCGCGCTCGCTGAAGGTGCGCACCACCTCGATCATCGGCCTGCTGGTGCCGAACAGCACCAACCCGTATTTCGCCGAGCTGTCGCGGGGCATCGAGGATTGCTGCGAGCGCAACGGCTACTGCGTGATCCTCTGCAACTCCGACGACAACCCGCAGAAGCAGGCCAACTACCTGCGCGTGCTCCAGGAGAAACGCATCGACGGCCTGGTCCTGGCGTCCGCCGGCGGCGACGGCGCGCTGGCCAAGGGGCTGGCGAACATGCGCACGCCGACCGTGATCGTCGACCGCGAGGTGGAAGGCGTGGAAGCCGACCGGGTGCAGATCGACCATGAGATGGGCGCCTACCTGGCGACCCGCCACCTGCTCGAACTGGGCCATCGCGACATCGCCTGCATCGGCGGGCCGCTGTCGACCAAGGTCTCGACGCTGCGGGTCGAGGGCTACCGGCGGGCGATGGCCAAGGCCGGCCTGGAGGTGCGCCCGCAGTGGCTGCTGGAAAGCGAGTTCAGCAGCCCCGGCGGCTACCACGCGGCGCTCGGCCTGCTGGGCGGCGAGGGCGAGCGACCGACGGCGATCGTCGCCGGCAACGACATGATCGGCATCGGCGTGCTGCGCGCCGCGGCCGAGCTGAATATCAGGGTGCCGCACGAACTGTCGGTGATCGGCTTCGACGATATCGAGCTGAGCCGCTTCGTGTTTCCCGCCTTGACCACCGTGGGCCAGTCGATCCGCCTGCTCGGCGAGATCGCCGCGCAACTGCTGCTGCAACGCATCGCCGAGCGCGAGGAGCCGATGCAGCGGCGGGTGGTGGCGCCGGCGCTGGTCCTGCGCGAATCCACCGCGCCGCCGCTGGTGCGGGTCTGAACCGGGCGCCGGGGGCGCCCTCGCTAGAGAGAGGCTGGAACAAGGACGCAACGATGCAAGCGAAAGTACTGGTGGTGGGCAGCCTGAACATGGACCTGGTGGTGCGCGCGCCGCGCCTGCCACGGGGCGGCGAGACCCTCGCCGGGCAGTCCTTCACCACCATTCCCGGCGGCAAGGGCGCCAACCAGGCGGTCGCCGCGGCGCGTCTCGGCGCTGGGGTGGCGATGATCGGCTGCCTTGGCGACGATGCCTACGGCGACCAGCTGTACCGCGCGCTGCAGGCCGAGGGCATCGACTGCCAGGGTGTCGAGCGGGTGGCCGGGGAGTCCAGCGGGGTGGCGCTGATCGTGGTCGACGACAGCAGCCAGAACGCCATCGTCATCGTCGCCGGCGGCAACGGCCACCTGTCGCCGGCCGTGCTGGCGCGCCACGAACACTTGCTGGAGCAGGCGCAGGTGGTGGTCTGCCAGCTGGAAAGCCCGCTGGAGACGGTTGGCCATGTGCTGCGCCGGGCCCATGCGCTGGGCAAGACGGTGATCCTCAACCCGGCGCCGGCCACCCGCGACGTGCCGGCGGACTGGCTGCCGCTGGTGGACTACCTGGTCCCCAACGAGACCGAAAGCGAACTGCTCTGCCGCCTGCCGGTGGACTCCCTGGAGAGCGCCGGACGTGCCGCCGAGCGCCTGCGCGAAATGGGCGCCGGCAGGGTGATCGTCACCCTCGGCGCCCAGGGCGCCCTGCTGGTGGGCGAGGGGCGGGTCGAGCATTTCCCGGTGGCGCGGGTCAAGGCGCTGGATACCACGGCGGCCGGCGACACCTTCGTCGGTGGCTTCGCCGCGGCCCTTGCGCGCGGCCTCGACGAGGCGGCGGCGATCCGCTTCGGCCAGGCCGCCGCGGCGATCTCGGTGACCCGCCTCGGCGCGCAGACCTCGATCCCCTCGCGCGAGGAAGTCGAGCGGGCGCTCGCTGGCGAGGCTTGAGAGGGACGGTGCCGTTGCTACCGGCGGATAACGCCTGCGGCGTTATCCGCCCTGCGCAGCTAGGCGAGGATCGCTCCCAGGCTCACGCATCCCTTCGAGGGGTAAGGCATGCCCAGGCTCGAACGGTGGCCCCTCAGAAGTAGTAGGGGAATTTCACGCCGAAGGTGAAGTCCGGCGCGTCCGGAGTGATGCCGATGGACAGGCTGGGCACGATGCTGAACCTGTTGCTCACCGCATAGGTCATGCCCAGGCCGAAGTAGCCGGCGTTGGCGTCGCTGCCGCTGACGGTCTGCCAGCTTTGGCCGTCCTGCTTGACCTTGCTCTTCTGGCTGATCAGTTCGGAGAAGGAGAACGACATGCTCATCTTCTCGTTCAGCGCGAAGGCCACGCCGACGCCGAGTTGGAACCAGTTGCCGAGCTTGACCTTGCCGCCGGTCTTCACGCCTTGCTGCGGGTTGATGTCGTCGAACGACTCTTCGAAGTTGTAGGTATACGACAGGCTGCCGAACAGCACCGCCGGGTCCACCGTCTTCACCAGCGAGATGCCCGGGGTGATCGACCAGACGCCGTTGCCGGTGGGCAGGTCGTCGGGCACGTTGAGGTTGTTGTTGCCCGGTACCTGCTTCAGCTTGATGCCGTAGGGATCCTTGCCGGTGGGCGCCTTGACCCGCAGGCTGACCACCGCGTCCGGGGTGCTCTCGCTTTCGTCGAGGAACTTGTAGGCGACGCCGAAGCTGACGTCGCCTAGGCGTGGGTCGCCGGTCACCGATTTCTCGGTGATCTGCGAGGTCGAGCCGCCGGCGCCGGCGGACTGGTAGGTCGATTCGCGATAGACCACCGGGGCGTTGATATCCACCTGCCAGCGCTGGTTCCAGTTGTAGCGGCCGGTCAGGTCGAGGGTCCAGATGTCGGCATCGATCTGGTCCACGCCGATGTTGCCGAGGAAGATCGAGTCCAGCGCCAGGAAGCCGTTGAGGAACAACTGGCGGGTGTCGTAGTGGCTGTAGGTGAGGCCGGTCTCCAGGCTGAAGGTGCCGCCGCCGAAGAAGCCGCTGGCGTCCTGGTAGATGTTTTCCACGCTGGGCGCGGGCGCGCCATCGTCCTTGAGGCTGGCGCCGTAGGTGCCGGCGACCGCGTTGGCGTCGTTGCGCGCCTGCGCCGGCGGCTGGATCGACTTGACCAGGCGTTGCGGCTGCGGCGCCTGGGGTTGCGCCTCGACCTGGCGCACGCGCTGTTCGAGGACCATCAGGGCGTTCTGCTGGGCCTCGTAGCGTTGGCGCAGCTCCAGGAGTTCCTTCTTCAGCGCCTCGACCTCGGACTCCGTCGCGGCCTGCGCCAGGAACGGGGAAACCAGGGTGGTGGCGCAGAGGACAGCTCGCAGCGAGAGTGTCTGGGTCATGTTTGCCGTTCCGTTTTTATGGCCTTCCGATAGCACAGTGATTTCAGACTAGATCAACTTTCAGTAGCCGCTGGGGCGCAGCGCGCGCAATTGCTCCCAGGTGCAATTCAGTGCCGGATCGGCGCCCGGCCGGTCCTTGAGCATCACCTCGAGCGCCGCCAGGTTCTGCACCAGGTTGCGGTTTCCGCTGAGCGCCACGCTCTGCACCAGGCCGCCGGCGCCGAGGCTTTGCAGGCTGGCGCCCTGGCCGCTGGCCTGGATCGCCAGTTGCAGGGCGCCGCCGTTCGGCGTGACCTTCACCGTGCCGGCCTCGCCGCTGAGGGCCAGCGCACCTTCCAGCGGCGTGCCGCCCGGCAGTGGCGGCGGCGCCTCGCCGTGGCGGACCTCGATGCTGACGCCATTGCTGGCGCTGTTGTGGTCGCCGGCGGTGCGGATGCTCTGGCTGACCCCCTGGGTCTGCGCCAGTCCGGCGCCGCCGAGGACCTGGCCGTTGCCGGCGACGGGTGGCGGGGCGTCGCCTGGCCGATCGACCAGGGTGACGTTGAGGACCGGGCGCGCCAGGTTCTGCCGCACCTGCAGGTCGACGCGTGCGCCGAGGACCTGGCCGCTGGCGTTCTGCCAGGTGCTGCTCATGGTCACCCCGAAGCTGACGATCCGCCCCGGCAGCACGTAGCGCCCGCGCAACTGGGAAAGCTCCTGGTCGCTCAGTTCGGCGGGGGCGAAGAGGTCGCTGGCGGGGGCGGGCAGCGCAGCGCCCAGGCAGCAGGCGAGGACGAAGCAGTGGTGCGGGTACATGGCGTGCTCCCGGAGCATCCGGCTCCTGCGATCAGAAGAAATCGCTCTGGATGAAGCCGAACTCCATCAGTTCGGCGTCCCTGACCGGTTTGAAGCGGTCCAGGCGATTGCGCGCGGTCAGCGGTTCGGGCGGCGTCAGCAGCGGATTGCCGCGGTCGTATCCCTGGCCGATCACGGCGAAGACGATGCCGTTCCAGCCCTTGGCGAACTCTGTCAGCGCGTAGCGTTTGTGCCCCAGCGCCGGGTCACCCACGTACACGTACTCGCCCTGGGTGCGTTGCAGGACGACGAAGTGCTTGTAGCCGCGGATTTCCATCAGCACGATGGCGGGGATCTTCAGTTGTTCCAGTTGCGCCGCCTCGATCCGGTAGCCGCGCGCGCGCATGCCCATGGATTCGACGTAGCGCTTCATGTCGAGCATGGAGAAGCCCTGGGTGCGGACGATCTCCGGGTCGGCGTGGGCGAGCATGCCCTGGATCACCGCCTGCTCGTCGAGCGGGGCGCCGTAGGCCTTCTCCAGGATGGTCGCGAGGGCCGCGGCGCCGCAGCTGAAATCGGTCTTCTGCTCGACCAGGTCGGCGAAGCGCCGCTCGCGGATGCTCTGCACCTGCTTGTAGACCAGGCCGCCGCCGGGCAGGGCGGGAAAGCCGAGGGTCGCCGCCTGGGCGGTGAGGTCGACGAGCAGCAGCAGGGAAAGGATGAGCGTGCGCATGGCCGGTTCCTGTGTCGGATGGAAAAGGGTTCCGGCTGGCGCCGGAACCCCTGGGCCAGGATCAGAAGCCAAGGCTCTCGCCACCGGCCGGGCAACTGCTGCAACCGGCGGCGATGGACAGGGAGTTGCTCTGCTGGTTGCCGCCACCGGCGGCGATGTTCACCCCGACGTTGCCCGAGACGTTCTGCAACGAGTTGCTCAGGCTGGCGTTGTTGGTGACCGGGGTCTTGAAGCCGACGATCGCCGGGATGAAGCCGGACACCGTGCCTTTCAGGTCGACGTCGCCCTTTTCCTTGAAGGCGAACGCGCCGCCGTCGTGGTTCAGGTCCTTGGCGCCCTGGGCCTGGCTGTCCACGTCGATGTGGCCGGTATTGCTGCCGCCCGGATGGGTCTGGCCTTCCCAGGTGTCGAGGTAGACGTTGCCGATCTGGTCGGAGGTGCCCTTGTAGCTGCCGTCGGCGTTCAGCTTCAGCGACACGTAGGTGCCGCCATAGGCGTAGTTGGCGCTGTTGACGGTGGTGTTGCCGGTGGAGGTCTGCGACGCGGCGCTACCGGCAGTGCTGTACTGGCCGTTGGAGACGGCGGCGGCCAGGTCGTTCTTCTGCTGGTTGAAGTTGCCGGCGGCGACGTTGACGCCCAGGTTGCCCGAGACGTTGTTGGCCGAGTTGCTCAGCGATGCGGTGTTGGGGTTGGAGTAGTTGTTCAGCGTATTGCCGTAGCCGCTCTGCAGCACGCTGGTGCTGGCGGTCGCGGTGCCGAACACGAAGCTGGCGTCGGCGCTGGCCAGCGCGGCGGCGTTGGCCTGCTGGTTGTTGTCGCCGGCGGCGACGTTGACCCCGACGTTGCCCGAGGCATCCTTGATCGAGCCGCTCACCGAGGCATTGTTCACCGTGCCGAAGTTGCTGACCTTGTTGTTGTAGTTCTGCTGCGTATCCACCACCAGGGCCGTGGCTCCGCCCTTGTTGTTCGACTGCGGGTTGGGTTTCGGCGGGTGCCAGCCACCTTCGTTTCCGGCGTAGGCCGATACCGACAGCACTGCAGCCATTGCCAGGGCCAGCGGGGTCAGGACCATAGTCGCTTTCATGGCGTTTCTCCTTGCATTTCTGTGCTTAGTGTTGGGCTTGTGTTGGCTTGGCAGAGTCATTCCATGACCCTGACGCTGAGGGTGTTCATCGACTGATTGCCCACCCCAGCGCTCTGGTTCACCTGCACCACGCCGCTGCTCCCGGCGAAGGCGCGATCGTCCGTCGAGACGCTGCGTCCTCCCGGGACCGGAGTGGCCGAACCGGAGACTTTGGTCAGCGCCACGCTTTGCGCGAGAACGCTGTCATCCAGGCTTTCCGGGCCGTTGCTGACGCTCAGCCGGAAGGCGTTGATCTGTTGGTTGCCGAGGCCGGCGCCCTGGTTGACGCCGAGGATGCCGCTGCCGCGTAGCGCCGCCCCCGAGATGCTGGCGCTGGCCGCGATCGGCTGGCTGGCGTCGAGTTGCAGATGCTGGCGCTGGTCGTTGCCGACGAGGGCCGCGGAGCCGACCGCGACGACACGAACGTTGCTCTGTTGCTGGGCGTCGCCGGCGGCCTGGTTGAGGGCGAAGTTGCCGCGGTAGGTGCCGCTGGCATCGATGCTGGCGCGATTGCGTGAGGCCAGCGGGTCGGCCTGGAGCGACGCGATACAGGCGAAGGCGAGGAGGAGGGCGGACAGGCGCTTCATTGACCACCCCCGAGCATCTGCAGCGGCGCCAGGCCCTGCTTGAGGCTGCCGTTGATCTGCCCGGCGAGGCCGGCGCCGGCGCCGCCTCCCGCGCCGTGGGTGGTGCCGAGGTTGCCGACGGCCTGGACCGTCGCCGGGTTCGCCGGCTGGTTGGCGAAACCCGGCAGGGCGCCACCGGGGAGAATCATGCTGCGTATCCCGGAACCGCTGGTAACGATGGCGAAGTCGGCATCGCCCAGTTCGCGGCTCACGGTATTGCCGCTGGCCGCCCCGTTGGCGAGGGCGTTGACCTCGGCGGAGACGTTGGTGTCGACGACGGTGGGATGTGGGTCGGGCACCATGCTCGGACGGTAGGCGACCCGTGGCTGGACCTGGCGCTGGACGACGATCGTGCCGTCCGCCGCATGCGCGGGCGGGAGGTTCGCCGGCACGGAGCCGACGATGACCAGCAGCGCTGGAGCGACGATGCGTAGCGAACTCCCCGACATGATGGCGCTTCCTTCGTTGGCGCTGAGCCCTAATCAGCGTTGGCAGGGAGCGAGCATGGGGCGTGCCGGTTTTGCGCTTTCCTTGTCCATCAAGGACTTGGCCGTGAGTGCCGGGGGAACCTGGCGGACAGTGTTGCATCCGTGCAACAGCAGGCCCGCCAACCAGGGGGCGAAGCCTGCCGGGGACGCGCCTGGAGCTGTTTCAGCGCCGAGACAGCTTTCCGCGGTGCCGTCGCGAAACGCTCTGCGCCAAGGCCCGGACCGCGCTGGCGGTGTATCGGCGGCGTGACAGGGCCGGCCCGTCAGCCGTCCCGGAGCAGCCCTTGCACTGCGGCGAAAGCCTGGCGCCGGCGCTCGGCCCAGTCGCCGGCGATGGCGCGGTAGGGCTGCCGATGCCGCTCCAGCCAGGCATGGCATTCGCGATGGAATGCCTGGCGCTGCGCCAGTTCCGGCTGGCAGCGCTGGCCGTCGGCGCTCCAGGCCACGCCCTCCGGAGAGAGCAGCAGGTGCAGGTCGTAGCGCCGCCGCAGCAGGGCGGGTTCGAGCCAGTCCGGGCAGGCGCCGAAGAGAATCCGGCTCCAGAGGATGTTGCTCAGCAGGTGGGTATCGAGGATCAGCAGCGCCGGCCGCTCCGCGCGGGCGGCATCCTCCCAGGCCAGTTGCCCGCGGGCGATGGCGGGGATGTCGGCGTAGCAGGTGTCGCGGCGCTGTTCGTCGATGAAGTGGCGGACGTACTCGCCGACCACCCGGCCGCCGAAGCGGGCCTGGAGCTGCTCCGCAAGCCAGCTCTTGCCGCTGGATTCGGGCCCGGTGAGTACCAGCACCTTCATGCGGCGACGCCCTCGCGTAATGCCGGGTCGCGGCGCCAGGTCCGCCAGCCGTGGATCGCCAGCAGGGTGAAGAGGGCGTAGAGGGCGGCGGTCAGGTACAGCGCCTTGCTGGCGAAGAGCGCCACGAACAGCACGTCCACGGCGATCCACAGGGCCCAGCATTCCAGGCGCTTCTGCGCCATCCAGCATTGCGCCACCAGGCTGAAGGCGGTCAATCCGGCGTCCCACCAGGGACTGGCGGCATCGGTGTGGTTGGCCATCAGGTAACCGAGCGCGACGCTGCCGACCAGGCCCGCACCGAGCCCGTAGAGGCGCTGCGCGGTGTTCAGGCGGCTCACCGAGCGGCCGTCGTGGTCCTGCCCGCCGCGGGTCCACTGCCACCAGCCATAGAGCTGTAGCGCCGCGTAGACCATTTGCAGGAGCATGTCCGAATAAAGCTTCACCTCGAAGAATATCCAGGCGTAGAGCGCCACCATCACCAGTCCGATGGGCCAGCACCAGGGATTCTGGCGGACGGTCAGGTAGACGGCGATGGCGCCGAGCGAAGCGGCGAAGAGTTCAAGGGGTGACACGGAAGGCCCTCATGCGACGAGGACGCATTGTAGCGAATGTATCCGGCGCTTCGCGAAGGCCTGGGAAAAAGGGGGGCGCGGACGGATTCGTTCGGACGCCGGCCGGCAACAATTCCAAGATTCTTTGCCGGCCGCTCTGGTAGCATGCCCGCCGGTTTCGACTTCGGCAGTGGGGGAACTGGTCGGGTTCTTCGGAGTCGTAAGGCCTTCATAAAAGACGGCAAGTGTATCGCCGAGAACAACGAAAGCTCGTTCGGGACAGTAGTAGAAGGGGGAGAAACATGGAGTGGTGGACTGCTTTCCAGGCGTTCATCCTGGGCGTCGTGGAAGGGCTGACCGAGTTCCTGCCGATTTCCAGCACCGGGCACCAGATCATCGTCGCCGACCTCATCGGCTTCGGCGGCGAACGCGCCAAGGCGTTCAACATCATCATCCAGCTGGCGGCGATCCTCGCTGTCGTCTGGGAGTTTCGTGGAAAGATCTTTCAAGTCGTCCGTGACCTGCCGAGCCAGCGCCAGGCCCAGCGTTTCACCGCCAACCTGCTGATCGCGTTCTTCCCGGCGGTAGTCCTCGGCGTCCTGTTCGCCGACCTGATCCACGAGTGGCTGTTCAATCCGATCACCGTCGCCCTGGCGCTGGTGGTGGGCGGGGTGGTCATGCTCTGGGCCGAGCGCCGGAAGCATGTGATCCACGCCGAACACGTCGACGACATGACCTGGAAGGACGCCCTGAAGATCGGCTGTGCCCAGTGCCTGGCGATGGTCCCCGGCACCTCGCGGTCCGGCGCGACCATCATCGGCGGCCTGCTGTTCGGCCTTTCGCGCAAGGCGGCCACCGAGTTCTCGTTCTTCCTGGCGATGCCGACCATGGTCGGCGCCGCGGTCTATTCCGGCTACAAGTACCGCGACCTGTTCCGCCCCGAAGACCTGCCGGTGTTCGCCGTCGGCTTCGTCACCTCGTTCGTCTTCGCCATGGTGGCGGTGCGTGCCTTGCTGAAGTTCATCGGCAACCACAGCTACGCGGCTTTCGCCTGGTATCGGATCGCCTTCGGCCTGCTGATCCTGGCGACCTGGCAATTCCACCTGATCGACTGGAGCACCGCCGGCGAAATGTGAGGCCCGGGAACCAGGTAAAAGGCGCGGCGCGAGCCGCGTTTTTTTCGCCTGGCCGCCGCGGGTGGCTAGAATGCAGCGCGAAACGGGTAGCGAGCGAGTGGATATGGAAAAGCCGGGCATGATCAGCCGCTGGTACGACGACAAGGGCTTCGGCTTCATCCTGCCGAAGACCGGCGGGGAAGAAGTCTTCCTGCATATCTCCGCGTTCCGTGGTGACCGCCGTCCCCGCCAGGGCGACCAGGTGTGGTTTCTCGCCAGCCAGGATGCCCAGGGCCGCCTGCGCGCCGAGAGGGCGCGGCTGGACGCGCTGACCCTCGATCCGCCGACTGTCCGCCGTGGCGCCCAGGCGCCGGTGACGCGGGCCCAGGCACGGCCGGCGCCGACTCCGCCGAGCGCGTTGCAGCGCCCGTTGGCGAAGCTGCTGGTCCTGCTGATCCTCTGCGTGCTGCCGGCCGCCGGCGCCTGGCGGATGTACCTGGACGGACAGGCCCTCTGGCCGCTGCTGGCCTATCCGCTGGCCAGCCTGCTCGCATTCGCCCTCTACTGGCAGGACAAGCGCAGCGCCGCACGCGGCGACTGGCGTACCCCGGAGGTCCGCCTGCACCTGTTCGAGCTGCTTGGCGGCTGGCCTGGCGCGCTGGTCGCGCAGCAGGCGTTCCGCCACAAGACCCGCAAGCTCTCGTTCCAACTGGTGTTCTGGGGCATCGTCCTGCTGCACCAGCTGTTCTGGCTCGACAGCCTGCTCGGCGGGCGCCTGTCCGCCGCGCTGTTGCAGTGGATCGGCTGAACGGCGCGGCTCACTCGCGGGCGCGGCGGTAGGCCGGGCCGGTCTCGCCCGAGGGGCGTTGCAGGGCTTCCACGAGAAAGTCGATCAAAGCACGGATCGCCGGAATCTGGCTGCTGCGCGGCAGGTAGGCGGCCTGCATGGTGCTTTTCGGCAAGGTCCACTGCGGCAGGATGCGCACCAGGCTGCCATCGGCCAGTTCCCTGTCGCAGTAGCCTTCGGGCAGCAGGGTGACGCCGAGGCCGGCCACGGCGGCTTTCTTGCGCAGGACGAAGTCGTCGACGCCCAGGCGCGGTTCGCGTTCCAACTGGTAGCGGCTGCCATCCGGCCCGATCAGGGTCGCGTGGACCTTGCGGTCGTTATGGATAGCGCCGAGGAAGGGCAGGTCCTCGAGGTCTTCCGGATGTTCCAGGCGATGCCCGGCGATCAGCGACGGGGCGGCGAGGATCTGCGTGGTCGCCGGAGCCAGGCGCCGGCAGACCAGCGCAGGGTCCTCGTCGCCGAGTTCGCGCACGCGCAGTGCCACGTCCACCCCCTCGTTGAGCAGGTCGACCCGGCGGTTGGTCAGGAGGATTTCCAGCTGGACCTGCGGGTGTCGTTCGAGAAACCGCGGCAACAGGTCGGCCAGGTTGCTCGAAGCCATGGCCACCGGTGCGGAAAGGCGCAGCCGGCCACGCGGCTCGACGCTCAGCTCGGCGATCACCTGTTCGGCCATCTCCGCTTCCAGCAGCAGGTTGCGGCAGTGCTGCAGGTAGCGTTCGCCGACCTCCGTGAGCACCAGCTTGCGCGTCGTGCGGTGCAGCAGGCGTACCTGGAGGCGTTCCTCCAGCTCGGCGATGCGCCGCGACAGGCGCGACTTGGGAATCCCCGTCTCGCGTCCGGCCGCGGCGAAGCCGCCGCATTCCACCACCTTGGCGAAGTAGTAGAGGTCGTTGAGGTCGTGGGGCATGCAGGCGCTCCGCTGGGGGAAAAACAGATTGTCCTATGTGTGGGACGAATAGTCATGTTTCTGCCGACTAATCGTCGATTGGCCTTGCCGGTAGGATGCAAACCACTCGATCGCCACACTGCGATCCCCCACTTTCAGGAGCGAGACATGAAACTTTTGCATATCGATTCCAGCATCCTCGGCGACGCCTCCGCTTCCCGCCAACTGAGCGCCGAGCTGGTCCAGGCCTGGCGGCAGAACGAAGACGGGCTTGACGTCACCTACCGCGACCTGGCCGCCGACGCGGTGGCGCACTTCTCCGCCCTGACCCTGGCCGCCGGCAGCACCCCGGCGGAGCTGCGCGATGCCGCGCTGAAGCATGAAGCCGCAGTGGGCGAAGAAGTGCTGGAAGAGTTCCTCGCCGCCGACGTCGTGGTCATCGGCGCGCCGATGTACAACTTCACCATCTCCAGCCAGCTCAAGGCCTGGATCGATCGCATCGCGGTCGCCGGCAAGACCTTCCGCTACACCGAGAACGGCCCGGTTGGCCTGGCCGGCGACAAGAAAGTGGTGATCGTCTCCACCGCCGGTGGCGTGCATGCCGGCCAGCCGACCGGCGCGGCCCACGAAGGCTACCTGCGCACCGTGCTGGGCTTCTTCGGCATCACCGATATCGAAGTGGTTCGCGCCGAAGGCCTGGCCTATGGCGAGGAGCCCCGCGCCCAGGCCATCGCCGCCGCCCGCCGGCAGATCGCCGGGCAGTTCGCCGCGGCCTGATCCCCGCGTCATCGGAAAACCCCGCTTCGGCGGGGTTTTCGCGTTGTGCGCAGCGGCGCGCTGCGTGTAGATTGGCCGGACAATTACAAGCACAAGGAACCGGCCTGTGAGCGCGTGTTACTGCCGCAACTGCGGCGCCCGAGCGACCCGTCTCGTCGAGAACGGCATCTGCGAAGCCTGCAAGCGGCGCTCGGACATCAATCCGAAGAACGTCCTGATCGCCGCCGCCCTGATCGTCTACATCGGGGTGAACGTGGCTGCCTACATCAAGGACCACCCGCCCCGCGAGCTGACCGCCGAACAGCGCGAGAAGATCGCCGAGGGCCAGCGCCTGGCGACCCGCGCGGCGATGATGGCCGGCTACGTCGACTGAGTCGCGCTCCCCATAGGCCCTGCGCGGCCATGCCGGAATGAAAAAGCCCCGCGGATGCGGGGCTTTTGCGTTGCGCGACGGGGACTCAGACGATCACGCCCTGGCTGCGCAGGTAGTCGTCATAGCTGCCGCTGAAGTCGGTCACGCCGTTCTCGCCCAGCTCGATGATGCGGGTAGCCAGCGAGGAAACGAATTCGCGGTCGTGGCTGACGAAGATCAGCGTGCCCGGATAGTTGTCCAGCGCCAGGTTCAGCGCCTCGATGGACTCCATGTCCAGGTGGTTGGTCGGCTCGTCCATCACCAGCACGTTGGGACGCTTGAGGATCAGCCGGCCGAACAGCATGCGGCCCTGCTCGCCGCCGGAGATCACTTTCACCGACTTCTTGATTTCGTCGTTGGAGAACAGCATGCGGCCGAGGGTGCCGCGCACCAGTTGTTCGCCGCCCTGGGTCCACTGGGCCATCCAGTCGAACAGGCTCATGTCGTCGGCGAAGTCGTCGGCATGGTCCTGGGCGAAATAGCCGACGTCGGCGCTGTCGGTCCATTTCACCTCGCCGCCGTCCACCGGCAGGTCGCCGACCAGGCAGCGCAACAGGGTGGTCTTGCCGATGCCGTTGGGGCCGATGATGGCGACGCGCTCGCCGGCCTCGACCTGCAGGCTCAGGCCCTTGAACAGCGGCTTGCCGTCATAGCCCTTGCTGATGTTTTCCACGGTCACCGCCTGGCGGTGCAGCTTCTTGTATTGCTCGAAGCGGATGAACGGGCTGACCCGGCTGGACGGCTTGACCTCTTCCAGCTGGATCTTGTCGATCTGCCGGGCGCGGCTGGTGGCCTGCTTGGCCTTGGAGGCGTTGGCCGAGAAGCGGCTGACGAAGGATTGCAGCTCGGCGATCTGCGCCTTCTTCTTGGCGTTGTCCGACAGCAGGCGCTCGCGGGCCTGTTCGGCGGCGGTCATGTACTCGTCGTAGTTGCCCGGGAACAGGCGCAGCTCGCCGTAGTCCAGGTCGGCCATGTGGGTGCAGACGCTGTTCAGGAAGTGCCGATCGTGGGAAATGATGATCATGGTGCTGTTGCGCGCGGTGAGCACGCCTTCCAGCCAGCGGATGGTGTTGATGTCCAGGTGGTTGGTCGGTTCGTCGAGCAGCAGCACGTCCGGGTCCGAGAACAGCGCCTGGGCCAGCAGTACGCGCAGCTTCCAGCCGGGAGCGACGGCGCTCATCGGGCCGAAGTGCTGCTCCAGCGGGATGCCCAGGCCGAGCAGCAGCTCGCCGGCGCGGGACTCGGCGGTGTAGCCGTCGAACTCGGCGAACTGGACTTCCAGCTCGGCCACCGCCATGCCATCTGCCTCGCTCATTTCCGGCAGGGAGTAGATGCGGTCGCGCTCGGCCTTCACCGCCCAGAGTTCCTCGTGGCCCATGATCACCGTATCGATGACGCTGAAGTCCTCGTAGGCGAACTGGTCCTGGCGCAGCTTGCCCAGGCGCACGTTGGGTTCCA
Organism: Pseudomonas sp. HMSC063H08; assembly: GCF_001813645.1. NCBI lineage: Bacteria > Pseudomonadati > Pseudomonadota > Gammaproteobacteria > Pseudomonadales > Pseudomonadaceae > Pseudomonas > Pseudomonas sp. HMSC063H08. The sequence goes on from NZ_KV813388.1 coordinate 70,020, forward strand.
GCATGACCTGGCCGGCGCTCGGCTCCAGGTCGTTGCCGAGGATCTTCATGAAGGTCGACTTGCCGCAACCGTTGGCGCCGATCAGGCCGTAGCGGTTGCCGTTGCCGAACTTGACGGAAACGTTCTCGAACAGCGGCTTGGCGCCGAACTGCATGGTGATATTCGCGGTGGAGATCAACTTCTTTACCTATAGAGGACTTACGCACGCCTGGACCGTGGCGATACCGGTCTGCTACCGGTTCTCGGCTTTCCGCTGCGCTCCATCTGGAGCATGGGGCGATCCTGCGGGCATTCGTGGAGTGCCGCAGCCAGCGTCATGACGTGGCTGTAGCGCGATGAAGGCGGGGTGTGATGCCTGGCATTCGGCGAATTGTCTCACAGGTGCGCCTGCCGTTGCATGACAGCGTACGCCGAAGCGGTTTTTCCCGCCGCCCGGCAGGTGGTAGAGTCCCGTCTTCCGCTCATCCGCAAAGGACTCCCCGATGAAGCCCGCTGTTCTCCCCGCGTTGTTGGTTCTGTCGCTGCTGGGCGGTTGCGGGGATTCGTCGTCGGACCGGAAGGCGGCTTCCGGGTCGCTGGCCCTGCGCTGCGGAGACTTCGGCAAACTCGAAGTGATCGACGGTTTCGCCAGTCTCAAGCTGCCCGACGGCAGCAGCGTCCAGTCGCTGGGCGGCGATGTCCGCAGCCTCGCCGATGGCCAGGCGCTGAGCGCGATTTCCTATAGCGACGGTTCGGTCCTGTACCGCCAGGCGGGCGACACGCCCGGCTACCTGTACACGCCGGCCAAGGGCCAGCGGCAGGCCTGCGAGACGCGCTGATCCGCGCCATCTACGCGCGGGCTTTCGCGGCCGCCGGGTTGATCTGAGCCACGCAGGCGCAGGCCGGCTGTCGCATCGCTCGTCGAGCCGCTAGAATCCCGCTCTCCATTCCCCGCAAGGCCCGCCAGCATGCCGCATCTCGTTATCGAAGCCACTGCCAACCTCCGCCTCGAAACGTCCCCCGGCGCACTGCTGGAGCAGGCTAATGCCGCGCTGTTCGCTTCCGGGCAATTCGGCGAGGCGGACATCAAGTCGCGCTTCGTCACCCTGGAGGCCTACCGGCAGGGAACCGCAGCGGTCGAGCGCGCCTACCTGCATGCCTGCCTGTCGATCCTCGACGGGCGCGACGTGGCGACCCGCCAGGCGCTGGGCGAGGCGCTCGGCGAGGTGCTTGCCGGAGCGGTGGCGGGCGGCGGCGAGGAGGGCGTGCAGGTCAGCGTCGAAGTGCGCGAGATGGAGCGCGCCAGCTACGCCAAGCGCGTCGTCGCCCGGCAGCGCTGAGAGACTGGCGCGCGCCTGGCTCAGATCCAGGCGTTCAGCGTCGCGCCGGCCTGCGTCGGGTCCTCTTGCCGTCCCGGCGCCTGGCCGTTCTGCATGGCGATCATCTCGCGCATGCGTTCGCCGATGCCTTTCTCCACCTGTTCGCGTTTCTCCGGCGGCATCGCGTCCAGTTCCTCCTCGGTCAGGCCGAGGCTCTTCAGGACCTGCTCGCGCATCCGCTCGGCGGGCGATTTCTGCATGTACTCCTTGAACTCGTCATAGGCCGACTTGCCTTCGCCGGCGCCGGCAGTGGCATTCGCCTGGTTCTGCTTCAGCGTCAGGTTCAGCTTCGCGAAACCCTCGTCCAGGGCCTGGCGGGCGGACTCCGTGGCGGGATCGGCGGCCTCGTTGCGCAATGGCGTGCCGAGGGCGGGGCGCGGTTTCAGCAGATCGCCGTTGCCGATCTCGGTGCTGGCTTGCCGCTGGTTGTTCGGGTAACGCGCAGACCAGCCGGAAAGGCTGGCGGGACCGATGCTGTTCATGACCTGCCTCCATGGAAATGAATGACCGCCGCTCCGTCGCAAGGGCCGTGCCAGGTCGCCGAACCCCGCGCCAGAGGGCTCGGCGCATGGCGCAGGGCGGGGCGGAGGCAAGCGCTTGCCGCGAACGGCAACGGCGTTCCGCGGTTAGAATGTCCGGCTTGTGCAGCAGGTTGCGAAGAGAGCCATGACCGACACTCCCGACGATCGAACCGGAGATGCCTCCGGCCTGTCGAAGCGCCAGGCATTCCATCGGCAGCACCGGCAACGGGCGGAGGAAGAGGCGCGGCGCCTGCTCGACGCCCGCGCCGAACAGGGCGGCCGCTGGCTGGACTGGGTCGCGGGCCAACTCTACCTCCTGCGTCCGCCGGAATACGCGGCCATGGTGCGTCGCGAACTGCAGCGCCTGAGCGGCGACTGAAGCTGGCGAATTTGTCAGCGCGGATTGCAGTTTCGCCAGGAAACCCATGCCACTGGTAAGGTGGCGATCCCAGAAGATCAGAGGAGGCGGTATGCCTTTGAAGCAGTTTTCCAGTGCACTCGTTCTCGCGGCCCTGCTCGCCGGTTGCAGCAGCAACGGCGACAGCCCGTCCACCGAAGGCGCCAGCGTAGCCACCGGCAGCGCCAGCGCGCCCGCGGCCACCCCGGCAGCGGACGGCCGTTGCGATGCCAACGCGGTGCAGGCCTATGTCGGCAAGCAGGCTTCCGCGGCCATCGTCGAAGAGGCCCGCCGCGCCGCCGGAGCGGAAGTCGCCCGGGCGCTGCGCCCGCACGATGCCGTGACCATGGACTACAACCCGCGCCGGCTGAACATCGATGTCGACGACACGCTGGTGATCAAGCGCCTGTCCTGCGGCTGACCGCCCAGCCCCGAATACGAAGAAGCCCCGCATCGCGGGGCTTTCTCTTGGCCGTTCGAAAAGGCCTCAGATGGCGGTACTGCGTAGGGCGGCGTTGGACTGGCTGACGGCGGTTTGCGGTTTTTCCTCGAGAATCGCCTGACGCTTGGCCTGGTATTCCTCGAACGACAGGCTGCGCCGGGCCAGGTCTTCCAGCGCCAGTTGCCTGACCTCGTCGCTGCTGTACGGGCGAGAGGGGTTGTAGTCGCTGGCGCAGCCGGCGAGGGCGAGGGAGAACAACAGTACGCTGATGAGTGCCTTGGCCATGACCGGCTCCTGGATTCGCTTTCCTGGGGGAATGGTCGAAAGGCTAACAACCGCGCCGCTGCGCTAGAAATCATCCCGCTCGATAGTGCTTATTCGTTCGGCTGAACGCGGGAAGAAGCGCTGCCGGCGGCGGCAGGCGCCAGCCGGGCCGTGGGGCGGACGCCGCGATTGGCGCCGCCCGCCGGCATGTCCCGCGCTCGGCCGGGAGAACAGGCGGCAGGCCGCTGGGGCCTGCTCAGGCGGCGACTTGCGCAGGCTTGCCCAGCAGGCGGTCGACCAGGCTGCAGGCGGCGAGGGTGGCGACCGAGGGGATCAGCCAGGCCAGGCCCTGTTCGGCCAGCGGCAGGTGCAGCAGCCATTGCGGGAAGTCCTGGCCCAGGCCCGCCGCCTTCAGGGCATCGAGCACGCCGAACGCCAGGGAAACCAGCATCACCGGGGCGAGGATGCGCGTCGCCGAATGCCAGAGGCCGATGCAGAAGCTCAGCGCCACCAGCACGATGCACGGCGGATAGATCGCGGTGAGCACCGGGATCGAGACCTGGATCAGCTTGGTCAGGCCGAGGTTGGAAACGATGAAGGAGAACCCTGCCAGGATGATCACCAGGCTGCGGTAGGACAGCGGCAGGCGCTGGCAGAAGTACTCGGCGCAGGCGCAGGTCAGGCCGACCGCGGTGACCAGGCAGGCCAGCGCGATAAGTCCCGCCAGGAACGAGCTGCCGAGGCTGCCGAAGGTATGTTGCACGTAGGCATGCAGGACCGCCGCGCCGTTGCTGGCGTCGGCGGCGATGGCATGGCTGCCGGCGCCGAGCCGGAACAGGCTGACGTAGACCAGCACCAGGCCGACGCCGGCGATCAGCCCGGCGACGATGGCGTAGCGGGTGATCAGCCGCGGCGACTGCACGCCGCGGGAACGGATGGCGTTGACGATGACGATGCCGAAGACCAGCGCGGCGAGGGTGTCCATGGTCAGGTAGCCGTTGACGAAACCCTGGGAGAACGCGGCCTGGGTGTACTCCGGCTGGGCCGTGCCGATCGGGCCGGCGGGCCAGAGGAAGGCGGCGACGCCGAGAATCGCCAGGGCAAGGATCTTCAGCGGGGCGAGGAAGCGTCCGACGGTGTCCAGCAGGCGACCGGGGTAGAGGGAGATGGCCAGGGCCAGAAGGAAGTACGCCAGGCTGTAGACGAACAGCGCCGTGCCGCTCTCGCCGAGCAGCGGCACCACGCCGACCTCGAAGGACACCGTGGCGGTGCGCGGAATGGCGAACAGCGGGCCGACCGCCAGGTAGCAGACCGCCGCCAGCAGGCCGCCGGCATACCTGCCGATCGGATGGCTGAGGGCGTCGACCGAACCGCCGACCTTGGCCAGGGCGATCACGGTGATCACCGGCAGCCCCACCGCGGTGATCAGGAAGCCCAGCGCCGCCAGCCACACATGGGGGCCGGACTGCAAGCCGACGATGGGCGGGAAGATGATGTTGCCGGCCCCGACGAACAGGGCAAAGGTCATAAAACCAAGCGCCAGGATGTCCCGGCCTTTCAAAGCGTTCATGCTGGAGAGGTACCGCGCTGCTCGAGGAAATTCACAGAAGGGTTTCCCGGGGGGTAAGGGAAACGGCACTCATCTGGATGGGACGAGCAGGGGAGGCGGCCGCCGTCCTTGTGGGAACCGGGCCGGAAACTTGGCATGCTAACGAAAATGCCGGGGTCGCGGGATAGACATTGGTCTGGCTGTCCTTTTGTTGAAAAACGACGTCGCAATCAGAACAGTCCGTAGGCACCGGCGCCGGAGCGCTCCGCGTTCCTTGCCGCTTGCTGTCTTCCGCCTGCGTCGGCGGCGTCATGCGGGGGGTATGCCGGCGAACCCGGAAAACGCCCGGAAAGCTTCCTGCGAGCTTTTTGCAATCCGGCTGAAAGCCCCGGAATACAAGGGCTGCGGCACTTCCGAAGGGTTACGTTTTCTGTAGGTATTCTTCACGAAAGATTGACGGATCGCCGAGCAGACTGCCGCCGTCGTCGAGTGCTGCCAGGGGCAACGCTGCGCACGGCAACCCGGAAGTCAGTGAAGATCCGTGCCCATGTCGAAAGCCCGCGCCGTCCGTCCCGAACTGCTGACCCTGCTGGTCAGCCTCGCCTTCCTGCTGTTCTACAACCTGCCGCTGTGGCAACGCCTGCTGGCGATCACCCCGGCGGGCTGGCAGGGCCTCGGCATGATGCTGGCGGTCGGCCTGATGATCGCCGCGATCTTCAACCTGGCGCTGACCCTGCTGGCGTTCCGCTGGCTGCTCAAGCCGGCGCTGACCCTGCTGATCCTGGCGGCCGCCGGTACCACCTACTTCATGACCCAGTACGGCGTGCTGATGGACGTCGGCATGCTGCGCAACGTCATGCAGACCAACCCGGCCGAGGTCGCCGACCTGCTTTCGCCGAAGCTCGCCGTCTACCTGGCGTTGCTTGGCGCGCTGCCGGTCTGGCTGCTGTGGCGCACGCCGGTGCGCTACCGGCCGTGGCCACGCGAGCTGCTGAGCAAGCTGCTGGTGGCGCTCGCCTGCCTGGCCCTGCTCGCCGGGGTGGCGCTGGCCAATTACCAGGGGCTGTCCTCGCTGTTCCGCAACAACAAGGAACTGCGCCTGCAGGTCACCCCGAGCAACCTGGTCGGCGCCGCCATCGGCTACGCCAAGGGCCAGGCCCAGGCCGCCAGCCAGCCGCTGCGGCCGATCGCCGTCGATGCCCGGCGCGCCGCCCTGTGGCAGGGCCATGCGCGCAAGTCGCTGACCGTGCTGGTGGTGGGCGAGAGCGCGCGGGCACAGAACTTCAGCCTCAACGGCTACGCTCGCGAGACCAACCCGCGGCTGAAGGCCGAGGAGGGCCTGATCAACTTCTCCAACGTGCACTCCTGCGGTACCGAGACCGCGGTGTCGGTGCCCTGCATGTTCTCCAACCTGGGCCGCGCGGACTACAGCGACGCTCGCGCGCGCACCCAGGAAGGCCTTCTCGATGTGTTGCAGCGCGCAGGCCTGCGGGTCCTGTGGCGGGACAACCAGTCCGGCTGCAAGGGCACCTGCGACCGCGTCGCCTTCCAGGACCTGAGCGAGAGCAAGGACCCGGCCCTGTGCGCCGGCGGCGAGTGCCATGACGAGATCCTCCTGCGCGACTTGCAGGCCTTCATCGACGGGCTGCAACAGGACACCGTGCTGGTCCTGCACCAGATGGGCAGCCACGGCCCGGCCTACTTCAAGCGCTATCCCAGGGAATACGAGAAATTCACCCCGGTCTGCGCCAGCAACGACTTCAGCGCCTGCTCGCGGGACAGCATCATCAACGGCTACGACAACACCCTGCTGTACACCGACCACGTGCTGGCCAGCCTGATCGACCTGCTGCGCAAGAACGAAGAGCGCATCGATACCGGCATGCTCTACCTCTCCGACCATGGCGAGTCGCTCGGCGAGTACAACCTCTACCTGCATGGCACGCCTTACCTGCTGGCGCCGGACCAGCAGAAGCACGTCGGCATGCTGGCCTGGTTCTCGCCCGGCTACCAGAGCGCCTTCGGCCTCGACAGTGGCTGCCTGCGCCAGCGCAGCGACGAGGAATTGTCCCAGGACAACCTGTTCCACTCGATGCTCGGCCTGCTGGAAGTGCGCACCGGCGCCTACGATCCTGGCCTCGACCTGTTCGCCCCGTGCCGTGCGCCGGAGGTCCTGCAGGCGCTCAAGGCCGACGGCGGACGGGCGCTGTACTCCGAGGAAGCGTCTGGCCAGGAGCCGCCGGCTTCCTGATACGACCCGGCGAAAGGACTATTTCCTTCGCCTCGCGGAAGGGTAAGGTTCAGCCTCGGAACCCGCGAGGACGCCCATGGATCGCCACGCCCAACACCACCCCAGGAGCCGCGCCTGCGTGCTGCCCAACGGCCTGCGCCTGCACCTGGCGCATGATCCGGCGGCATCGCGCGCCGCTGCCTGGCTGCGGGTGGCGGCGGGCAGCCACGACGAGCCGAGCGCGCATCCCGGCCTGGCCCACTTCCTCGAGCACCTGTCGTTTCTCGGTGGCGCGGCGTTTCCCGGCGACGAGCGCCTGATGCCGTGGTTGCAGCTGCGCGGCGGCCAGGTCAACGCCAGCACCCGGGGCAGGACCACCGACTATTTCTTCGAGGTGACGGCGGAGCACCTTGGCGCCGGTCTGGCACGGCTGATCGACATGCTCGCCCGCCCCTTGCTGGACATCGATGCGCAACGGCGCGAGCGCGAAGTACTCGAGGCCGAATACCTGGCGCGCTCGGCCGACGAGCAGACCCTGATCGACGCAGCGCTGGCCCTCGGCCTGCCCGCCGGACACCCCCTGCGGCGTTTCGCTGCCGGGCGCCGCGACAGCCTGGCCCTGGAGAACGATGCGTTCCAGCGGGCCCTGCGCGAATTCCATGCCGCCCACTATCACGCCGGCAATTGCCAGCTATGGCTGCAAGGGCCGCAGGCACTGGACGAGCTGGAGAGGCTGGCGCAGCGTGCCTGCGCCGACCTACCGGGGCGCGCGCCAGGTGCGAGTCCGCCGCCGCCGCCGTTGCTGCCCTTCGCCGGCGAAGCGCTGGCGCTGCGCCTGCCGGGACCGCCGCGGCTGGTGCTGGGCTTTGCCCTCGACGCTTTGCGGGAGGCCGACGAACAGACCCTGCTGGCGTTCGCCGAATTGCTCGGCGATCGCTCGCCGGGCGGGTTGCTGGCGGCACTCGGCGAACAGGGCCTGGGCGAATCGGTGGCGCTGCGGGTGGTTCATCGGGACGCGCGGCAGGCGCTCCTGGCGTTGACCTTCGAACTGTTCGACGGCAGCGCGGCGGCGGCGCTGGAGGCGGCCTTTTTCGACTGGCTGGGCGCCCTGCGCGACGATGCCGCCAGCTTGCTGGCGGCGCGCCAGCCGTTGCTGGCGGAGCCCACTGCGCCGCTGGAGCGACTACGCCAGCGCGTTCTCGGCCTGCCGGCGGAGATTCGCCCGGCCTGCCTGGACGCGCTGCAAGCCGACCGCTGCCTGCGGCTGCACCTGGACAGCGAACTCGACGGCGCCGAAGCGCGCTGGTCGGCGGGCTTCCGCCTGAGCGTGGCGCCGGTTGCCGCAGCGCCGCCGCTGACCGCGCAGCGGCATGCCTGGCGCTTCGAACTGCCGTTGCCGCCGAGTGCCGCCGCCGAGGGCGCGCTGTTCCTGCGCTGGCGCTTTCCCGGTGTTCCCGCACGGCCACGCTTCCTGGCGCTGCGCCAGGCGTTGCGTCCGCTGTGCGGCCAGGCGCGCCTGGGGGGAGTGGAGATGGGCCTGGAGGCGCTCGGCGAAGACTGGTCGCTGAGCCTGCTCGGTCCGCGCGATCGCCTCGAGGCCGCCGTGCGCCCGGCCCTGGCCCGGCTCCTCGCGGCGCCGCCCGACTGGCGCGCGAGCGGCGAGCGTCTGTCCTCTGCCGAGCGGCGCCGCAGCGCCACTGGCCTGCCGATCCGGCAGTTGCTGGACGCCTTGCCCGGCCTACTCGGCGAGCCGCTGGCGGAGGTCGACGACTGGCGGCGGACGCGCTGGGACGCCTTGGTCATGCAGGCCACGATGCCTGATCCACGATGGATGCCCGGCCAGGCTGCCGGCGAGCGCCTGGCGCCTCTGCCGCCGAGGCCCGGACGGCATCGCCGCGAACTGGCCGTGGACGGCGAGTCGGCGTTGCTGCTGTTCTGTCCGCTGCCCTCGCCGGAGGTGCCGATGGAGGCGGCCTGGCGCTTGCTGGCGCGCCTGCACGAACCGGCCTTCCAGCGGCGCCTGCGCGACGAGCTGCAACTGGGCTACGCGTTGTTCTGCGGCTTCCGCGAGGTCGGCGCCCGGCGCGGCCTGCTGTTCGCCGCGCAATCTCCGCGTGCCTGCCCGGAACGCCTGCTGGAGCATATGGAGACCTTCCTCCAGCGCTCCGCCGAGGCGCTCGCGCAACTGCCGGCGCAACGCCTGGCCGGCCTGCGCGAAACCCTCGCCGACGACCTGCGCCGAGCGCCGGGCAGCTTCGCCGAGCGAGCACGGCGCGCCTGGGCGGAGCACCTTGGCGGTGGCGCCGGTCGCTCCCGGCTGCTCGCCGAGGCCGCTCTCGGCCTGAGCGGCGACGACCTGCTCGCGGCCCAGGCCCGGTTGCTGGAGGCGCGCGGCGGCTGGTGGGTGCTTTCCAGCCGGCGCTGAAGCGAGCCACGCGGTAACTCGACGACAGCCTTGCCGGCGTCACTGCGGCGTTAGGTCGAAAGCCGCGCTGCTTCGGTGGCGCTCCCGCCGCGACCAAGGTTGCGCTACCGCCGGAGGAGCGCTGCCCGCGCCTTGCGCAGCGGCACCCACGCCCACCATGAAGAAGCGTCGAAGCAGGCCCAAGGAAGCGTATGGCCGGGCTTTCCCGGTTTCGATAATCGGCTCCGCCACGACCGGCCCGGTCGTTTCACCTCGCGGAGTGCGCCATGAACAAGAACAACACCGCCGTTCGCCGAATCCTGCCGCTGACCCTGGCCTCGCTGGGTGCCCAGGGCGGCCTGCAACCGGCCGCCGCCGATATCCTGCTGTACGACAAGGACGAGACCACCTTTTCCACCGACGGCTACTTCAATGCCTTCTACGTCAACAGCGACGTCGACCGCCAGGGCGAGACCTACGATCGCCGCCAGTCGCGGGTGAAGATGGGATTCCTGCCGAACTACATCGGCTTCAACTTCGGCAGGAAGGTCGACGACCTGAGCCTCGGTGGTCGCGCTTCCTTCTGGGTGACCATCAACGACAGCGAGACCGACGGCACCGATACCGCCATCGACGTCCGTCAGTTCTACGGCACGGTCGCCGGCGACTGGGGCGAGGTGCTGATCGGCAAGGACTTCGGCCTGTTCTCGCGCTCGAACATCTTCCTCGACGAACTGCTGGCCGGTTTCGGCAACCCCAGCGACACCCTCGGCCTGGTGGACGGCAAGGGCGTCTCCTTTGGCAACATCGGCACCGGCTATCCGTATCCGTTCCCCACCTCGCAGATCACCTACCGCAACAACAACCTGCTGCCCGGCCTGCGCATCGCCGTGGGCATCCTCGACCCGATCGACTCCAACCAGATCGACAAAGATGCCAGCGACGGCCTCGACGACAAGGCCTACCAGGACAACCCGCGCTACGAGAGCGAGGTCAGCTACCAGTTCGACCTGGCTGGGGCGCAGGTCTACAGCTGGATCAACGGCGGCTACCAGACTTCGAAGAACACCAGCGACAGCGTCGACAGCGTGACTTCCAAGGGGGTCGGCTATGGCTTGCAGGTGAAGATGGGCAGCTTCTCCGTGACCGGTTCGGGGTTCACCGCCAAGGGCATCAATCCCTTCTTCACCAACAACGCCGGCGAAGCCGCGCTGCGCGAGGTGGACAGCCGCGGCGCATTGCTGCAGGGCTCGTATTCATGGGGCAAGAACCGCCTGGCGCTGTCCTACGGCAAGACCGTCGACGACGGCAACGGCCTGGGTTCCGCGGCCGACTACGAGAGTCGCGGCATCGCCTATTTCCGCACGATCAACGACAACCTCAAGCTGGTCGCCGAGCTGAACCGCTACCGGATCGACGGGCGCGACGGTGCCGCGCTCGACGAGGACACCGACACCGTGGCCCTCGGCGCCGTACTGAACTGGTGATACCGCTACTTTCGAAGGACCCCGCCGCGACCCAAGTAGGATAGGGGCCGCGGCGGCGCCCTTCGTAGAATGCTGGCGAGGCGGAACGACGGGGGAGCGGGCATGTACGAAGGGCAGGGGGAAGGGGTCTGCAGGGGCATGTCCAGCGCGCGCGACGTCGAAGTGGTGGCCCAGGACCTGGCGCGCCAGCTTATCCATCCGCACCTGGGCTTCGTGCTGTTCTTCTGTTCCGCGGAATACGACCTGCCGGCCCTTGCCGAGATGCTCGAACGCTACTTCGGCGGCATCGACCTAGTCGGCTGCACCACAGCCGGCGAGATCACTCCGGCGGGCTACGGGCGCGGCTGCGTCAGCGCGGTGGGCTTCGACGTGCGCAGCTTCGCCATCAGCAGCGCGCTGATCGACGAAATGGAGCGCTTCAACCTGCTGGACGCGCAGCAGATGGTCGAGACCCTGGTGGCCGGCTGTCGCCGCGGCGGCCTGGCGCCGATCAAGGACCACAGCTTCGCCCTGACCTTGCTCGACGGCCTGTCCAGCCGCGAAGAGGTGGTGCTCGCCGCGCTTGGCGCGGCGCTCGGCGCGATCCCGCATTTCGGTGGCTCGGCCGGCGACGACCGGCACCTGACCCACACCCATGTCTACCACCAGGGCCAGTTCCATACCGGGGCGGCAGTGGTGGTGCTGGTCAACACCTGGCTGGACTTCGAGGTCTTCACCACCCATCACGTGGTGCCGCGCGCCGAGAAGCTGGTGGTGACCCGCGCCGACAGCGGCAGCCGGCGGGTCCACGAACTCAACGCCGAGCCGGCGGCGCTGGAATACGCCCGGCTGGTCGGGGTGGCACCGCAGGCGCTGGATTTCGCCCTGTTCTCCGCGCATCCGCTGGCGGTGCGGGTCGACGAACGCTATTACGTGCGCTCGATCCAGCAGGCCAACGAGGACCTGAGCCTGACGTTCTACTGTGCGGTGGAGAACGGCATCGTTCTCACCGCGATGAGCACCGGCCCGCTGTTGCCCAACCTGGAGGCGCAGTTCCGCCGCCTCCACGAGCGCCTCGGACCGCCGTTGCTGACCATCGGTTGCGACTGCTTCCTGCGGCGCCTGGAGCTGGAGGTCGGCGGTGACACGCAAGCGACCGCCGCGTTTCTCCGCAGCCAGCAGGTGATCGGCTTCAACACCTACGGAGAGCAATTCAATGGCATGCATATCAACCAGACCTTCACCGGGGTCGCCATTGGCCGACCCCGCGGAGGTGTCCGTCGCTGAGCTGCAGGCGCGGGTCGTCGCCCTCGAAGAAGAGCGGCACAAGTTGCAGCGGATCAACCAGGCGCTGATCGGACGCATCGAGTCGAGCGCCGCGCAGAGCGACGAGGCCTACGGCGCCTTCCAGTATTCCGTGGTGCTGGCCGAGCAGGTCCGCGAGCGCACCGACGCGCTGAGCCAGGCGATGCTCGAACTGAAGGCCAGCAACCAGTTGCTCAGCGACGCTCGCCTGCGTGCCGAGACCGCCCACCAGCATCTGCTCGACGCCATCGAAAGCATCTCCGACGCCTTCGTCCTGTTCGATCCGCAGCAACGCATCGTGCTGTTCAACGAGCGCTTCCGCGCGCTGTGGGTCGACAGCCGGGCGCGGATCGGTCCTGGCATGCGCCGCGCCGAACTGCACCGGCTGGCGCGTAGCGGCGGGCTGATCGTCGAGGAACAGCGCGGCGGCGACCAGCAGACCCTGTATCGCCTGCGCGACGAGCGCTGGCTGCGGATGAGCGAGCGACCGACCCGCGACGGCGGGCTGGCGGTGCTCTACAGCGACGTCACCGAGATCAAGCTCAGCGAGACCGCGCGCCGCGAGCAGGCGCTGGCGCAGAAGTCGCACCTGTTGCAGCGGGCGGTGGACAACCTCTCCCAGGGCGTGGCGATGGTCGGTGCCGACGGCGTGCTGGAGTTGTGGAACCGGCGCTTCCTGGAACTCTGCGGGCTGGCGCCGATCGCCGGGCACCGGGCCTTCGCCGAAGTCATGGCGGAGAGCGAATTGCCGTTGCTCACGCCGTGCAGCCAGGACTCCCAGGGGAGTCCGCTGAGCGCCCGCGAGCAGCGCCTGTTCGATGGCCGGGTGCTGGAGATCCGTACCCATGCGCTGCCCACCGGCGGCTTCGTCAACACCTTCACCGACATCACCGAACGCTATCGCCACGCCGAGGCGTTGCGCGCCAGCGAGCGCTGGATCCGCCTGATCACCGACCAGGTGCCGGCGCTGATCGCCTATCTCAGCGACGAACTGGTCTACGAATTCACCAACAAGGTCTACGAGGAGTGGTACCGCTGGCCCAGCGGCTCGATGCTCGGCCGCTGCCTGCGCGACGTGCATGGCGCCGAGCACTGCCGGCGCCTGGAACCGTACTTCGAGCGGGCCCTGGCCGGCGAAAGCGTGACCTTCGAGATCGCCGAGATCGCGTTGTCCGGCGAGGAGCGCTACATGCAGCGCTCCTACGTGCCGAACCGCCAGGCCGACGGCCGGGTCGCCGGGCTGTTCGTGCTGATTCGGGATATCACCGAGCGCCGGCGGACCGCCGAGGCGCTGCACCAGGCCTACCAGAACCTCGAACAGCGGGTGCGCGAGCGGACCGCCGAGCTGACCACCCTCAACGACCAGTTCAAGCGCGAGATCCACGAGCGCAGCCAGGTCGAGGCGCGCCTGCGCGAGGCCAAGCGCGAGGCGGAACAGGCCAACCTGTCGAAGACCAAGTTCCTCGCGGCGGTCAGCCACGACCTGCTGCAACCGCTGAACGCCGCGCGGCTGTTCACCAGCGCCTTGCAGGAGCGCGGCAGCGCGGCGCCGGACAACGAGGCGCTGGTGAACAACATCAGCCATTCGCTGGAGGACGTGGAGAACCTGCTCGGCACCCTGGTGGACATTTCCAAGCTGGACGCCGGCGTGATCACCCCGGACATCGCCCCGTTCGAGCTTGGCGAACTGCTCGGCAACCTGGCCGCGGAGTACCGCCAGGTAGCCGCCAGCGAAGGGCTACGCCTGGACTTCGTGGCCTGCGGGGCGCTGGTCCGCAGCGACCAGCAACTGCTCGCGCGAATCCTCCGCAACCTGCTTTCCAACGCCATCCGCTATACCCCGCGAGGGCGCGTGCTGCTGGGTTGCCGCCGGCATCGGCAGCGCCTGTCGATCGAGGTCTGGGACACCGGGGTGGGCATCGCCGCCGACAAGCTCGGCGAGATTTTCCAGGAATTCAAGCGCGGCGAGTCGCAGCGTTGCCACCAGGACCGCGGGCTCGGCCTGGGATTGGCGATCGTCGACAAGATCGCCCGCATGCTCGGCCACCGGGTCCGGGTCGGCTCGCTGCCGGGCAAGGGCTCGTGCTTCGCCATCGAGGTACCGCTGGCCCGCCATGCCCCGCGCAGTCGCGCCGAGCCGCTGGCCAGCGCGGACGACCTGCGCGAGCGCCTGCGTGGTTCGCGGGTGTGGGTGCTGGACAACGATGCGGCGATCTGCGCCGGCATGCGCACGTTGCTCGAAGCCTGGGGCTGCCGGGTAGTGACGGCGCTGTCGGAGGAAGACCTGGCGCGACAGGTCGACAACTACCATGCCGAGGCCGACCTGCTGATCGTCGACTATCACCTCGACGACCAGCGCAACGGCGTCGACGCGGTCGCCGCGATCAACGCCCGGCGCGGCTCGCCGCTGCCGGCGCTGATGATCACCGCCAACTACAGCAACGAACTCAAGCAGCAGGTTCGCGAGCTTGGCCATACCCTGATGCACAAGCCGGTGCGGCCGATGAAGCTGAAGACCGCGCTCTGCCACTTGCTGGAGCGCGAAGCCTCGGTCTGATTCAGGCGCCTTCGCGTGCCGCGCGGCCCAGGCGCGGGGCGAGGATCAGGGCGATCCCGCCGAGCACCGCCAGGGTCGCCGGCGGCAATCGCGGGGCGAGCGGCTCGCCGAGCAGCAGGGCGCCGCAGAGGGCGGCGAGCACCGGCACGCTGAGCTGCACCGAGGCGCCCTGGATCGCCGTCAGCCCCGGCAGTGCGCTGTACCAGACGGCGTAGCCGAGGCCGGAGGCGAGGGCGCCGGAAAGCAGGGCATAGGCCAGTCCGGCGCCGTCCAGCCGCAACTGCCCGTGGAATGCCAGGAGCAGCAGGGCGGCGAAGGCAAGGGCTCGGAGGAAGTTGCCGGCGCTGACCGCCAGCGGATCGCCGCCGCCGCGGCCGAGCAGGGTATAGAGGCCCCAGGCGAGGCCGGACAGGAGCATCAGCAGGGCACCGCCCAGCGGCGGCGCGCTGGCTCCGGGGAGCAACAGGAACAGCAGGCCGCCCAGGGCCAGCAGGAAACCGAGCAGCGCCTGTCCGCCCAGCCGTTCGCCGCGCAGCAGGCCGGCCAGCAGCAGGGTGACCTGCACCGCGCCGAACAGCAGCAGCGCGCCGGTGCCGGCGTCCAGCTGCACGTAGGCGTAGGAGAACGCGGCCGCGTAGACGAACAGCGCCGCCGCCCCGCGCCAGCCGCCGCGCGCGGGCGTGGCCGGGCGCCGGCGCAGATGCAGCAGGACGGCGAGCATGAGGGCGCCGGAGAAGAGACGCAGGGCGGTGAAGCTGACCGCGTCGATGGCGGTGTCCTTCAGCGCCGCGCGGCAGAGCAGCGAATTGCCGGCGAAGGCCAGCATCGCCAGGACAGTGAGCAGCAGGGTACGGCGGTCGGGCATCGGCGGGTCTCAGCGGCGCAGGTAGGCGGCGAAGTCGATGTCGCCGGCGCTGAGGATCGCCTGGACCCGGTTGTGTACCTTGAGCTTGCGCAGGATCGCCGAGACGTGCGCCTTCACCGTGGTCTCGGCGATGTCCAGGGTGTAGGCGATCTGCTTGTTCGACTCGCCCTTGGTCATCCGCTCCAGCACCAGCAGCTGCTTGCGGGTCAGGGCCTGGAGCAGTTCCGGGGAGATGCCGTGTTCTTCGTGGCCGCTGCGTCGCGGCGAACTCTTCTGGGTGCGGATCACGTCCGAGGGCAGGTAGACGTTGCCGTTGAGGATCTGCTCGATGGCTTCGGTCATCTGCGCGCGTGGCGAGGACTTGGTGATGAAGCCCACCGCGCCGTAGGTGATGGCCTGTAGCACCACCTGCTTGTCCTGCTCGGCGGAGACGATAACCACGGGAATGGTCGGGGCCTCGTTGCGCAGGTTCATCAGGCCGTTGAGGCCGTGCATGCCGGGCATGTTCAGGTCGAGCAGGATCAGGTCGAGGTCGTCGTGTTCCTGGGTCAGGCCCAGGGCGCTGTCGAGGTCGGCGGTTTCCATCACTTCGCTGCCGGGGAATCCGTCGGCGATGACATTGTGGATGGCCTCGCGGAACAGCGGGTGGTCGTCGGCGATCAGGATCTTGTACATGGCCTGCACCTCGTTATTGTCGTTATGGGCGGCTGGTGGCGGCTCGGGGCACGCGGGCGGATGCGAATGCGCTCACGGTAGCAGCCGTGGGCGCGATAGCCCAGCGGGCGGGCGTTCCGCCGCGCGCTGCCGGGGACGCGTCGCGGACGGTCGGCAGCCGGGTAGGCGGAGAAGGCGAACTCGGTACTGCGGCGGGACCGCCGCAGGGTAGTCGGGCGCTACGCGGGGCAAGGCAAGGCGGGGCATGGCGGCTTCTCGTCGTTTCTTCTTGTATGCGTCATTACAGGGCAGGCGCGCTGCTTTGGAAATTCGACGTCCGGAGGGGTGAACCAGTACCAAAGTAGCAGGACCAGGCGCTTGCGCAGCGCTCCTGCTGCATCGGCGGCGCTCGCAAGGGCGGCTGGAGGCGGGTGGCCGCGCAAAAGTAGCGGCCCGGCAGTACCAAGGTAGTAGCACGCCGTGGCTCCGCGCGTCCTAGCATGTCTCGACAACGACAATGGACAGGAGTCGCCGCCATGCGCATCGCCGTCACCCTGGTGTTGCCCATCCTGCTGATCCTCAGCCTGCTCGGGTTCGATTTCCTCTATTCCCGCCACCTCGGCCAGGAAAGACCTGCCGCCTGCGCCGTCGGACAGGCCTGTCGGATCGCCCCCTGAGCCACGCCATGGATGACCTGCGACCCGCCGGCCCGGCGGAGTACCGCTGGCTGCTCGCCGTGCAGGAGCGCGAGCGGCGCTTGCTGGCCCAGGCGGTGCATGACGATATCGGCCAGTACCTGACGGGTATCCGCACCCAACTGTTGTTGCTGCGCTGCACGGCAGGCGCCGGGCAGCCGGCGCTGGCACGCCTGGAGCGCTACTGCCAGGGGCTGGACGACAGCTTCCGCGCGCTGCTGCGCGGTCTACCGCCGCCGGCCCTGCAACGCCAGTCGCTGGACGAGGCGCTGCGCGCCTGCGTGGCGGACTGGCAGGAAGGCCAGGGCATCGCCTGCGAGCTGCGCCTGTGCGGTCCGCTGCCGCCCCTGGATGCGGCGGCCGGGAC
This sequence comes from Pseudomonas sp. HMSC063H08, assembly GCF_001813645.1. Taxonomy (NCBI): domain Bacteria; kingdom Pseudomonadati; phylum Pseudomonadota; class Gammaproteobacteria; order Pseudomonadales; family Pseudomonadaceae; genus Pseudomonas; species Pseudomonas sp. HMSC063H08. The sequence goes on from NZ_KV813388.1 coordinate 87,094, forward strand.
TCATCTCTACCGCCTGTTGCAGGAGGCGCTGAACAACGTCGCCCGGCATGCCGGCGCCAGCCGCGTGCGGATCCGCCTGCAACGCCGTGGCGGCTTTCTCTACCTGAGCGTACGCGACGACGGTCGCGGCTGCGCGGCGGACCCGGCACCCGGCTTCGGCCTGGACTCGATGCGCCAGCGCGCGCGCTGCCTGGGCGCTGAACTGAGCCTGCGCAGCCGTCCCGGACAGGGCCTGGCGTTGCGCCTGCGGATGCCGCTGGAACGCGGCGACTGAGAGGAGGGGACGATGAGGATCCTGCTGGTGGACGATCATTTCGTGGTCCGCGAAGGGCTGGCCGCGCTGTTGCGCGGGCTGCTCCCCGACGTGGAGGTGAGCGAGGCCGGCGATGGCGAAGAAGCCTTGCAGGCGGTGCAGCGGGACATTCCTTCGCTGGTCATCGTCGATCTCGGCCTGCCGGGCATCAGCGGCCTGGAGCTGACTCGCCGGCTGCGCCAGCGCCTGCCGCAGTTGCGTGTGCTGTTCTTCAGCCTCCACGACGAACTGGCCCTGGTGCGCCAGGCGCTGGATGCCGGTGCCCGCGGCTACGTGACCAAGCGCGCGGCGCCGACGGTGCTGCTGGAGGCGATACGGCGAGTGCTCGCCGGCCAGCTCTATCTGGAGCAGCCGCTGGCCACGCGCCTGGCCTGCCAGTCGTGGGAAGAGCAGGGCGGGGCAGCGTTGCGCGGGCTGACCCGTCGCGAGTTCGAGATCTTCCGCCTGCTCGCGCGTGGCCTGGCCCTGCGCGAGGTGGCCGAGCACCTGGGGGTAAGCGCCAAGACCGTGTCCAACCATGTCAGCCTGCTCAAGCAGAAGTTGCAGGTGAGTACCCAGGCGGAACTGGTGCACCGGGCCATCGACAGCGGCGTGCTGCGGCTGGGCCTGCCGCTGCCGCTCGCCGAGGAGGCTCGCGGCAGCCTCGGCTAGGGGGGCCGTCGCTGCTGTCCGGCGCTTCACTGCCAGCCCGCGGGGCAATCCTTGCAACCCTGCATGTTGCTGCCCTGGAAGTTGCCGAAGCGCACCTTGCTGCCGCGCAGGTCGGCATCTTCCAGGTTGGCCTCGGCCAGCTTGACTTCCTGCAGGTTGGCGTCGCGCAGGTCGGCGCCCTTGAGATCGGCGCGGGACAGCCAGGTCATCTCCAGGTCGGCGGCGCGCAGCGTGGCCTGGTGCAGGCGGCCGCCGCTGAGACGGGCGAACTCCAGGTAGGCGGCGGTGAGGTCGGCGCCTTGCCACTGGGCGCCCTGGGCGAACAGGCCCCAGGCCTGGATGGCCACCGCCCTGGCGCCGGAGAGGTCGGCGCCGCGCAGGTTGGCTTGCTGCAGGCTGGCGCGGGTGAGGTCGGCACCACGCAGGTTGGCTTTTTCCAGGTTGGCCAGGTCGAGCCTGGCGTGACGCAGGTCGGCGCCGGAGAGATCGGCGCCGGCCAGGTCGATGCGGCCGAGGTCGAGGTTGCGCAGGTCGGCGCCGCGCAAGTCGGCCTTGGCGCAGCGCGCGCCGGGCTCCAGGCGGCAGCCGGCGATGACGCGGACGTCGTCGATGTCGTCGGCGGCCTGGGCCAGGCCGGCGCCGAGCAAGGCGGCGCAGAGGAGGAAGGTCTTCATCGGGATACTCCGCAGGCGGGGAAAGCCGCGCCTCGCAGGGCGCGGCGCAGGGATCAGCGGCTGGCGGTGCGGTTGTCCCAGCTGGGCAGCTTGAATACCCAGAAGGAACCGCCCTGGGCCACCGGCCGGGTCAGGTCGGCCATGTCGCCGCCCCACAGTGGCACGGCGCCGCCGTAGCCGACGGTCACGCCGAGGTACTGCTCGCCGTCCTGTTCCCAGGTGATCGGTGGCGAGACGATGCCGCTGCCGGTCTGGAATTTCCACAGCTCCTTGCCGCTCTTCGCGTCGAAGGCCTTGAAGTAGCCGTCGCCGGTGCCGGTGAACACCAGGTTGCCGGCGGTGGCCAGCACCCCGGCCCAGAGCGGCAGGTGTTCCTTGTGTTCCCAGACCACCTTGCCGCTGACCGGGTCCATGGCGCGCAGGCTGCCGACGTGGTCGTCGTACATGCGCTTGATCCGGAAGCCCATGCCCAGGTAGGCGCTGCCCTTCGTATAGCTGACCTCCTCGGTCCAGTAGTCTTCCTTCCAGTGGTTGGCCGGCACGTAGAACAGGCCGGTGTCCTGGCTGTAGGCCATCGGGTTCCAGTTCTTGCCGCCGAGGAACGGCGGCGATACTTCCACCGCCTTGCCATGCTTCTGCCCCGGTTCCGGCAGCGGCGGGCGCTGGCCCTCGCGCTCCACCGGGCGGCCGGTCTTCAGGTCGATGTGGCTGGCCCAGGTGATGTTGTCGACGAAGGGGAAGGCGTTCTGCAACTTGCCGTTGCTGCGGTCGACCACATAGAAGAAGCCGTTGCGGTCGGCGTGGGCGGTGGCCTTGACGATCTTGCCGTCCTTGGCCTTGTAGTCGAACAGCACCAGTTCGTTGTTGCCGGAGAAGTCCCAGGCGTCGTTGGGGGTGTGCTGGTAGAACCACTTCACCTCGCCGCTGCTCGGGTCCACCCCGACCTGGCCGGAGGTGTAGAGGCTGTCGTAGTCGTGCGGGTTGCCACCCTTGGCGGTGCGCGCCCAGGTGTTCCACGGGCCGGGGTTGCCGGCGCCGACGATGATGGTGTTGGTCTCGGCGTCGAAGCTGGCGCTCTGCCAGGGAGCGCCGCCGCCGTGGCTCCACGACTCGACCTTGCCGGTCGGCGAGTTGCGATCGTCCGGCCAGGAGGGCGCCTTGACGTCGCCGGTCACCGTGCTGTCCTTGCCGTTCAGGCGGCCCATGTGGCCTTCGACGAAGGGACGCATCCAGATTTCCTCGCCGGTATCCGGATCGCGGGCGAACAGGCGGCCGACCACGCCGAACTCGTCGCCCGAACTGCCGTGGATCAGCAGGACCTTGCCGGTCTTGCCGTCCTTCACGATGGTCGGCGCGCCAGTCATGGTGTAGCCGGCGCCGTGATCGGCGAACTTCTTCTTCCACACCACCTTGCCGGTGTTCTTGTTCAGCGCCACCACCGAGGCATCGAGGGTGCCGAAGAACACCTTGTCGCCATAGATCGCGGCGCCGCGGTTGACCACGTCGCAGCACGGGCGGATGTCGTCGGGCAGGCGGTGGTTGTAGGTCCACAGGCGCTTGCCGGTCTTCGCGTCGAGGGCGAACAGCCGCGAGTAGGAGGCGGTCACGTAGATCACGCCGTCGCTGACGATGGCCTGGGACTCCTGGCCGCGCTGTTTCTCGTCGCCGAAGGAGTACGACCAGGCTGGGGTCAGCTTGAACACGTTGTCGGCGTTGACCTGCTTGAGCGGGCTCCAGCGCTGGGCGTGGGTGCCCATGCCGTACTGCAGCACGTCGCCGGTGGTCTTGTCGTCGTTGGCGATGTCCTCCCAGGTCACATCCTTGGCCAGCGCGGCGCCAGCGCTGCCCAGGGCGACGGCGAAGGCGAGGCAGTGCAGGCTCGGGCGCAGGAGGCCGGCAGGGGCGGGTGAGGTTCTTGTTGTCATGATCGGGTTCCCGTTTGGAGTGAGGGTCGAGAAACGGCAGGCCGCTGCTCGGGCCGCGGCGGCTTCATGGTGGAAGCGGGGCGCGCCGACGGGAACGGAAGATCGCCCGATTCGTCCGGGAAGACTTCCCGGACGGGGCATGACTTGGACTTGCTGCCAAAGCCCCGCGTAAGGCCTTCCGAGGCTCTACTCCGAAGGGAGTAGGCGAGGACGCCCAAAGCAGGATTCGGGCGCGCGGCGGAGCTTCCTAGGATGGCGATGAGCGCCGTTTGGCGCCCGTGCCTTGTCCTGTCTCCCCGGAGGAATGAAGTGATGAACAAGAACAACGCCTTGCGCGGCCTGCTGGTGCTGGCCGGTCTCAGCCTCTCGAGCCTGGCGCTGGCCCACGGCGATGTGACCCCCCAGGCAGTGGACACCAAGGGACTCGAGCCGCTGGGCAAGGAATGGCGCGACACCAACCCCTACCGCAAGCCCTACGCCAAGCACGACCTCGCCGTCGAGATCGGCGCCTCCGCCTACAACCAGAACTGCGCGCGCTGCCACGGCCTGGAAGCCAAGTCCGGCGGCATCGCCCCGGACCTGCGCCTGCTGGAGACCGGCGCCGAGGGCGACGAATGGTTCAAGGAGCGGGTCATCAACGGCGCGGTGCGCGATGGCGCGGTGTACATGCCGAAGATGGCCGACTTCATCAGCCAGGAAGGCCTCTGGGCGATCCGCAGCTATCTGGAAAGCGTGCACGTCGACGAGTGACGCGCCCGACCCTTCGCCGCCGACCGCGGCGGCCTTGCACGAGTCCGCCGCGCCACGGCGGAACGACCACACAGGAGAGCTTCGCCATGATCTACGCAGCGCCCGGAACCCCCGGTGCCGTCGTCACCTTCAAGCCTCGCTACGGCAACTATATCGGCGGTGAGTTCGTGCCTCCGGTCAAGGGCCAGTACTT
>NZ_KV813389.1:0-1425 GCF_001813645.1 Pseudomonas sp. HMSC063H08
GAGTTCGTGCCTCCGGTCAAGGGCCAGTACTTCACCAACACCTCGCCGGTGAACGGCCAGCCGATCGCCGAGTTCCCCCGTTCCACCGCCGAGGACATCGACAAGGCCCTCGACGCCGCCCACGCCGCCGCCGACGCCTGGGGCCGCACCTCGGTGCAGGAGCGTTCGAACATCCTGCTGAAGATCGCCGACCGCATCGAGCAGAACCTGGAACTGCTCGCCGTCACCGAGACCTGGGACAACGGCAAGGCCGTGCGCGAGACCCTCAACGCCGACATCCCCCTGGCCGCCGACCACTTCCGCTACTTCGCTGGCTGCATTCGCGCCCAGGAAGGCTCCGCCGCCGAGATCAACGACAGCACCGTGGCCTACCACATCCATGAGCCGCTGGGCGTGGTCGGGCAGATCATCCCGTGGAACTTTCCGCTGCTGATGGCCGCCTGGAAGCTGGCCCCGGCGCTGGCCGCCGGCAACTGCGTGGTGCTCAAGCCGGCCGAGCAGACCCCGCTGGGCATCTGCGTGCTGCTGGAACTCATCGGCGACCTGCTGCCGCCGGGCGTGCTCAATGTCGTCCAGGGCTTCGGCAGGGAGGCCGGCGAGGCCCTGGCCACCAGCAAGCGCATCGCCAAGATCGCCTTCACCGGTTCCACCCCGGTCGGCTCGCACATCCTCAAGTGCGCGGCGGAGAACATCATTCCCTCCACCGTCGAGCTGGGCGGCAAGAGCCCGAACATCTATTTCGAAGACATCATGCAGGCCGAGCCGGCGTTCATCGAGAAGGCCGCCGAGGGCCTGGTGCTGGCTTTCTTCAACCAGGGCGAGGTGTGCACCTGCCCGTCCCGCGCGCTGGTCCAGGAGTCGATCTACCCGGCGTTCATGGAAGAGGTGCTGAAGAAGGTCAGGGCGATCAAGCGCGGCGACCCGCTGGACACCGAGACCATGGTCGGCGCCCAGGCTTCCCAGCAGCAGTACGAGAAGATCCTCTCCTACCTCGACATCGCCCAGCAGGAAGGCGCCGAAGTGCTCACCGGCGGCAGCGTCGAGAAGCTCGAAGGCAACCTGGCCAGCGGCTACTACATCCAGCCGACCCTGCTCAAGGGACACAACAAGATGCGCGTGTTCCAGGAGGAAATCTTCGGCCCGGTGGTCGGCGTCACCACCTTCAAGGACGAAGCCGAGGCCCTGGCCATCGCCAACGACACCGAGTACGGCCTCGGCGCCGGCCTCTGGACCCGCGACATCAACCGCGCCTACCGCATGGGCCGCGGGATCAAGGCCGGTCGCGTGTGGACCAACTGCTACCACCTGTACCCGGCCCACGCCGCGTTCGGCGGCTACAAGAAGTCCGGCGTCGGTCGCGAGACGCACAAGATGATGCTCGACCACTACCAGCAGACCAAGAACCTGCTGGTGAGCTACGACATC
>NZ_KV813390.1:0-452 GCF_001813645.1 Pseudomonas sp. HMSC063H08
GACGAGATAAATGATCAAGATCAGCAGGCCGATGCCTACGGCCACGCCTGCCCCGAGATCCGACCACTTCTTCTTCCCATCATGGATGGCGTGATAGGTGCCGTAGGTATGCCAGGAGACTCCCAGAAAGACAGCCACGCAGATGAGTAGCGCGAGGAGCATTGCTCCGTCATAGCCGAAGTTCTGGATGGTTTGCATGATCCCCGAGCCCTCCCCACGGGTAGGTGCCTCGGGTTTGGGGAGTGCAGCCAAGGCGACACCTGGGAATGCCAAAGAGATGGCTGCCAGGCGCCGGCAGAGGGTGGACAGTTTCTGGAGGGTGAATTTCAGCATGAGTGTCTCCGTATGGGTCAGCTGAGGAGGATGAAGGAGGTGATGCCGAGGAGGACCAAGATCCGTATCGCGGAAGCGCCGGCAGTGGCGCTGTCGAGGTTGTTGGTGGCCCAGCCGCG
>NZ_KV813391.1:0-302 GCF_001813645.1 Pseudomonas sp. HMSC063H08
CGCGATACGGTGGTGTTCTCCGACAAACCCTGGGTCAGCACGAAACCCCTGAGCGTTTCGCACACCTTGTCCAGTGACTGCATCGTGACGTGGCGCCCTGCAGGCGCAGCGTCGCTGCAGGAGGCCGCCCAGGAAGTCATCAACCAGTGCCACATGGCGGTCAGTATCACGCCCGACGCGCTGAACCCGGCCGCCTTCGCCGTGCAACCTCAGCAGCGCGCGAGCAACGCCCCGCCGCCCATCCAAGGCGGCCAGGACATGGCCACCATGCTGTTTCCTGCCTCCGTCGCCAACGGCATGTC
>NZ_KV813392.1:0-254 GCF_001813645.1 Pseudomonas sp. HMSC063H08
GACAACTTCGAGCAGACCGTCCTCGATCACATCGGCGCCACCCAGTTCCTTTCGCGGTCGACCGGACTCTGGACGCTGCGGCTGATCCGTGACGACTACGACGTCGCGACGTTGCCGGTATTCGACGAGGACAGCGGGCTGCTCGGGATCGACGAAGACAGCATCACCGCGCTCGACGGCACGGCGAACCAGTTCGTCGTCGTGTGGCACGACCCGATCACCAACACCGACCGGCGTGCCCGTGCGAAGAATGC
>NZ_KV813393.1:0-85654 GCF_001813645.1 Pseudomonas sp. HMSC063H08
CCGATGATGGCGATCAAGACCGTCAACGCCCTTTCCCACTACACCGACTGGACCATCGGCCACGTCCACGCCGGCGCCCTCGGCTGGGTCGCGATGATCACCATCGGCTCGCTCTACCACCTGATTCCCAAGGTCTACGGGGTCGAGAAGATGCACAGCGTCGGCCTGATCAACGCGCACTTCTGGCTGGCCACCATCGGCACCGTGCTGTACATCGCCTCGATGTGGGTCAACGGCATCACCCAGGGCCTGATGTGGCGCGCGGTCAACGAGGACGGCACGCTGACCTACTCCTTCGTCGAGTCGCTGGTGGCCAGCCATCCGGGCTTCATCGTGCGCCTGGTCGGTGGCGGGTTCTTCCTCACCGGCATGCTGCTGATGAGCTACAACACCTGGCGCACGGTACGCCAGGCGCGCCCGGAAGGAATCCTCGCGGCGGCCCGCATGGCCTGAGCCGCGACAGCGCGTCCCTTCCCTTCCCGAGCCTCGCCCGCCACGCTGCGGGCAAGGCTCGACAGCCGACGAGGAGAATCATCATGGAATTCAGCTGGAGCGAGATCCTGCTGGAGCTGCTGGCGGTCGCCGTGCTGTTCTTCGGCGTGCATTGGAGCCTGCGCCACGCCAAGACCCTGGACCAGGCGAGCATGCTGCCGTTCGCCGACGACGAGGAGGTGGCCCGCCGGGTCGAGCGGGAAACCGGCAGGAGCCGCACCGGCTGCGGCTGTCCCGGTCGCTGCCAGGGCGACTGCCGGCACTGGGACAAGAATTGGCCGGCATGACGCCGGCCAGTCGCTTCAGGGCTTTATCTTCTTCAGCTCGTTGAGCAGTTCCAGCAACTGCGCGAGCTTTTCCTCGCCGAACCGCTCCTGGATGCGCTGGTAGTTCTTCTCCATGTCGCCGCTCATGGAGACGAAGCACTGCTGGCCCTTTTCCGTCAGGTTCACGTAGACCCGCCGCTGGTCCTTGGGCGCCTTCCAGCGCCGGACGATGCCGTCGCGCTCCAGGCGCGCCAGCACGCCGGTCATGCTCGGGCGCAGGATGCAGGCCTGGTTGGCCAACTGGTAGCTCTCCATCTCGCCCTGCTGGCGCAGGATGCGGATCACCCGCCACTGCTGCTCGGTGAGGCCGTGCTGGTTGAGGGAGGGGCGGAAGAAACTCATCGCGGCTTCGCGAGCCTGCAACAGGGTCAGGGTCAGGGAGGGTCTTGGCGTTGACATAGGGTCCGAGCTTGGATGACTGGTTTCGAAAGTGCAGAAGAGTAGCGGAAAAAACACAGGCTGCATGCGGGTATGCAGAAGGAAATCAACGGTTTCCGCCGTGCAGGGCCAAGCCCAGCGCGAGCAGGCTGCCGACGCCGCAGACGGCCATCACCAGCGCCATCGGCAGCACGCCGGGCAGCGCCAGCCAGCCGACCGCCAGGCTGGCCAGGCAGCCGAGGCCGAACTGCCCGGACACCGCCACCGCCGAAGCCGCCCCGGCCTGTCCGGGATACAACGCCAGCAGGCTGGCGATGCAGTTGGCGCCGAGCAGGCCGGTGACGCTGACGAAGCACAGCAGCCCGGGCACCAGCGCCCACAACCCGCCCCGCTCGCCGAGCGCCGCATAGCCGAGGAGGAACAGCCCGGACACGCAGGCCAGCAGGCTGCCGGCCCGCAGCAGCGGCCGCGGACCGTGGCGGCGCACCAGGCGCGCGCTGCACCAGGTGGCGAGCATCACGCCGAGGATGTTCAGGCCGAAGAACCAGCCGAAGCGCTCCGCGCGCACGCCGAAATGCTCGATGAACACGAAGGGCGCGGCGCTGATGTAGGCGAACATCCCGGCGAACGCCAGCCCCATGCACAGCACGTAGCCCAGCGCGCGACGGTCGCCGAGCAGCCGCCCATAGGCGAGAAAGGCCTGGGCCAGGCTGCCGCCGCGGCGCTCCGGCGGGTGGCTTTCGGCGACCCGCCAGACCGCCAGCAGGCAGAGCCCGGCGAACAGCGCCAGGACCACGAACAACGCGCGCCAGCCGGCCCAGAGCATCAGGTAGCCGCCGAGCAGCGGCGCGGCAAGCGGTGCCAGCATGGTCACCATGTGCATCAATGCCAGCATCCGGGCGGCCTCGCCCAACGGATAGAGGTCGCGCACCATGGCCCGCGCCAGCACCGACGCGGCGCCGCCGCCGAGGGCCTGGAGCACCCTCAGCAGGACCAGTTGCCCCGCGCTGTCGGCCAGCGCGCAGGCCAGGCTGCTGAACAGGTACAAGGCGATACCGGCCAGCAGCACCGGGCGCCGGCCGAAACGGTCGGACAAGGGGCCGTAGAACAGCATGCCGACGCAGAAGCCGACCAGGAAGCCGCTGATGCTCCGCTGCACCTGGGCATCGCTGGCGCCGAGATCGGCGGCGATCGCCGGCAGGCTCGGCAGGTACATGTCGATCGACAGCGGGCCGAATGCCACCAGCGCCGACAACAGCAGCAACAGGCGTCGTTCGCCGCTTCCGAGCTGAATCCTCGATGCACTCGCAGGCACGCTCGCACTCCTCTTCTTCGCCTTTCGGTCCAGACGACACCGCCGTGCATGCGGATGCAAGTTCGCCGTCCGGGAAATCCCCACGACGCGACCTCGTTCACCCTGGCAGCGCGCGGGGCCTGGCTCCTTTCGCGGGCCGACAACGTTAACAGATTAACCAAATGCGCAGAAGGCGAAAGATTCCAGGCCGACCTCGCTCTCCAGCGCCGTACCCTCCATGATCGGCAAGCATTGAAAGGGACAGAAGCTAGCGAAGCTTCCGGGAGGATCGCCAATACTTCATTAACAAGTTAACAATATGCTAAAACTCACCGTGCAATCGGCGTCACCCATACCTACAAGAACAACAACCAAGGGAAGAATCGATGATCACGGCATGCCCCCGCCCGTGCGCCTGGCGCAGCTATGCGCTTGGCCTCGGCCTCCTGCCCCTCGCCGCGCAAGCGGAATTCCTCGCGGACAGCAGCGCCCACCTCGACCTCCGCAACTTCTACCAGTTGCGCGACTACCGCCAGCACGATGCGCCCCAATCGCAGGCCGGCAACTGGTCGCAGGGCTTCGTCCTGCGCCTGCAATCCGGTTTCACCGACGGCCCGCTCGGCTTCGGCCTGGACGCTACCGGGCTGCTCGGCGTCAAGCTCGACTCGGGACGCGGGCGTAGCAACGATGGCACGCTGCCGTTCGGAGCGAATTCGAAGGAGCCGGTGGACGACTACAGTCACCTCGGCCTGACCGCCAAGCTGCGCTATTCGCAGACCCAGCTACAGGTCGGCATCCTCATGCCGCAACTGCCGGTGGCGTTTCGCGACGACGTGCGCCTGTTGCCGCAGACCTTCGACGGCGCGCTGCTGACCTCCAGCGAGATCGAGGGTCTCACCCTCACCGCGGGGCAATTGTGGAAGTCGCGCACCCGCGAGTCGGCCGGCAGCGACGACATGTACATCATGGGCCGCGACAAGGCCCACGCCAGCGACGAGTTCAATCTCGCCGGCGCGACCTACGCCTTCACCCCTCGGCTCAGCGCCAGCTATTACTACGGCCAGCTCAAGGACATCTACCAGCAGCACTATCTCGGCCTGCTGCACACCCTGCCGCTGGGCGAAGGGCTGTCGCTGCGCAGCGACCTACGCTACTTCGACAGCGGCGAAGACGGCGCGGCGATCTCCGGGCCGGTGGACAATCGCAACCTCAACGCCATGCTCACCCTGCGCGCCGGCGCCCACGCCTTCGGCATCGGTGTCCAGAAGATGATCGGCAACGACGCCTTTCCGGTGCTCAACGGCTACACCACGCCCTACGTGGCCAACCTCATGGCCTACCAGACCTTCACCCGGCCGCAGGAGAAATCCTGGCAACTGCGCTACGACTACGACTTCGCCGGCCTCGGCCTGCCCGGCCTGAACCTCATGACCCGCTATGTACAGGGCCGCGACATCGACCGCGGCGCCGGCCGCGCCGACGACAGCGAATGGGAGCGCAACACCGACCTGTCCTACGTGATCCAGAGCGGACCGCTGAAGAGCGTCGCCTTGAAATGGCGCAACATCACCTACCGCAGCCGCTACGGTGCGGACCTGGACGAGAACCGCTTCATCGTCAATTACACGCTGAAGCTCTGGTGAAGCGCGGCCCCTTGGGGCCGCAGGCACCTCAATCCTCGAGTCGCAGTTGCAAATGCTGCTTCTTGCCCAGGCTCAGGCGCAGCCCGTCGACCTCGCCCGCCAGCGGCGCGTCCGGATCGCTGACCGGCGTGCCGTCCAGGCGCAGGCCGCCGCCGCCGGCGAGGCGGCGGACCGCGCTGCGGGAGGGCTGGATCGCGTGCTCCAGCAGCAGGTCGGTCAGCGACAGTCCCTGCGCCAGGCGCGCGCGGGATAGCTTCATCACCGGCAGGCCGCTGTCCCGCGTACCGTCGGCGAACACCCCGCGCGCGGCATCGGCGGCGGATCGCGCGGCGTGCTCGCCGTGCGCCAGGGCGGTGGCGGCATTGGCCAGGACCACCTTCGCTTCGTTCAGCTCGGCGCCCTGCAAGGCGCCCAGGCGGCGCACCTCATCCATCGGCAGTTCGCTGAACAGGGCGAGGAAGCGACCGACGTCGCGATCGTCGCAGTTGCGCCAGAACTGCCAGAAGTCGAACGGCGCCAGGCGCTCGGCGTTGAGCCATACCGCACCCTGCGCCGACTTGCCCATCTTGCGCCCGTCGCTGGTGGCCAGCAGCGGCATGGTCAGGCCGAACAGTTGGGCGCCGCCCTGGCGTCGCGACAGCTCCACGCCGTTGATGATGTTCGCCCACTGGTCGGCGCCGCCGAGTTGCAGGGTGCAGCCGCGCCGGCGCGACAGTTCGACGAAGTCGTAGGCCTGCAGCAGGGTGTAGCCGAACTCGAGGAACGACAGCGAATGCTCGCGGTCCAGGCGCTGCCTGATGGCGTCGAAGGTCAGCAAGCGGTTGATCGAGAAGTGCCGGCCGACCCGGTCGAGGAACTCCAGATAGCCGACGCCGTCCAGCCATTCGGCGTTGTTCACCAGGCTGTCGTCGTGCAGTTCGACGTAGCGCGAGAAAACCCGGGCGATGCCGTCGATGTTGGCCTGGATCTGCGCCTCGGTGAGGATCGGCCGGCTCGAATCGCGGAAGCTCGGATCGCCGATCCGGGTGGTCGCGCCACCGATCAGCAGCAACGGGCGGTGCCCGCCCTTCTGTAGCCAGCGCATCAGCATCAGGCCCTGCAGGTGGCCGACGTGCAGGCTGTCGGCGGTGGCGTCGAAGCCCAGGTAGGCGGTTGCCGGACCGGCGGCCAGGTGCGCGGCGAGGCCGTCGCGGTCGGAGCACTGGTGGACGAAGCCACGCTCTTCGAGCAGGGCGATCAGGTCTTGCTGATGGGTCGGGACGGACACGGGTATCTCCTTTGGCACGGTGGATGCCCGAGGAGACAGGTTGGGAGGGAGTTCACCGGGCAGCAACCATAGCCATATATATCAATGAGTTAGGAAGAATATATTTCCGCACCAGAAAATCAAAACAGGGTTTGCAGACGAGCAAAACCAGGGGGTATGGTTTCTGATGCGGAAACTATTTTTGACGGACGCGCCCTAATCAGCCTCCGGCAACGGATACCTGGCCTTGATCTCCTCGACCTTGGCGACCCAAGCAGAGTAGTCCGGTTCCACGCCGGCCTTGATAGCGTCGAACTCGGCCTCGGTCTTGAGCGGGTCACTCTCCAGGCGGTAGGCATTTGCCCGCGCCGCGGCTGCGGCATCGTACTCAGCCTGCCAGCGTTCTTGCGCCTGCTGTTCAGCGGTCTTTACCTGGCTCCAGTCGATCATCGCGGTAACTCCACCGGGCCGTCGGCCTCGATCAGCAACGGTTCAGGGAAGCAAGCGGCGGCACTGGCATCGACGGCAAGCGGGAACCGCAGGATCAGCTCCAACCGGCCGGCACGTCGCAGTACGGGACCAGCGAACCACTCCGACCTGATAGCCTCGGCCGGCAACTCGCCGCCCTCCGGGAGCGGAGCGAAGTCGAACGCCTGGCCGTTCACGGTGAGTACATCGCCAGCCCTGCTCAGTGACAGGCGCTCGTCGCGTCGCGGCAGCGGAGCAAACGGTGACAACTTGATGATCATCAGAACCACCTCCCCACAACCATAATGCTCAACCCGTTGGTGCCAAGGTCTTCATTCAAGTAGAAAGTAACTTGGTCCCCGCCCATGTAGCCGCCCCTAACCCCCGCCGCAGCCGATGGCCAGCCGCTGAACGGTATCCAGTTGACGATGAGGCTATATGAGGATCCTCCGATGAACTCAGCCGCCAACTGCACTGTGTTGGGCCCTGCTTGGTAGTTGCTACCAGACCCCGTGATTTGGCGTATGCAAATCTGAGTTCCATCTGCAAACCGAACGAATTCGCCGTTTGCGTTGCTACCACGTTGAATCACCGCCCCTGTCGGTATTCCGCTCGACTGCGAAACGGCGCCGAGAATGCTGTCTCGCGAGTACAAAGCCCCAGTTGAACCCAGGGCAGCTCTAATTGCAGCACTCCCAAGCCCAAGGGACGTGCGCGCGCCAGCGGCAGTTGCAGCGCCTGTGCCGCCAAGCGCAACCGGCACCGTGTCGCCGTCGGCGAACTCGCGGAGACTGCCGTAGCCGTTGCCGTCGGCCTGGAGTTTCGTCGGGCGTATATCAGCCATTGAACAGCACCTGTAGGTTGAGAGTTGCGCCGCCGGCGGTATAGGCCGGCAATTGGCCGTCAGGGTTCATCGTGAGCCGAAGCATGGAACCATCGGCGAGATACCCAGGAACAGCCGCGGGGATGCGGACGTTCATCGGGTATGCCACCACGACGCCCGCGCCGTTGGTCACGAACTGGTCGTATCCGGTGCTGCGCCGGACGAAGTAGATCGCGTTCGGCTCCAGCACCGCAGGCAACTGCGCGACGACCTTGTGGGTCTGGAGCGCAGCCATTACCAGGCCGTCCCATTCCACTCGGCCGGGATCGGCTGGCCGTTGAAGCGCACCAGGCCCGACTCCTCACCAAACTTGTCCAGCGTCGACTTGTTCGCGTGCGTGTGCGCCTGGGAAACGGCAGTGTCGATCTGCGCCGGCGTCGACGTCGGGCGCCCGTTGATCGCGTCCCAGTTGAGCTCGACGTCCATCGACTCATACTCGGCCACCTTCAGCCAGGCGCTGGTCGCAGGGTTCCATGCGTACAGCGCAGCTCCGGATTCGACTGTAGGGTCCGCGCTCGCATCCTGAACCAGGACGAAGATTGCGCCCTCAGGCTCCAGGGCGTCGCGCGCGGCGATATCCACAACGAACAGGATCGGCGCGCCGGTGCCGGGCAGGCTGGCCAACGCCTCGTTGATCAGCGCATTGATCATCGCGCTGTTGCCGATCGAGCGCGCCACACCCGCCGAGTTCGTCAAATACGATTCGGCGAAGTTGCTGTTCTCCACGAAGTAGAAGCTGTCCGGCTCCAGCGTACCCGGCAGGGTCGCCACTTTGAAAAATCGAATCTGGGCCATTTCATCACCAATCAGTCGCGCCCCATTGGGCACCGTCTACGCCATCCCTCCCGGGAGGCCCTTGGTCACCCGCAACAACCACAAGCACATCTGCCGGCGGCGTCACTGTGACCGCGTATTCCTGCATCTCGCTGAGCACAAGCGGCTCGCAATCAACATCGATCGCCAGCGCCCAGGGCTCGGCGGCGTCATCCATCGCACCCTCCCCCGCGGCTCACACTGATCGGCCCGCTGTAGTAGCGGTGGACCGTGCCATCCGGGTATGTCACGTCCACGTCGTAGACCGCCGCCGACCATTCCAGCGCCGCGGTAGCCGATGCCGATATCTCGCGCGAGATCGTTCCGGCGCCAGCGAACTCCAGGCCAGAGCCGAGCGACAGCGTCAGCAGCACCGTCCCGCCTGGCTCGGCGCGGATCTGCATCCGCACCTCGGCGCCAGTGAGGTCAACCGGTGGCTGGTAGATCAGTTGCCCGCCAACAGGCGCCAGCCCAACGGCTGACAGCAAGTTGATCTCGATCGTGTCGTCGTCGATGGACGCGACCCGGTGAGGCAGTTGCCGAAGCCGAGCGCGGTTCAGTTCGGACATGCCCTGGACGCCATCGATCCAGGCCAGCCACGTGCCAGGCAATCCGTGCCCAGGGATGGTCAGTCGGACGGGAGCGGTCGGCGCGATCTGAGTGATCGGCCGGTAGACAAGGCTCGGTTGCATGATCCGCATCGTGTCGCGGAACGTCGCCCCGCGCTCCACGCGCAGGGGTACACAGGCCGGCGTCATGCGGCGTCTCCTTTGGAGGAAATCAAACGTAGGAATAGAAGGCGTTCGGGTCGTTGCGTATAGCGTCGCCGGTGAGAGGGTTGTAAGAGCCCTTACCCCACGCCTCAAGCTGGACGGCAGAGAAGCCCCCAACATCCACGTCACTCTGACTTGTGCCGTGCACGCCATGAGGGGTGAATGCCGCGCCTGCAAATCGATATCGCTCATCAGGCGTGCCTACTGCGCTATGCCGGACTGCAACGATACCGAGCAGCTTGTTCGAGTACCTCTGGACAGGCCATGCGTACTGCACACCGAACGACGACAGGTGCCCATCCAGCCCTTGAGAAAATAGCTGGATGCGAGAGCTCCAGTTCAAACCGCGTGCATATGTGTCGCCCACATCTGGCGTGTATATGTACTGATCACTCAAAGTCACGCTCTGCGAGCCAGTGCCAACAGTCTGCCCATCAATGCTATCGGTGATGAGCGCAGTCCCAGGACCGCCAGTCCCGAAAATTGACCCCGACTGCACAACGGTATTGTGAAGAGTTACGGTCGCCTCCCCTGCCTCCGACCGCAGTGTATATACAACTGTCATATCGTCGGTCTGACTGAACGCAACGTGATCACCTGCAGCACTTGCGGCGCGCTGTATAGCTGAGACCAGATCGACCCCTATCCGCACGAACTCCAAGCCACCGGACATTCCGTACCAAGCCGTGGCAATCGCTTCAGCTTGCAGGCTAGCAGTCCAGCCTCCCTGGAGTACGCGTGTATCGACCGGTATTCCAGGGGGATCGCTTGTTCCTGAAACGTAGGAGCCGCTCGCACTGTCCCACCAGAACCGCGTATGAGTATTCGGGTCAACGTCTGGCTTACTGCTGGACAACGTTGCAAACTGAACCTGGCTCCATGTAGCCACGACAACCAACTCAGCTTTGAATCCGGCCGCTCCGCTTGCGCTAATGCGCACCTCCACCATGCCGCCGGCAATCACCGAGCCGTCAACAGTTTCTTGATAGTCGACGCGGAATACTCGGCGCGTTCCGTCGTGATTTACATCTAGGACTTGAAATGACATACCTGCTGGCTGGACGGGGATACCCAGTGCAGCAGGCGCGATAGCGTTGCTTGTGATCTGCCCAATGAATCCCGTTACACCATCCCGAACAGAGCAGGTTGCGGATGCTGTTCCGAGAAATGAATTGAACGTAACCTCAACCCCGCAACGGACGGTGTAACCACGGATGAATGCCGGCTGGAGTGATACCCCTCCGTATGCCTCGGCTAATCCGGTTCCGCGCATGATCGCTCGGTTGAGCCAGCGCTCGTCAGGATCCTCGGTTTCAACGTTCGGAACAGGCATCCCTACATTCCAGAGCGCAGTATCGTTTGCTGTCCTGACCGCAGGCATCTTCATCGTGCGCCCGCTTGGTAACGTCAAGGTCGAATCAACGGCGTTGATTGGTTGTCGTATTAGGCCGTGCCATGGCCACCCCCACACCTGCGGAGCTTCATCGAGCGGGCTATTGGGAAACATCGTTCGCGTACTCCATCACCACTTCTGCGCCTGACGCGTCGGTCATGACGATCTTCTTCACGCTGCGATACCGGAGCCACGCCAAGCCATCGCTGGTGGGGATTGTCTGCAGTTCGTAGTATTCGCGCTGGCCGGCATCCTCCTCGATCAAGGGACTAGCAATACCGCCGCCACCGCCGATCTGCTTCCCGACAGGGTTGTAGTCAGCCCGTCCGCGCTTTGCATCCAGAGCCCCGCGCGGATCGATTTTCCGCAGCGACCGCGCCTGGCGCTCCGGCTCGATCAGCCGGTTGAGTGCCGCGGTCAAGCCCTGGTCGCCACGCCGCTCCGCTTCAACCCGTTGGCCGCCGGCGCGGCGGATCGCTTCATTCCTCGCGCCGAGGCTGCGGCGCTCATCTGAAAGAGCCATACGCTATCTCCTACGCGTTCAGCACATCGCTGAACACCAGCATCGACAGGGTGAGTTCGTCAGCATCGAAATAGATGCGCGCCCACACCTCGCCGTTGAGGTCATTTGCATTGATCACGAACCCATACGACTCCTGCGCCGCCCACTGCCTGGAGGTGCCCACGATCGACATACCTCCGGGCAATTCACCCGACGTAACCCTGATTTGCAGTTGTTGCCCGCTCGGAGCCCAGGTTCTGATGTTCAGGTCGAACTGTCGGGATGTGCTGGGATCGATTCCAATTGCGGCGGTGCCAAGCTCGGGAATTGCGAACAGACGGGCATCAACAAATGAGTGTTGAGGCCCGAGGAGGAACTGGCCGTCGGTATTGACATGCAGCACCTCGCTCGGAGCGCTGCCACCGCCACTACCCAGCTTCACCCAATCGGCACCGCTCGCGGTGCCCTTCGCCAGGTATAGCGCGCCGTTGTTCGTGTTCACGTAGTGAGCACCGATGCTTGGTGGCGGGTCGAGCGGCTCCCCGGCGCCGGACAGGACGTGCGTAACAGTTGCCATCAAATGTTCTCCATGATCAGGTTGTTGCCGGCGTCGTCGACCAGCGTTGCGCCGGTTTCGTCGACAAGGGTGCCGCCAGACGCCCCGGACTCCAGAGCCTGGATGCGCGCCTGGAGCGTCATGAGGTCGCCGGCCGTGACGGCGGCATAGATCGCCGTTCCCGCCGGCCAGTTGCCGTCGGAGGTTCCTTCCTGGGCGCGCTCGATCGTCACCACCCCACCGGCGCGGGTGGTTGCTTTCACGATTTCATGCTGCGCACCGGCGTCATCTGCGAGCGTCAACAGCACCCAGCTTCCTCCGGATAGCGGCAGCAGCGCGGCGGCAGCATCAGGCACCGTCAGGCTTAACGCGCCAGGCGAAAGGCCGGCGCTCAGCGTCGTCTTCCAGTTGTTGATCCAAGCTCTCGCCATCGCTACATCTCCAATAGGTCGTCAGGCACGGACACCCGGTAAGTGGCTGCAAGCTCCGGCGAATGCTCGTCCCTGTAGGTCTCCGGAATATCTTTTGCAGTCAACGAGAAGCGCCGCGGGAACAGTTCGGCGCCGGGATCGCGATTGCTCCAGTTGCCCGAGAAACCATCCGCCTCATCGTCATACGCGGGACTTCCGTTTCGCCCCCCGAGTTGCGTCGAGAGCTGGCCGCCGCCCGACGGCGGGCTGACGGGATCGGGCGAGCCAGCCGGCGGAACAAGGGGGTCTGCTGCGCCACCGCCGCCTCGCATCACCGCGATAGAGATCGTGGTCAGGGCGCTTCCGGATGCAAGATCGAGCCGGTCGACAATGCGTCGACACTTGCCCACCGCGCGCGCGCCCTGATCATCTAGTCGGATCGTATGCACCAGGTCGATCGGTAGAACCATGCTGGTGGGCACGTCCCACGTCACAGTCGTCCCGCGGTGTGCGGAGATGAGCGTCGTTGCTCCCTGAGCGAGCAGGCAGTTCAGCGCAGCCAATCGCCGGCTGTCGTCCTTTTCATCGCTATGGCCTGTGTTGCCGCCCGTGATGGGGTCGCTTTCCCAGCGCTCGGCCCTGTCCGACTCGATCTCGAACGAGGCACGCTGCCGACCAACAATCGGACCGGTCGCCGCAACGCTCGGCTGAACCTCCATGACCAACCGATAGCGCTCGGTAACGGACTGCACCCAGCGCCGGCCAGCAATCCAATTTCCGCCGAGCAGCAGCTCGGCGAAGTTGTTGCCCCATGCCGCCGGCGGATTGCAGTAGACGCCCGTGGGCGGCAGTGGATACCAGGTCGCATAGAACAACGTCTGACCGCTGCTCTCGGTCGCCGAGGTGATCATCTCGACATCAGGTAACTCGGTGTCATCGCCGCGCCAGTTGCAAAACCCTGCCTCGCCGACCGCGTTCCCTGTGCCGGGGTGCTGCCAACCATACGAGGCGTTGAGCTGCCAGAGCCGGCTGAATCGGTAGTCGCACTCGATCTCGACCCTGTTCGTCTGCGAACTCAGGTCGGCCAGCTCGACTGCAAGCGTTCCGTACACCGTAGAGCCTGGGCCGAACTCGAAGGCAGGCGCCACAGCAAGCCATGATGTGACGCGGAGAGCACCATATGGCGAGCAGTCCAAGCTCCCGGTGACGCTGGTCAAACGCTCCTGGGCGTAGTCCCACCGCGAGCGTCCATCGACCGGCTCGAACACATCTGCGGACCAGGCGCCGGCGACCAGGGCGTCTACGGCCGCAATCTCCATGGCCTCTACACGCTGCTGCAACTGGTCCGTGCAACTGATGTCCAGGACGCGCCGAACAGGATTCCAGGCTGGCTGTGTAACTCTCCCCGTAAACCGTCGCCCCTGACTCAGTTCACCCGCGGTCTCCGTTGCGTAGTCGATGGTTACGGTACGACCGATCCAGTCCGTAGGGACAACAGGTCCGTCGCCGAGATAGATCGAAAAGGACGCGACGCCAGCCGCCCCCTCTTCACGATCGACCTCGATCTCCCCGGTCAGGAGCGGCGTAACGTCGTCATCGCCAACGCGCACGATTGGGCGCCATGTGAAAGCGTAGCCAGGGATGATCGGCTCAGGACCAGGCACAGCGGAGTGAGCGGCCGAGTTCAGCGCAGCGCTATTGAGCGGTCCACCGTTGAGCATCAGATTTCCTCAGCGACAATTTGCCAGGTCCGGCTGTTGTTCGAAGAATCAAGCGCTTCAGGAGGGATGGATGCGAAGACGTGGAACAGCGGCCACCACTCGACGCGGTAGAGTTGCGCGCCTGGGATCTCCGACACAGTTACCACCTGGCCGACGGACGACACGTCCGTTCTGACCCACTCACGACCGACCAGCGCCAGCCCCCACGGACTGGCATCGGGGCGAACCTCTCCAGGGATTGTGAATACTCGGTCGACGGCAGTGCGGCCGGAAATGCCAAGCGACGCATTGCATCGCAGCTCCAACGGGTTGTCGAAGTCGAGTCCAAGCATCCCCGTGCCGATCCATCCTGAACCGCTGATGGTGATCGCTGTCTTGCGCCAGTGCGTCATCTGTACTGCCGCACCTCCGCTGAGCCTCAATCGCTCGACGCCGCCATCTACAGCTTGGTACTGACACTGAGGGGCGCCGCCGTGTATCACGATCGGTACGCCCCCCAGCATCACGTTCGGAATGATCATTCCCAACTCCATAAAAAAGCCCGCGCTTGGCGGGCTCGGTCATTTTGGGCGTGTCCGCCCGAACTTCGAGGCGGCCTTGCGTATATCTCG
This sequence comes from Pseudomonas sp. HMSC063H08, assembly GCF_001813645.1. Taxonomy (NCBI): domain Bacteria; kingdom Pseudomonadati; phylum Pseudomonadota; class Gammaproteobacteria; order Pseudomonadales; family Pseudomonadaceae; genus Pseudomonas; species Pseudomonas sp. HMSC063H08. The sequence continues at coordinate 13,510 of NZ_KV813393.1, forward strand.
GAGCGTGTCGTGTGTCCCGAAAACGGTGAAACCGGCATCGTCCCCACCCAGGTTGAGGGTCAGCGAGCCCAGGTTTTGCATGGCTGCCGACGGATTCGCCTGCTGAAGCGTCGCGGTCGGAATCTCGGGTATCTCGGGGAGAGTTCGTTGATACCTCTGCGACATCTGCAGCGACTGCACCGCGTTGAAGATGCGCTCTCCTCCGCGCATCATCATCAACTCCGGCCCACGCTCCCCAACCCACGCCATGCCAGGGGGGGCGCTCTGCGTACCAGTGGCAAACCCGGGTATCTTGGGGGTGATGCTGGGCACGCCCGGCAAGCCCATCTCCGGAGGCGGAACCAGCGTGATAGGTATCACGAGCTGCTCAGCCAGTCCGGCGGCGATGTCGGCGACCTGCTGCTTCAAGGTCTCCGCGCTTTCGAAGTCCATTCCGAACGATACCTCGACGTTTTGCACAGCCGCGATGCGCTCCTCGAGGTCGGCCAGGTTCAGGCGGTTGACGTCATCCGCAGCCTTGGCATTACCAGCCTCGACCTCTGCGGCCTTGTTGGCGATGCGCTCCACCTCCTTGGCCACGCCTTCGAAGCCGTAGCTGTTCGCGCCAGCGTCCTTCAGTTGCTGAAGGATCTGAAGCGCGCGGCGAGCCTCCTCGATCGCCTTTTGGTTGTTGCCAGCGGTCAGGGCGTTGCGAGCCGAGGCCTGGGCCGCAGTGGCATCACCGAAGGTCTGCGTTCCGGAGGTGGGCGTCTCCTGGATGCCCTTCACCAGATCGGCAAACTCCTTGCGGACATCTGCCTGCCGCGAAAGCGCGTCGTTGAGGTTCTTGGTGGACTGCTCAAGGAGGGCCTTGGTCCGAACAACCTCAGACTGGAGATCGGCGACGTTCTGTTCCCGAGCCCGCTTCAGAGCATCGTTCTGGCGCTTCACGATCTGCTCTTGTCGAGCCTTCTCGGCGGCGAGGGTGGCTGTGAGGCTGCCCTCCCCCTTTTTTACCAGCGTATTCGCCGTGTTGATTCCCTTCGCAACATCGTTCAACTGGTTCGCAACCCAGTCGACGACGCCTGTTTCCTTCGCGCGACGCCCCCAGTATTTCTGGGTTTCGGAAAAGATCCGGTTCAGCCCCGCACCAATCTCCGGGGCAAACGACGCCATCTCCTCGCGGAGCTTCGGCAGTTCCTTCCGCAACGCGATAACGATCTGCTCCGAGGTCAGTTCACCGGCGGCAGCCATCTCGCGAAGCCGGCCGACAGTCACTCCGAAGGAGTCCGCCAGGGCGCCAGCAATGCGATCCGAGGACTCCAGAACGGTATTGAACTCTTCGCCCCGCAGAACACCACTGGCGATGGCCTGGGAGAACTGGGTAATGACCGAGGCCGACTCCTCGGCAGATGCCCCACCGATTTTCAGGCCGAGCGACACCGCCTCTACGGTTTCGAGGGCGGCTCGCTGATCCATGCCCGCATCCCGAAGCGGGCGCTGCAACCGCGAATAAAGGCCGATGAGGTCGCCGACATCGCCCTGGACATCATCAGCGATACGGTCGAGTTCGATCTGCGCGGTGTTGAACTCTTCCTGCGAGCGGGTTGCCAGGCGAAGCCTGGAATCAAGCCGGCCAACAGTGTCGGCCCCGTTCGCAAGCTTCGCCGTTGCAGCGCCTACCGCGGCGGCGAGACCTGCAACCGCCAGTGCCGGGCCGCTCCCGCGGAGAGAGCCGATGCTCGACAGCCGCGAGCCGGCACCAAGCGAGTTGAGTTCGCTCTTGGTCTCCGCGATCTGCTTCTTGAGCGCCCGCTGCGCAACGGCAAGCTCCCTTGTGGATAGCGTTCCGCTGGACCGAAGCAAGCGATATTGCTGGTTCAACTGCCCGATGGCAGCCTGCAGTTCGCGCACCCTGGCTACTCCCAGGGTGCTACGCGCTTGCTCCAAGTTGTAGCGGCGCTGCTCGATCGCGCTCTGCTTGATCGCTGCGGTCTGTTGCCGGAGGCTGGTGGTGGCCGCATCATTCCGGCCAGCCTGGAGGTTTCGATCCAGCTCCCGCTGGAGCCGCTGCCGTTCGGATGTCAGGCTCCTCGTATCCAGCCCGGCCTGCTTCAACTCCCGGCGCATCGCGGAAAGCCGAGCTATCTGGACCGTCTCTGCCCGCTCCAGGCTTCGCAAGTCCGAAATGGAGTCCCGGTAAGCCTGCTGCAATTCGCGGCTCGGCCTGATCGTCGATGCCAGTTCGTTGCCGAGCGTGCGGATCTGCTCGCGCGCCGAGCGCGCCTGGCGTTGCGTGTCCTCAAGGGTGCTTTCGAGAGCAGTGAAATCGTTTAAACGCTTGAGAGGTTGCGCGACTTGCCTGACCAGTTCGGCATATTCCTTGCGGAAACCTGACACCTCGCGCAGCGCATCATCGAGGTCAGCAGTCAGCCGGATCTTTACGTCAGCCATTTCATTCAGCCTTCAGCGCGGTCAAGAACAGCGACCAGGGATATTCAAGGACTTGGTGATGCCCAAGCCTCACCAGAACGCAAATGGCGCGCTCCAAACTCCTCAAGGCTTGTCGCGGAGTTTCGTGAGACGGCCCAGCATTCCGAAAAAATGCGGGTTCACCTCTTTGCATGCATCCAGCAACTTGGCGAGTTGGCTCGGCCGGAGATCGTTAATTTGGCTCTCCGTAACCGATGTCATCAGGCAAAGATCGGACAGCCTGATATCTTCGAAGAGGACATTGCTGACGAGGTCTTGATCACTGACCTCCTGCATTAGCTTCCGAACATCCGAAACACTCAGTTCGCGGACGATCACTTCCACCTCGCCAACTTTCACAACCTTGCTTGCGGTCATCTCGGACATTTCAATCCTCCAGAAAGCACAAACCCCGCCGAAGCGGGGCTGGTTAGAATTTTGGGGTCAGTTCTTATGGCCCGACTGATAGGAGCCTCGCACACATCCATCTCGGTCAAAAGAAACCGTAGTCTGGTCAACATACTTGTCATTCCAGTAGGTGACAGCACCCGCGCCGGCGGTACTGCCGTTGCGGTTCACCTTCCCGTAGATGCTTTCCACATCCTCCCTGGACATTCCAGGGACGACCTTGCCCTGGACCTTGGCCTTGCGAAGGTCACGCTCAGACAACCCTGTGGAACACGTAGGGCTTGGCGACGAACCACCGACGACGGTCACTCCGCTGCCGCCCTGATGGCTACCTCTATAGGTACGGCCTGATGGCTGCTTGGGCTTAGCCATGACAGCCGAAGCACCTGACCCGCTTGGACGCTGGTTGGTGGCGGAGACCACATCGTCCAGGGATTGGTTTTCTGGGCAATTCTGCTGGGTAAAAGTGACTTTTCCGTCAGGGCCGACACACTTGAAGACCGTCGCCGCATGGACAGAACTGACCGCAAGAAGCAAAGCGAGAACGGGGAAAATCCGTTTCATAGCGACTCTCCATAGGAACTGCTTCACACTCTAGCACCGCCGCGCCAACACCAAAACCCAGGGCCTAGTTGGGTTTTGATAGCCCAAATGTCAGATCGGAGTCAGGGATTGCTCGCCCGGCGTCCCTGCCGGGCATGAATGGCGTCACACCGTCGCCAGTTCCTTCTTGATGTTGAAATACTTCGACTTTCCAGCGCCGACCTTAGTCGGGTCCATCAGCACCTTAGCAGTGGCCTCGGCAGCGAGGAAGTCTTCGGTATTGAGCCAGTCCTGTTGGCTCGACGGGTTCAGGCGGCACCGGAAATAGCGCGCCTGGATACGGCGCTGGGTACCGGCTGCGTTCTCACCCTCGAAGAGGCATTCGAACGTCTTGCCGCTGTTGGTCAGCGCTTCGATCACATCAACGGTGGCGGACTTGTAAGTCACCTTGATCGGCGTGGCCGCAGAGATCGCACCCCCTTCAACGATTTCGATACCGGCGCCGGTCATGTTCCAGTCGTCGAACTCTTCGTAGGTCGTGGTGCCGTCATCACTCTTCACGCTGGTGATCTCCAGCGGCATGAAGTCGAGCGCGATCGTGCCTCCTGGAACGGCGGTGTGCGCTTCGTCGGTGTGGGTGGCAGAAGGAACATTGGTGGCGTCCCCCCACACCAAGGCAGCCAGGATGCTGGTCTTGAGCTCGCGGAAGTTGATCGACAAACCGACCGAAGTGATGCGCGAAACGGCATCGTACTCACCGCCCTGCGGGGTGGTGGTATCCGGCAAAGTGATCTCGTTGGTCTCGATGGTCTGCTGGATAGTGGACACCAGGCCAGCGAACTGGAAGGGGGTGGTAGCGCCGGACTCGCGGATCTTGAAGGGTCCGCCGATCACATACGTCTCTTTCTCGATAGCCATATCAGGCCTCCTTCTTGATCACGCCTTCGCGGCGCAGGAATTCAACCTGGTCAGGGCTGACGTTGATCTTGTCGCCGGCCGCCTTCTCCTTGCCCTGGTGCCAATGCACCTTGGCCAGGGTGACCTCGACGGCCTTGTTCAGCGCAGCCGGCGGCGCGGCGTCGACCGCGGCCGGCACCTGGGGATCGCTCTTCATGGGTTACGCCTCGATGATGGTTTTCAGATAGACAGGGATTCGAATCACAGCAGCGGCCACTCCATCACCCGGCGGGTACGGCTCAGGCGCCCCCAACGTCAGCCCGGTAATGCCGCGCTCTCGGGGCAGCCAACGCAGGAAATGCCCCTTGGGGGCAGGCATCAGGCACGCCAGAAGATCTAGCTGCAGGTCCTCCAGAGCCTCCGCATAGTGGTCATACCCGCCGCGCACCGCGCCTACCACGTCGAAGCCGCGATGAAAGCGAACGCCAGCGTCGAGATGCTCCGGCGGCTGCTCCTTGCCCGGCTGAACGACGATCAGCGGAAAGCCCTCATGCCGCTCCTTGACCAGCTCGTTAAACCACCCAGAGAGCACGCGAGTGCCCGCGTCCGTCCGGTATCCCTGGTTTGGCGTGATGGTTTGCAAGCGCGCCAGCAAGGCCAAGCGGCCGATCGTGAGCACGTTCGGCTTCATGCTTCCTCCTCGATCGTTGCTGCCGTCAGCAACCAACCGTCGTTCGCAATGAGCTTTTCGACGAGATAGCGCGACGACCCGATAACGAAGAGGTCGCCACGCGATGCCGTGGGAACATCCTTCGCCAGCCAACTGATCCCAACCTTGTCCGTGATGAAAACCCCATCAGGCCCGTCGTAACTGAGGTTTCGATCGACCTGCAGAGGTATCCCCTTGATCGGGGGGCGACCGATGCCGCGGAACTCGCCCACGGCATCAGATAACCGCTCTTGCCCACGCTCGTGGAGCCGTTGGATCAGCCGGCCAAAACGGCCCGGCGCGCTCATTGTTGGATCAGCATCGCCGACGCGAAGCCGTCAACGGTGGGCTCGGTGATCTTGCCGAACGCCACCGAGTCGGCAGTGGCAGCAGCTACCAGCTCCCCATCGAGCACGCTGCACTTGGCACCCTGGGTCAGGCCAGCGGCAGCAGGCAGGCTCCAGACGCCGCCAGTTTTTCCGGCGAACGGCTCGCCCGCGGCGGCATCTACCAGCGGCACCACCACCAGGTCTCCGATCACCGCAGGTACGCCGGACTGAACGCCGCCAGCGGGCGCAATGAGAGTCAGGACGTTGCCGTCCTCCACATAGTTCTTCGCCATGGTTGATTCTCCTAATGGCAGAAACAGAAAGCCCCGCTAGGTGCGGGGCTCGGGAGTTGGCGCCGATCAGGCACCGTTGGATTTCTGCAGCCCGCGGAAGTCCAGCGGCGCCACGCCAGCGTCGATGCGCACCTTGCTGGCCACGCCGTCGACAGTGAAGCCTTCCTGTTGCTCCAGGTACGGGGTATCGACGCCGTCCAGGTAGGCCACTTCGATGGTGTCAGAGCCTTTCTTGGCAGCCATGTACCAGGCGGTCGCCGAGGCATCGTCCAGGCGCGGCTCGCCGATCACCTGCGCGAATGCGCGAATCGGGTTAACGATGCCGCTATTGACGTCGGCGCCCGGCACGGACTCGGAGTTGATGATCTGGTTGGCCTTGTCCTCGAGTGCCACCGGAGTCAGAACGAAGCCCGGACGGATGTTCAGGGTGCGCCCCTTGCCCTTCTCTACCTGGGCTTTCTGGGTGGCCATCTGGGTCTTGGCCTTGCTCAGGCTGTCGATGGAAAGCGCCGAAGCCGCGCCAGTGAGCAGGTTGCTGTGGTCGGCATGGAACAGGGCCTTGCCATCGCTCATCGCCGGGTTACCGGTCAGAACCGCATAGACCAGGTCGCCGATGGTGGCCTTGGCCGCCTGGCCCAGCTTGAACGGGATATCCGAGAGCATCTGCAGGTCGTCGTTGATGATCGCCTGACGGGTGATGCTGAACAGCTCTCCGTAGGTAGCCAGGATGATCTGCTCGCCGCGCTCGCCAAGGGTGACGTACTTGTACTCGGCGCCCTCACGCACCTGACGCAGCGAGGAAAACTCGCCCAGCCCGACGCGGCGCGCCGGCTTGAAGTCAGTGAGAATGCCGGGCTTGGTCCACAGCGGGAAGGTTTCTTCGGCCTCTTCCCAGCCCGCCAGCACCGACTTGTTGGCGACGTCCAGAAGGATCAGGCCGAAGTCGCTGGAAGTGTGGGTGAAGGCCAAGCCGACCATTTGCGGGGCGTTGAGCGAGGCCACGCCGATCCCGCGATCGACCAGCGAGGCACGGGCCAGTTCGCGGAGCGTCATGCCGTTGTAGGCGTTATCGGCCTGGCGCTCGCCGCGACCGATGCGGGCCAGCACGCTCGCGCGCACCGAGTCGCCCACCAGGTTGCCGTTGCCGGCATGGATGTGGGCGCCAGCGCCAGGGGTGGCGGCCGGCTTGGTATCGGCGCCAATGGCAGCCAGCAGCTTCTCGCGTGCCTGGTCGACGGTGATGGTCATGTCGTTCAGGCAGGTGGCGAGCAGTTCGGCGTGGCCGCTGGCAAACGCGCCGAAGGCAGCAGTGATTGCGCTGCGGCGACCAGATTCCTCGGCGAGGATCCGGGCGCGAATATCGGCCTCGGTTGGGGCGGCGGCCACGGGAGCCGCCGGCGCGGCCGGTGCCGGAGTCGGCGCGGGAGTGTTGGTCGGCGCGGCGGGGGTCTGGGCGCGCGGGGCCAGTAGAGTTTTCAGAGCTTCGGGCATGTGGGCGAACTCCTGCATGCGTTTGGAGGAAAGGTGAGCGGCCGCTTGCAGCGGCTCAGTGAGCTGGTCGGCGAAACCGGCAGCGACGGCCTCTCGGCCATTCATCCAGGTCTCCTCCTTGAGGAGCGCCTTGATGTCGTCGGAGGACTTCCCGGTCTTGTTGGCGTAGGCCATGACCAGGGTGTCCTCGACCTTGTCGAGCAGTTCGGCATAGCGGCGCATGTCGTCCGCATCGCCGCCCTGGATGCCCCAGGGCTTATGCACCATCATCATGGCGTTCTCGGGCATGTAGATGGTGTCGCCGGCCATGGCGATGACCGAGGCCATCGAGGCCGCCAAGCCATCGATGTACACGTCGACGCTGGCCGGGTGGTTGCGCAGCAGGTTATAGATCGCCGTCCCCTCGAAGACATCGCCGCCCGGGGAGTGGATGTGCAGGTTGATCTTGTTCAGGTCGCCCATTGCCTTGAGGTCTCGAGCGAACTGCAGCGCGGTGATGCCCCAGACGCCGATCTCGTCGTACAACAGCACCTCGGCGACGCCGCGACCGGCAGCCTTAATGCTGTACCAGGACTCATGCGGGGCGTTGGCCTCAGTCAACGCCGCCGCCATCGGCAGCATCAGGATTTTATGGATCAGGGTTTGATGGCTGCCCATCGGCGCCTCCATTGTTGCTCTCGTTGGGGAAATCCGGCCCAGGCACGGGTAGGCCGGCGCCGTATCTGTTGACGAGCCCGCGAGCCTCGTCGGCGGTAAGCATCTTCCCGACGCCCAGGTACACCTTCTGCACCGCCTCAACCGGGTCCATCCCGGACTTGACCAGTTGGTGGTAGGCATCCGAACTGAAGACCAGGCCGGCTGCCCGGTTCGCCTTGATCTCCGTCTCACGCGACTTCTTCAGCTCGCGCGGATCTCGACCACGAGCGCGGGCAACTTCCGCCTCATCGGCGAAGCCGGCCTTGACCAGCAACTCCCATGCGTTGGCCTCATGCATCGGGTTAATCCATGGCATGACCGGCCCCTGGTAGACCGCCGCGTAGAGAGTGCGGTGATCAACGTCGGCGGGCAGGCGCTCCTTCCGAGCCAACAGGTACATCTGCAGCCAGGACCGATAGACAGGCCGGCACCAGTAGTCGATGAACTCGTGCTGCAACAGGTCGTAGCCCAGCCAGCCCTCGACCAGTTCCTGGCGCTGTGCCGAGTAGGTGCCGTCGTAGGCCCTGGACACCGAGGAGTAGGTGCTGCGAGTGCCAGCGCCGATCATCCGCAGTTGGCCGTTGCGGAAACCTTCAAGGAAGGGGTTCGGCCGGTTGCTCTCGATCATCCCGACGTCTTCACCTGGCTCGAGGTCGTCGAAGACCATGCCGGGGGCGATGGGGATCGTTCGGTTCTTCCGGTCCTTCCCGGGCTCCACCGTGTAGCTGTCGGGGTTGCCCTTCTTGATATACATCGCCAGGGCAGCACTGATGCGCGCCGCCACCCGCTCGCTCTCCTCGTAGTCCTTCAAGTCGGCAAGGCGGATCAGCACTGCGTGCAACATCGGCACGCCTCGGTTCTGGCCGATCCGCTTGCGGTAGGCGATGTGGATGATCCGTTCCGCTTCGACGCGCTTCACCGCCAGGCTGCCGCCCAGCGTCTGCAGGTTGCCGGGGTGATCCTTGAGCAGGTGATAGGCCCTTTTCCGGCGCCAGGTGTCACGCTCGATACCCTGGACAATGCCTTTCGACAGGTTGTTGTAGCTGAAGGGCAAGTAGTCGGGCTCCAGCAGCTCCAGGGCAAAAGGCACCGACGTGGCGAACGTGTAGTTCGGGACTCGGCCCATCAACTTCTGCGCCAAGCCCTCGCCATCGCGCAACCAAGTGCGGCACATCAGCCGCTCTACCTGGGGCCGCGTCAGCTCACCAGAGGTCTCCGGCGAGAGTGACCACTCGGCCCACGCACTGCGGATTTCCATGGCCAACTCGGCATGCACCGAGCCATCCAGGCGCAGCGGCAGCGGTTCCACGCCGATGCCACTACCGCCCACCACCCTCTCCTCTAGGCGATCGAGCAAGCCGGTAACCAGATCGTGATCTTCGTCCAGTTTCCGGCACTGCTCTCGCATGGAGACCGCAGACTTCTGTAGCGAGGTGTCGGCGCCCAGCGGTTGACGCTTGGCCTTGTGGGTTCGCCCTGGCCTGGCAGCCTCATACGCCTGGATTGCCTCGCGGGCGGCCAGGCGCCGAGCCACCAGGTCGGGGGCCCAGGGTTTCAGTAGACGATCGATCAGGTTCATCAGCAGAACTCCGCCAGCGCCGGGCCTGGACGGCGACCGGCGGCGCGGTCCCGATCTGCCGCCGCGCGGCGCTCCCACTCCCGGCGTCCGGCGCGGATCTTCTCGATATCCTCCATGGTGTGGGTGCGTCCGTTGAAGATCACCGTCCGCCCTTCCAGCACGGCGGCCTCGGCCTCCAGGTATTTGTCGAGCATCTGCTGCGCTGTCAGAGCCATGGTCCGCTTCCAGTGTTGAGCCAGCCCTGAGAGGTGCTGGCATGGTTTTCGTTCGAGGGTTGCTGTTGGGCGACCTGCTCCGGCACGGGATCAACGCGCGCTCGCTCAAGTTGGTCGAGATCGAGGCCGAAGCGCTGCTGGCTGATGCGCAGCGCGGCAAGGGCGTACACGAAGCAATCCAGCGCCTCGTTTCGGCGCCCGCCGGAATCCCAGCGCAGGACGCGGACACCCTTCGCCATCACCGGCTTCTTCTTCTCGGCAGTGATCTGCTTCAGTTCGTCCTCGTCACAGATGTCGCTGTCGATCGGGAAGTGCACACAGCCAGGGGTCGGTTGCCACGGAATGGGTACATCAATACGCAGACGGCTGTAGATCAGCTCCTTCGCGTTGTCGGTGCCCAGTTCGGTCTTGTAGACCTTGCGCTTGCGTCGCTTCGGGAAGTTGGCGATTGGCTTGCCGTATGTACTGGCTCCGAAGGTCGGAACCACCCAGTGCACGCCATGCTTGACGCTCTCGGCCTCTACCTCATCGGCATAGTGGCCGCCGGCATCCCAGCACCAACGCTCGACATGCATTGGAACGCCGTCAGCCCGAGTGAACTGCCGGTGGATCTCCAAGCCGACCTTACGCCGTAATTCCTCACTGGCCGGATCGCCGGTCAGAATGAAACGGTGAACAAGCCATGCCTCCTCGCCAAGACCGAAAGCCCAAACGCGGCCCTCGTAGCGGTCATCCTGGGTGTCGATTCCACCCATCAGGACAAGCGCTTGCGGCGGCACCTTCGGGTAGTTCTCGCGGCGGGCATAGAGCGTCTGCCACTCCACGCGGTCGCCCTGCTCCTCTTCCCACACCTCGCCGCGCGTGGTGTTGATGAAGGTAATCAGCTTCTCGCGGTCGCCCTTGACCTTGAGCCACTCGTCAACCAACGACACCCAGGTCGTCCAGGTGCTGTAGATCGCCCAGCAGTAGAAGCTGACCGAGCGCGGCGTGCGGATCGGCTCGTTGTCTGGGCCGAACCAGTCGATGCTGTCGCGCGTCCAGATGCCGGTCTCGTCGCAGATCCAGCGGCCTTTAGCCTGGGCCACCACCATGTCGCGGTGTTCAAAACAGGCTGCACAGTGCTCGCAGACGTACCAGGCGCGCTCGGCCTCACCCAGCTCGTTCTTTTCCCACTTCAGGCCGAACTCACAATCCTTTCCGCCAAACTTCAGGTGCTGCTCCCGCTGACAGTGAGGGCAAGCAATATGCAGGCGCAGCCGGTGCGGAGACTCTTCCGCCGCCTTAGTGATCTGGCAACTGCCAGCGACCCCAGGCGTAGACCCCCGGATAGACTTCGGGTAGACCGCACCGTCCAGGCGCTTGTCACCTAGGAATGTCGGCGAACCTTCGCCCTCGACGTCGGCGTCGAACTTCGACAGTTCGTCGTAGATCACCTCGTCGGGCGACTTCTCCCGGTAGTTCCGGGAGGCCTTGCCACCGCGGATCCAGAGGTTGCGGCGGTTCGCGAACACCTTGTTGTCCAAGGTGTTGTCGCTGTGCTTCCGACCGAACCAGGGCGCCAGTTCCAGCATGACCGGCACGTCGCGGATCAGGCCATTGACGTGGCTCTTGCTGATGTCCTCGGCGTCCGGGTCGGTCGGACTCCACATCATCACGTTGCGGCGCTTGTGCTGGATCTTGTAGCCGATGTTGGCCAGCAACAGCTTCGTATAACCGATCCGGGCCGACTTCACGAAGTTGACCACTCGAATCAGGTCGTTGCCCATCGCGTTCAGGATCGCGATCTGGAAGGGTGCAGTCTTCCAGCGGCCCTCGTTGTAAGAGGACTCGGCCGACATGTAGAAATGCTTGTCGGCCCACTCCACCGCCGTCATCGGCGGCTCTTTGAACATTCCCTGCAAACCCAGCTTGACCGCAGTGCGCAGATCACTGATCCAGGGTTGCAAGGTACTCATCAAGGATTCCCGGGATGTCGTCGCTGAACTCAGCGGAAAGGTTTCGCGCCAAGGCGATCTCCCGCTCGAAGGACTCCATCACCAAGGGATCAGCATCCGGGTGGCGGCGACTGACCGTTTTGCAGACGGTCTCCAGCGCCGAGCCAATCTTGGCGGCGATCTTCGCCAAGGCGAAAGTGGCGAACGGGACCGGGACCAGGAGCTTGTCCTGGATCTGGTTCTTCTGCTCTTGGGCGTAGGCCTGGGCCTTGGTGAGCCGGAGTCGCTCCTGTGTCAGCTTGGCTTCAGCGTAGGGATCGAGACCTTCCGGTAGCTCCCCCTCAGGTTGTTGTTTCCGAGCGGCGTGCTGGATGCGGTTTTCGACCACATCCGCCACCGTGTAGAAGGCCTCTCGACCTATTCGCTCGATTGGTTGAACGCCCCATTTATCAAAGGCTTGCGGAGAAATCCCGAGGCTCGCGGCCATCTCGGACTTGTTCAACCATCCGCGCTGTTTGGTTGTTTCGTTTTTGCTCATGACTAAACAACAACCAACCTCCGAAAAATGGTCATACATATTTGGCGCGCGGGGCTCGAATTACCCTCTGACGGGGGCACCCCCGGGAGGACCCGCGACGCACCACTTTGGTGCACCCGTCAGCGCCTCGCGGCGAACCGAGCAGCCACGCCGCGCATCGCCACCTCGAACTCACGCGGCAGGTTCTCGTCGGCATACTGCTGCGCGATCTCGAAGAAGCTCAGCCGGCGGCGATACGAAGGGCGTGACACGAAGGCCATGATGATCGAGACGGCATCCCGGCCTCGGCCTGTGCGCTCAGCAATGCCAATGGGCTGGCCCTTGCGGGTCATGACGAAGTAGCGGCGAGCATTACCCTTCGCCCTGCTCCGTCTGCTATCGGTCGCGTTTGCGTTGTACCCAGCCTGAGTGAATCCGCGGATGCCGCTCAATGCTCTGGTGACCTGTCCGCGCTTGATGTTCCCGTAGCGATCAAGATCAGCACCGGCGCCTGGCACCACGTACTTCCCTTCGGGCAGGATCCCCTTGGCCCTGAGCTGAAGCTCGGCCGGCTTGTTCCGACGCGGCCCACCGTAGACCTCGGGGGCAATCCACACCGATGCAGGCTGCGCCCCGTCCGCTTCGTCCTTGAACCAAACCCGCGCTTCGAGCCGGTCTTTCCTGGCTGGCACCATGCGCAGGCTGTTCAGGGTGTACGGGGTCGGGCGGTCGAACACGACACGCATCTCGGCCCGCAATCGATCCATCAGGCCTTGCGCGGTCCGCGTAAGCGCAGTGGCTGTCGCGTAAGGAATCTGCCGCTGCTCAAGCTCAGTCAGGTCGGCGAGCTGCTGCTGGAACCCTTCCGGCTTGATGCTGATCATCTTCGGCAATACCTCGGCAGGCCGGCGATATGCTTACGCAACGCCGCGATTATCAGTTCGCGTCGCTCGACTCCGGCTCGGAGATCAGAAACAACTTGTCCATCAGCGGCAGCAAGGACGGCTCTTCCTGCATCAGCGCTGCCGGTGGCTCCGGGAGCCTGGTGCACTCCGCCTGCGGGGCAGCGGGCTTTGACGTACACGACGCGAGCACCAGTGCCGATAGCATCGCGGCGCAATTGGTTTTCTTCATGGGAAGCCTGTAGTGCTGCTTGGTATGTGCGGGCCAGGGCGTCGGCCTGAGCCTGGGCCTGGCTATCGCGCTTGGCCTGCTGGGCCATTGCGGTGATCGTCTCGGCGGATTGCTCGACGGCGGCCTGCAGGTCATTACGCTGGGCGGTCACGTGATCGAGGCGCCAGAACACCAGCGCAGCTACCAGGGCGACCACCAACCATGGCCGCCAGGTCACTGGTCGATCCTCCGACCAACCTTGAACATGAACGTCGGCTCTTGATCGAGCATCGAGTTGACGATGCCCTCCATGACCGAGAACAGGGAGACGACAAGTTCAAGCGGCGCCCACTTGGCGAACGCCAGCGGGCAATCGCTATCGACATCCCCCAGCCACATCGGAATGCCGTAATAGCTCCCATGGTGCGAGACGCCGATCTGTCGAGCTTCGGCTTTCGTCGTGAACCCGAGCATCATTCCCCCTTGAGCGCAGCACGCGCCCATTCGAGACGCGCCACTCGATCCTCAGCACCGTTGCAGCCGCTGTTGATCTTCAGAGTGATCCGCTCGAATCGGCCTTGGTCAGCCAGGTCATTTAAACCCCGCGACTGCCAGAACCAACCCGCGGCAATTGCTGCCCAGGTCCGTTGCTCCAGCAGTTCAGGCTGCGCCACCAGCGGCAGCGCCAGGGCGCGGGCAGCTTCGGCGTAGTTGTCGTGGCCCGTAATCATGATCAGGCCGCGCCCCCGGTATCGATACCCATCGCCCGTATCCGGCGACCCGTTGCCCATCCGGTTTGCGTACACGCGGTTCGCGATGCGCTCGGGCTGGCGGGCATACTGGCGAGCCTCTACCGGCGTGAACCGCTTCGGCCAGGTCTTGAGCAGCCCCTCGGCGGAGTAGTTCAGGTTCTCGATCAGACGCTTGAGGCTCTGGCTTTCGTGCCCAACTTGGGCCAGGAACATCGCCACGCGCTCAGCCGTGTTGATCTCGAACCGAGCCATGGCGCCGTTGATGTGCTCGACCCAAGTCGAGGCAGTAGCGGCACCGCAGCCGGTAGCGCGGTCGAGTTGATCGGCAGTGATCTTCATTCGCCAGACCCTCGACGCGGCAGCTTGATCCCAGCGTAACGGTCGGCCAGGTCACGGATCTTCTCGACGCCCAAGAAGCCGATCCAGCCACCAATGAAGGTGGCCATGCTCTGCGGCACGCCAAAGAACTCGAAGCCGCTGATGATCGTCAGCGCCAGCCCCCCGCACAGCGCGCCCTCCAAGAGCGCCTGCCGGCGCGTGCCGCCGCCGTAGATGATCCTGGCCATGGCCATGGCCCACGACAGCAGGGAGGCGTAGATGATCGGCGCATGCTGGCTCAGCCAGGCGAGCACAGCCGCCCAAGTGTCGGGTTTGTCAGGCATCTTCATCGTCTCGGTTCCCCTCGCCGGGGCGGAAATGAAAAAGCCCAGCGCGAGGGCTGGGCCAGGGATGGGTGCAGGTACGGCCTTTCAAGGGGGCCGCGCGCCCCGCAGCGCAATGCGCCACCTGCAGAAACGAAAAAGCCCAGCACGGGGCTGGGCTCTGAAATAGGTGCGGGTGGATAGGGGCCACTACCCCGTGCGCATCCTGCGCTCCACCTGCATTGATCGACTATCGTCCTCGGACAGACTCCAGCATCGATCTCATCTCTTCGATGATCTCTAGGTGCACCGCGTCTGCCACCGCCTCAGCCTCTTCCTCGGAATACAAGAAATCGCTCCTCAGCGTCAGGCCATGCATAACCACGAAACAGGCCTCATGGCCGGCATCGCGTATAGACCAGGGGACTGCGTCCCCCTCGAGCTTCACGACCTTGATATCTGGACTTCTCATAGGACCACCTCTCGGCTTCGAGATGGTCATTATCGCAAGGGTGAAGGCCTTGTGGGTCGGTAACCCGTCACTTTGATGTGGCAGGTGAGACTGCCGTCTACCGAGTTTCGACCTTCGGAAACTAAAAGGCCCGGGAGAGGGGATCTTCCGGGCCATCCACCTCTGTCGAGGAATAGCCCAGGTGGAAACCACGGCATCGGCGGGGGCCTGATGATGCCGCGCCAGACCTGACAACGCAATAAAAAAGGGTTATCGGTTTTACGTGTTGTTGCAGGCAAAGCGCAGCCTTAAAGCATATTGGCATTAGCTTCGGCTTTAAGTGTTGTTATAATGAAGACTCACCCCCATTGCAGGAGAGAGTCATGCCAAACCCCAAGGAAACCGCAATCCCGCCATCAGCTGCTCAGGTAGCGATGCTTGAGGCCTTAACAGCGAATCGGGGTAGTAGTGATTTGGCCGGCGAGATAGCTTCGCTGCGTAACGAAATCTCCGAGCTCCGTGCAGCCCTTGTCCCTGTTCCGTCACTGATCATGACTGGCCAGCACGCTCTTGATGAGTTCAAGCGGATAACGCGAGGAGCTACGCTGTGAACATGCAGACAGTCGGCGCCGACCGTTATCGGGTCGAGCCTACGGGCAGAGGGTTCTGGCCGTTCTGTGTGCGCGCCGGGGATGGAGAGCGAGAGCTATTCATAGGGCACCGAAAGGCCTGCGAACGAGTTGCCGCCGAACTTGCGACGGCGTTCGAGGATGGCAAGTTTGTTGGAAGTCGGGACGCCCTGGCCGCCCAGGGGGCGGCCGGTGCCTGAATCGCTTTCCCTTCTGCACCCATTGAACGTAAAGATCGTGGAGTTCCTTGAGGATGAACACGATCTGCAATTCAAGGTTGAGTTTCCGGCACCCGAGTTCTGCACCTCCTGCGGAGCTATCGGCCAGTCGATTCGTTTCTCCAAGAAGCTGACCAAGTACGTTGACCTGCCCATCAGGGGCAAGCGCACGGTGCTCTGGGGCATGCGTCGACGGTACAAGTGCAAGACATGCAGCAAAGTGTTCTCGCCGGCCCTGCTGGATTTCGACGAGAAGCACCGCATGACGAAACGCTGCCATGCCTACGTCATCAAGCACGCCATGACCAGCACGAACTCAGCTGTGGCGCGCGATCTCGGCGTGGATGAATCAGTGGTGCGCAGGGCCTTGCGCGACTACTGCGCCGAAAAGGAGGCTGGATACAGGCCCATGCTTCCGCGTGTTCTTGGCATTGATGAACTACTTGTCGGCGGCGAGTACAGGTGCGTCCTGATCAACCTGGAAGAAAGAACGATCATCGACGTCCTGCCTAACCGCAAGAAGATCGTGATCCATAATTACATCTCCAACATGCGCGGCCGGGACAGGGTCCAGATCGTCTGCCAGGACATGTTCCATCCGTACAAAGACGTGTCGCTAGAGCTGTTCCCTAACGCCACTGTCATCGTCGATAAGTTCCACGTTGTGCGGTACGCCAACGATGCAATGGACCAGATACGAAAGCGGATCAAGCGAGGCCTCACCGTTCCGCAAAAGCGCACCCTGAAAGGCGACCGCAAGCTAATGCTGATGCGTAGGCGTGACCTGGACGTTTGGGCGCACCTGAAGATCAAGACGTGGTTCGATCAGTTCCCCGAGCTAGGCACCGCCTACAACCTCAAGGAAGGCTTCTACAACATCTGGAATAGCAAGACCCACAATGCAGCCAGGCAAGCCTATGACGAATGGCGGCAGCGCATCCCCGCTGAGCAAGAGAAGGACTGGAAGGTCGTCACAACCATGATGACCAACTGGGGCGAGTACATCTTCAACTACTTCAGGTTCATTCCCCAGCGGTACACCAACGCGCTAACCGAGTCGATCAACCGCTATCTGCGCGACGTGAACCGTAACGCGCGCGGACTGAGCTTCGAGATGTTCCGCGCCAAGATCATGTTCACCCTAGAGCACAAAGTGAAGCCGCCAGAAACCAAGCGGCTAGCGCCGTTCCTGGCCAGGGAAATCATGGCAGTCGAGCCCATCGAGGACGAGCTGGTGGATTACGGCGTTCCGATATTCAGCATCTTGCAGCTGTACGCGGAGCCGGAGACCAGAGCCATCCGCGAGGACGACTAACAACACACTCAACCACCCAACCGTGGGGTATTCAGAAAGGGGCTAACAACACCCTTTCCCGAATACCCATAAAAAACCCGGCGCCAGGGCCGGGTTTCGAGTGCGTCACGCTGCGTTCACAGCAATTCACGCTGGTATGAAAACACCCTTCATTCCGCGCGTAAAACTATTTCTTCAAGCGCTCTCGCGGAACCGCTCCAGGGCGCTGTCGACCCAGCCCACAGCCAGCTTCAACGTCTCCCTCACCTTGGCCTCGCCGATCTGGTGTTCACGCGCGATGCGCAGGGCCGGCCACTTCGCGCCGTAGTAGAGCCACACGAAGTCGCCGGCCTGCGGCGCCCTGTCGATGAGTCGAGCAATGACCCGGTCGACGGCCAAGGCCATATCGTCAGTGACGTGGTAGGCCTTGGGGCTCGACATTGGCATGGCTTGGCTCATGATAGCGGCGGCCGGCGACACATACCCGGGAACCCCCATCCCATCCATGCGCCACCACCCCCACTGTTCGAGGAGATACTCGGTATCGCCCAGCAGCTTGTCCACGTAGGTTCGAGTTCTGCTCATGCCGCCCCCGGACCGTTCAGGCCAAACAGATCGCGCAGCAGCGTTTCCACCGCCGCGCCCTTCGCATTGCCGTCCAGCAACCAGAGCCGGCCATAGTCGTGAAAACCCAGAGTGCCGCGGTCGCCGTGCCAGTTGGCGATCATGACCAACAGCGCAGCCAAGGCAGCAGCACCGCCCACCTTGACCTGCGCCAGCTCCTGGCCGGCCACCTTGAGAAACTCCCGCTCCAGCCTGGTCATGACCTTGCGGGGTGCCATCGGTTGTACGTTGCTCATGCTGCTTGCTCCCGCGCGCCCTCGTAGTGGACCCAGTTCCGGGCCTTGTGAGTGCTCGCACTGAAATACTGGTTGGATGCCTTGTCGAACCACAGGTCCAAGATGCCTTCATCTCCGGTGAGGCGCTGCTTGCTGATGATCAGGCGCACATCGCTCTGGTCCTTGTAGTCGTCTCCCTTGGCCATCTCTTTGCGCTTGTTCCGCCAGACCGTGCACACGTTGTCGGCTAGGTCGGTGAGGATGGCGCCACCGCGAACGTCGAGCTTGCCCGGGGGCTTACCCTCGTCGTCAGCCTTCCGCGGGTGGGCGACCAGATGGACGTGGACGTTCATCTCGTGAGCGAACCCCACCAACGCCTCCATGGCCTGCTTCTGGCCGTTGTAGTCATCCTCGGCCATGCCGAGCTTCGCCAGGCTGTCGACGATGAAGTGGTTCACCCCGTACCGGCGCGCGGCATACCGAAAGTCCTCGAGCATTTCGCCCGTCTTCGCGGTGCCCAACTGGTCGTAGATCCATAGCTTGCCGTCGAGCCAGTCGAGAATCGCGTCGATGTAGCCCCTCGAAGGACAAGACATCCCGGAGGCCTGCCGGACCATCCGCTGAAGCGTTCGCCGCGCCGGCATCTCCATCGAGGCGATGCAGAACCGGTCTTGGCTGCCCTTGCGGTTCATGCCGTGGAAGGCCAGGTAGTTCAGCAACTGCGACTTCCCGTGTCCGCTCCAGCCGGTCCAGATCGTGACCTCCGAGGGCCGGAAGCGGATCTTGTTGGCGTAGGCGCTCCAGGGCAGCTCCATGCCGATAGTTTCCGGGTTCTGGTCGTAGAACTCAGCCTTGACCTCCTCCGAGTAGGAGCTCACCGACTTCAGGCGCTCCGGGTCGAAGTTCTTCGCCTTGGCGTAGCACTCCGCAATGTCGTCGGCGCTGTAGTACAGGGCATCCAGGGCTTCGTTGAAGTCCTTGCAACCCAGTTTCACCAGGCGACACCGATCACGCCCAAGGCGCCGAACGATCTCCTCGGTCGCCTGGTGGCCAGGTTCGTCGTCGTCAAGGCACAGGTAGATCACGTCGAAGCGCTGCAGGTTGTCGAACTCGTACTCGATCCAGCGTTGCTTGCCGTCCTTGCCGCCACCGAAGGGCACTGACAGCGCCGGGCGCCCGTACTGCCAGGCGGTCATCGCGTCGATCTCGCCCTCGGTTATCGTCACCTCCCGGATACCGTCCGGGATGGCCTGCCAGCCGAACAGGCAAGGTTCGGTATCCGACGACGTGGTGATTTTCTTCTTGCCGCCAGGACGTTCCACGCCGAGTTTCTTCCAGTGGATCAGCGAGCCATTGCGCAGGTACGGAAACACGATGTTCTGCCCGTCCTCGGCGATCTTGAACGCCTTGATGGTCTCCTCGGTCAGTCCACGGCCCTTCAGGTACGCCATCACCACCGAGTCCACCTTCGGCGTCGAGCACCTTGGCTTGTCCGGTCGCTGGTATGACTTCCGGCTCTCGACCGGCCGGATGAGCTTGGGCTCCTGCACGCCGAGGTAGCCCCTCGCTTCGCTCAGCGCCGTCGCCATGTCGCAGTTGCGCGCCAGCCGCCAGAGGTCCAGCAGGTCGCCAGACTCACCGGTGGCGAAGTCGCACCACACGCCAGCCTTCTCGCCGACGAGGTGAACCCCCAGACTCTTGCCCTTCTCGCCCGATGCATCGCCAGCACGCCACTCGGCGCCCTCCCGCTTGCCGCCAGGCAGCAGGTGCCGTGCAACATCGGCAGCGCGATCAGCGAGGCGCTTGGAAATATCCGACGGGGTCAGCATGCGCCCTCCCCGTCCGGCAAACGCTCAAGGGTGCTGAAGTCGTGGGTCCGAGTGGACAGCACCGTGTCCGTCATCTGCGGGTGCCAGAACTCGTGATCCTCGAGCTGGTAGCCCCTGGGCGGGATGAACGGGTAGCGCTTGCTGCCCACCGCCGGCTTCCGCGGAGTTGCAGATGGTGCGCTCTCCTTGCGCACCCAGTTGCGCCAGGTCGCCAGCCAATCGACCTTCGTGGCCCCCTTGCCGGCAGCCGAGCACCAGTAGTCCCTGAAGCCCTCCCCAACCTTACGCATGTCCGCCTCGCTGAACTCCGGGCGCTCAGTCAGCGCCCAATCCAGCCAGTCATCCGGCAAGGCCCAGTCTTCCGGCAAGCGGGAAGCACGCTTGGGCTTTTCCGTCGGTTGATCATCCCCGGCCTCAGGGGAAGGGCGACGCTGTTGCGGCGCCTGCTCTTGATCTTTTAAATATCCCTGTCCCTGTCCCTGTCCCTGTCCCTGTCCCTGTCTGTTGCGATCACTACCCGATTCGGGGTCGATTTGGGGTGTGATCGGGGGGCGATCACTACCCGATTCGGGTGGCGATCCCGTGGCAAGAGTTATTACACCCTTCTTCTTCAAGGTGCGCGATTGCGGGGCGATGCTTTTTAAAGCAGCAACCGCCTCGACCAGTTGCCCCTGAAGCCCGCTGATATCTACCTCCACACCCCAGCGACGAGCATTACCGGTGGCGCCCGAGATGGCATTCAGCAGCTTCTCAACCCAAGACTCCAGCGCCTTCTCAGCAACAACTGGATGGTACAGACGACCATCGCTGCACTTGACCCAGCCGCGAAGTACATGGGCCTTCACCTTGTCCCAACGAGCGCACTGGGACAGGTGTGCGAGCATCCGATCATTGTCGGGAACGCTGGCGGCCGGAACCTGGTGCCAACTGGCAAGCCAGAGAGTCATAGCAGCGGCGCGCTCGTCCCCAGAACCAAGCACCCAAGTCTCGGAAGTAAGCAATCGCTGAACGTCCAGTGGCATGAATGCGAATGTCGAGAGGTCGCAGTCAGTTGGGGTCAACGGCTCCGGCAGAGGGTGTAATGCATCAGGCGAGACCGAACTCATTCGCGCCCCCTTCTCAGCCGCTCAAGGTATCCCGGGCTGTGCAGTGGCTGCTCGAACCACAGCGGGTTACGTCGATCAACCTGTCCTGGGTTTCGGGCCTCCACGGCCATATCACTGTCCCATGTCGACCATGCCTCGCCATCTCCCTCAATAGCTGTGATCAGGTCTATCAGTTTGGAACAGAAGAAGCTCCTATCCGGCGAAAACCGGCTTTCGGAAAACATCTCTTCAATACGCCCCAGATAGACTTCTGGTTCCTCTACCTCCGCGTAGTAGGCCACCTCGTAATCATGAGGGGCAGCGGGCGAACTAGAGAGTTCCTCGGCAACCTTGTGCGGGGAACCATGGCTCCAACCAAGCAAGTACACACCAGGCATGATTGGGCAGTGCAGGACGAAAACAAAACCGAAATCTCTACTCATTCGCTCAACTCCCGTGCTTGAAGCAACTTCTCCATGAGCCGCTCAGCCAATACTTCATCGATATCTTCCGGGCGCCAGCCGCACAGCCGCTTCACCAACACCATCAGGGCGAAGCGCGCCTTGATGATCTCGAACTGGATATCGGCGATGTTTAGGGCAACCTCGGCTACTACAGGGGGATCGAACTGGCCCAGCAGCTCGAAGGCAGTGTCGATTGAGCACCAGATCTTGTAGGCAACCTGGTCGCTGCCGAACTGCTCGAAGGACTGCTCGTTGAGCATCACGGGATCGGACTGGTGGGCGACCTTGCTCATGCCAAGCCCTCCCTCTCCAGGCGCTGCACCAAGGTCCGCATCTTGCGCTTGAGGTGGGTGGTCAGGTTGCGCCTGCTGCGGAACTC
The DNA here is from genome assembly GCF_001813645.1 of Pseudomonas sp. HMSC063H08. NCBI lineage: Bacteria > Pseudomonadati > Pseudomonadota > Gammaproteobacteria > Pseudomonadales > Pseudomonadaceae > Pseudomonas > Pseudomonas sp. HMSC063H08. Next base: position 35,266 of record NZ_KV813393.1, read on the forward strand.
AACGATAGGCAGGGCGTGGCGGTGAATCTGGATGGTGTTGGTCATGGCTCAGTTCACCCTATGGACTTTGAGGGTGTTCGGCTTGAGGCCCAGCTCTTCGGCTTTGCGCTTCGCCTCTTCGGGATCAATGCCCAGCCGCTTGGCCATCCCTTCCAGTTCGTAAACGGGCTCTCCGTCGTCGGTATAGCCATCCGGAACGGCAGGCATCAGCCCCATCTGCACAGCCATGTCGTGCATTTCCTGGCGGAACGACTCCGGGGCTGCGTCGTACATGCGCTGAAACGCAGTTGCGGCTTCTGGGGTATGCGACAAGCCGGACTTGCACATGCTGGTGTAGAGGCGGCCAGCGGCTAGAAACTCAGGAGTCACCTGCTCGGTGGTATTGCGCTTGCTTTTCTTGCTCATGACTTCACCTTCGGGGCCAGCCGGAACCGGCCCGGGAAATAGGGATGGGTAGCTTGGGTCTCGGTAACCCGCTCGCACTCGCTGACGAAGCGCTTGAAGACCGCAGTGATATCGCTGGTCGCCCAGACCGCGTACTGGCTGCCCTGGGCGTTCTCGTGGCCGTTGCGGACCATGCCCCAGGGCTTCGGGCTGATAGGCATCTGCCGAACCACTGCGTCCACCACGGTGGCCGACAGGCCATAACGGTCATTGATCACCTCACGGATGCGGGTGATCGGCATGCAGTTCTGCGGGCAGTGGTCCCAAACGCGGGATTCGGACAGGTCCTCGACCCGCTGCTCGACGCGCTCAATAGCGACCTGGTGCTGGGCCTGCTGTTGCTCGATCTGCTGCTGTCGGCGCTCGAGTTGCACCTGAATCTGCGCATGAGCCAGCATCTGCTCAGCCTGGGTCATCGGCGCACGCAGAGCCTTCAGCCTCTCCAGAACACTGCGGCGCACCCCCTTGGACTCCCGCATGCCGACGAGCATGCATTGGTCCAAAGTGAGCTCGTAACACTCCATCAAAACGCCGCTCTGGGGGTGTGCAATTTTTTTGCATACCCCAAGTTCATCGCCGAGCTCATCCTGCACCCGGGCGATGAACTGGTCATTCCTGACGCGGGGTTCATTCGCAGCGGCCCGCGCCTCGTTGATGATGTCCCGCAGATCGATACTGGTCATGGTGGCGGCCTGGCCGCCGATGGTGGTCAGGTTCATCGCTCTACTCCCGCCATCTGCACCAGTGCGTTTTCCGTTTCGCCGGTCAACTCGGAGAGACGGCGAAACACATCCTTGTGGAAGAACACGAAACCAGCACCTCGAACCTGGGCGGCAGTCAGGCCCATCAAGGCACCGATTGCACGCTGCGCCTGCATCAACCGCTTGCAGGGATCAGGCTCGCGCTCCACGCGACCAAGGAAATCGTCGAGAATCTGCTGCGGGCCTGGCACGTGCAGGCCGCTACTGAACGTCCCGCACAGCCTTGACGGAGTGTCCGGGACCAGCCCTCTCCTCGAGCGCAAAGACTTCTTGATATCGAGCTCAGTCATGGCCGCACCTCCCGGTAATGCCGGACAGAAGCCCGGCGAGGTCGGCGCGTGCTCGCTTGGCGTCGTGATCCAAACGATCAGGGGTGGCGTATTCCGGCGCGTACTCGCCACGGCCTACCCAGCAACGGTTGCCGGGGAAGCGGTCGTTCAGCAGATCGGCGCCACGCTGGGCCTCTTCCTCGGTCGAGAACGGGGCGACCATCTGGGCTATCGCAATCCCGCCCTTCTGAATGGCAGGCGTGGAGATGAACCAGAACAGAATTCCATCGCCTGAAGACGCACGCTGAAACGTGTCGCCGGTATCGAAGCTGCCAGGGTTCACAGGTCACGCTCCCGATAGGCGGCGCCGATCTGCTGGTTGTAGCGGTAGAGAAAATTCCCGGTGCACAAGATGATCCGCTCGATCAGGTCATGAATCTCCGTCACAACGGGGTGCCCTCGACCACCCAGAGCAGGAACGACCGAGTCCATCAGCAGAGCCCGAAGTTGCGTCATATCGCTCCGAGCGTGGTTGAATAGATCGAACTCATTACGACTGAGCTCGACCCGCTCCATCACCTCCCCGTCGACAGGAAGCGGAGGACGAGAGGCCTGTGCCTTCGAGAGATCAGACATGATCACCTCCCAGCGCATCCTTCACCTCGCGCTCACGGGCTTTCCATTCGAGGTAGCTCTCGCGATCAGTCCTTTCGACATCCTCGCGGAGCCCAGGGACCAACTCGAACAGGATGCTGTCGACCTGCTTGCGATGTGCGCTGATCTCGTCCAAGGCTTCCCGCTTGGAAAGTCCAGGGTTGACCTTGAAGAAGCTGTTCTCCGGGTCAATAGGGCGAGCTCTCAGAAGCGCGTTCATGCCGCACCTCCCGCTGCATCCAAGCCCCGCACGCAGCTACTGTGCATCGCCGCCACCACCTCGGTGAGCAGCGCGATAGCTTCCGCCTCTGAGTCGTTCATAGGGTGATCGACGTCCCTGGCCATGCGCCTGAGCAAAACGCAGAGAGCGTTGAGCGACTCCTCGTATCGCTGCATCACCTCTACGATGGGAACCCCCTCGCAGACCTGGAGCGCACAGAGCCCGCTGGGAGTCAGGAGAAAGCCGACCTCCTCGGTGGTCACGGGCTGTTGCGCCTGGCTTGACGTTTTGATATTTTTGAGTTGCATGTTTATGTCTCCCTTGAGACAAAGAAGTACCTAGGCAGTCGCTGCAACGACTACCGACTAAGGGCCTCGCGAAAGCGGGGCTTTTGCTGTCTGGAGACAGGGAATCCCTATCCTCCACACATTCTGAAAAGCGCAGCCCAGGTCAGGGCGGCTTTGAGGAAGGGGCGCGAGCGCGCGTATCAGACTTTTTCAAAGTGCAAGCTCCCGAATTTCGTTGAACAGCGCAGACAGCCTGCACCCGTTTAGAAATATCCCAAGCGCCCATGTAAACGAAGGCCCTGAAGAGGCCCTGCCGATGGTCACCCTGACCAGACTCCGCGCAGGAACGCTCATAGGAATAGTGGGTAGCCAGTGCCCCTTTTTCGGGCGCCTCACCCCGGATTTCTGTGCAGAGCTTCCGCCAGCAGAGAGCTCCTGGGCTTTTAACCGGGTTTAATGATTCGGACCGTGGCGGTTTAGCATGCGAAACTGATCCGCTTGGCAGGCATCGAGATACCCCTCGGCCGAACACCGCAGGCCAAATGCTCACGGAGCCACCTCGACACTGGATGCCTGAACAGCGGTATCAGCGCACTGCCGGATGTGGGAATCGGACGGCAGAATGGGCTCAAGGTCGGCGGAGCTTGCGGTCTTCTCAAGACTCTCGGCCAACTCAATGATCAAAGCGCCGGTGGAAAACCGGATATCCTTACCATGCGATGCCCTATTGATGGTGGATTGGCTCGATCCAACGGCTTTTGCAATTGCCTTTTGCGAGAGGCCAACTGAGCCAAGCCTCGCCAAAGCTTCGGGAATATTCATCCTGCACGACCCTATTCATCTATGCATTGACAAACATACACAAACGAATAGGGCATCGCAATACAATCTCTCATCGTCTTACAAGGGGTGACTTTCGCCATGACGCTCGCGGAGCGGCTCAGAGAGCTAATGTCAGAAAAAGGATGGTCTGAAACCGAGCTAAGCCGGCGCGCTCATGTGCCGCAGCCAACAGTTCACCGCATTGCTAGAGGTGACACCGGTCAGCCAAGAAGGGAGACCGTCACCCGCTTAGCAAAGGCGCTGGGGGTCTCGGCAGAGTGGCTTTGGTCGGGAAGCATTCCATTTACGCCAAGCGAGCAAGAAATTCTTGAAGAGAACGAACTGCGGGAACTAGATATTGAGGATAAAGAGCGCCAAGAGCTTGAGAATGAAGACCTTGAAGATTTTGATCCGCGCCAGACTGAGCTCCAGCTGAAACTGACAGACAGCAATGGCCTTCGACGCGGTTATTCAATAAGGCCTTGCATTGCTCTGGAGGGGAGCAGGCATAAGCCAAGCAGCCTCCAGCAGCTTCTGCTTAAGGTGCTCTCGGATGACCTGGGTGATCTCTTTAGCGCAGCGCAACGAAGCCGCCTAGTGAAGATCACGCTTGAGTTCGAAGACCCACTCACCCATTCAGAAAAGGTAGAGCGGATTCTCAAGATTCGAAGGCGATAGCCACCGGATACCTATCAAGCCCGCATTGCGGGCTTTTTTTTCTCTCGAAAAATTCAATAATGCATTGACATGAAATTCATATATGAATACATTGAATTGCACACACGGGAGACAGCAATGCATCCACAAACCATCACCGCACACGGTTTCACCGGCTTCCTCGGCAAAGGCCTGTCCCTGCGTGAGCTTCAGTGCGTCCTGGGCATCGCTGCGGGTCGTACCTCGAAGGAGTTGGCCCGCGACCTGGGCATGCAGCCGGGCACGGTGGGTAAGCGCGTCTTGGCGGCGACCACCAAGCTCGGGGTAACCCGACGTGCCGCCCTGGTAGCTGAAGCCATGCGCCGCGGGCTTATCTCGCCCGCCGTGATCGCCCTTGCCTTCCTCGTCGCCGGTCAGCCACTGCTCAACGATGACCACATGATGCGCAGCCGCCGTGGCGGCGAAAGGAAGATCGAAACTCGCCTGACTGCTCGCCGCGATGGCGTGGCCTGGGTGGCGTGATCATGGCCTGGGACAGAAACGACCCGCTCAACATCCTGGCGCTACAGCTCGACGGTGAACTGCGCGCCGCAGCCGACTTCTGCCATGGCTACAACGGGCCGGCACAGCGCGCTTTCGCCCGGCACATCCAGGGCCTGGGCAAGACGCTCGACGAGCTTACCGTGGCAGACCTGAAGGCAGCGGCCGCATCTGCGGACGCAGAACTGAACGACCTGCAACAGAGAGGGCTGATCTGACGCAGCGGCGAGCGCTTCAGGTGGAGTGCTGTCCGGTGCGAAGGCATCACGTGGCTTGGCCGGGTTTGGCCTGGCGTGGCAGAGAACGGCTTGGCTTGGCGTGGCAGGGGCTGGAAACCCAGCGTACAGCCGCTTCGACTGAGGCGGTTGTGCGGTGGATACCTGCAGATGGGTAAAACCGGCAAATCGCCGGTTTGAATCGCGGAGAACGAGATGAACTTGACCCTTGTTCACAGTCGGGACTATGCTCGGCCCGTCACTGCAAATTCAGTGGCCGGGTTTGGCGACCCGACAGGCTATGGCGCGACAGCGCCAACCCAACATCAGGCGCTTTTTTTGTGCCTGCCGTTTGGGCGTGCACCGGCTACCCGGTGTCTCTCTATGGCAGATCGCGTGGGGAGACCTTCGGGTCTGCCGGGTTCCATAGCCCCGGTTCGCCAACCCCGCGCGGTCTGCCACCCTATTCCGTTTGGCGACGGTCGGTGGCAGCTCCCTAATCAGCTATGGAGTTCCCCCACAATGGCAAGCCCTACCCAAGTTGCGCCCGAAGCATTCGACCTGGCCGCCAAGGCCTACGATTCCATCGAGCTCGCCGTCAGCACCCTCTACGACCTGTCCGCCATCTTCCGGGCGATCTACCAGGCCGAACAGTTCCCGTCCCACAACAAGCGCCTGGCCGGTGTTGGCCAGTATTTGGCCGACGACTGGGGAAGTCTGCTCGATGGCCAGGTAGGCGAGTTGAAAGCAATGCTCGAAGCCACTCGCGAAAGGAGGGCTGCAGCATGAGCCTGATCACCACAACCAACGCCGTCACCATGTCGAGCCGCGAGATTGCCGAATTGACTGGAAAGCGCCATGACAACGTCATTGCCGATATTCGCAAGATGCTCCTTGAGCTCGGATATCAGATCGACGCCGACGGAAGATCTCCTGACTTTTCAGGAGATGTCCCGGACGCTTATGGGCGGCTCCAGCATTGCTTCAATCTGCCCCGCCGCGAGGTCGAAATCCTCCTGACGGGCTACAGCATTCCGCTCCGCGCGAAATGCCTGGATCGACTGCACGAGTTGGAGGCACGGGCCAAGCAAACGCTCCCGGCCCTCCCCGGTGACTACATCCAGGCACTGGAGCACCTACTGGAATCCAAGCGCTCTGAGCAGAAGGCCATCGAAGAGCGCGACCACGCCATCGCCACCAAGGCAGAGATCGGTTCCCGGCGAGAGGCCACTGCAATGGCATCGGCTTCAGCCGCCGTCCGCGAGGCACGTCGTCTTGCAGATGAACTCGGGCGTGGTACCCGGCAGGCGACGGTCAAGGCAGTAGAGAACCTCACCAAGACTCAATTCGACCCGCAGGCCTGGCGCAAATTGCGTGCATGGTGCGATTCCCACGGAGTCCAGCCCAACTATGTCGAAGACCCTCTCTATGGCCGTGTCCGGGCGTGGCCTGCGGATGCCTGGAAGGAGGTGTACGACATCGACCTGGACGGACTGTTCGGTTATCACCAACACCGGATCACCGAAGGGGGTGCAAGTTCGGCATGCCCCTGACGCACCAATAAACCCATAACCCAACCGATTTTGGCAAAGCCACAAATGCCGGCGGGCCCTTGCTCGCCCTGGAGAAACTATGAAACGAGCAGCCGTTGTAACCGAACTGCCGGCCAGCACCAGCCGGGACATGGACAAGTTCGTTGTCCGACTGCCGGACGGACTGAGGGCCGAGGTGGAAGCTGAAGCCAAGCGAGACTCGCGCAGCATGAACTCCCTGATCGTCGTTGCCCTGCGCGAGTACCTGCATGGTCAGCAACAGAAGCGGGCTCTGCTCAATGCGTTGACCAAGGCAGCAGGGAGCAACTGATCATGAACTCCATCACTATCGTTCTCCGCTCGGGCATGGGCATGCAGATCGACTCGGTACGCCCATACCTGCGGAATGGAATGCCCATAGCAATCGGGCGCGCAGGTGCGGTTATCTCGCACTTTGCTGACGGGGACGCACACCTGGCGCTCCGCACCATCGCCGAGTTCCCCTGTCCCGAACAAGACAACCTGCCGGCGGCGAACATGCGACAGATCGCACTGGCGGCGCTGAGCGGGGCTGGAGCGAGTTCGGAGCCGGGCAATCCTGGCGGCGAACCTGTATCCGGACCGGGTAATGCCGGCGAGCGACCCCACCCCGCGCCGGGATCGGGCGACAGCAAACTGGCCGAAAGCCTCCAAACTCTGGTGCGCTGGCTTGATCGCGTGGCAATCGAGGACGGCTACGTCGGCGTGCCGGTGATCGAGGCCGTCGAGGTGGTGGTCACCGAGATGAAGCGCCAGCAACAACCAGTCGATCCGGCCTTCTGCCGCTGCAACCACTGGTTCGCCGGGGACAGCGTCGAAGCGGCCTTCATTCGCCAGCATGGCCAGTGCCAGGACTGCGTCGAGATGGACCAGATGCTGGAGCGGGAAGTGCAGGCCGAGAACGCCAAGCGCTACCTGTGGCTGCGCAACACGGCTCTCTACGCATCGGACCTGGCCCGCGAGGTCAATCGCATGGACAAGAGCGTCGTCAACCTTCTCCCGCGGGACAAGGACGGCAACCTCCTGGTAGAGGCTGATCTGGACGAGGCCATCGATGCTGCCATGGCGAAATGGTCGGCCGAGGTTCTGTGCGCAGGCGTTGACGTCGCTACCGACCGTGTGGAACTGGCCATTCACAATTGGACCGCGCCGGCGGAAGGCGGTGACGCATGAGCATCACCCTCAAGGGCCATGCCCTCAACCAGCGCCAGCTCGACGCTATCACCCCGGTAATGAACGACCTGATTCAGGGCCGGGTTGACCTGGCAAGTTTCGATGATGCCTGCGTCAAAGCCCTGGATAACGCCGGCTGCCCGCTGGGCTACGACACCAGCATGCCCGGTACCGGCAGCACCATCGAGGAGCGGGCCGCCAGATGGCTGAGTGACGGTCAAGTGGGAGCGTCTTCGCGGGCCATCCACGATCACATGCTCGGTCTGCCCATGGAACGCCACCACGCGGCCTATCCCCATGACCCGGACGACCTGAATCGCTGCCTGCTTCTGCTGAACTTGATCCCTGAATGGGCGCCACGCATCCGCGAGATGGCCCAGCACAGCCAGGAGTGGGCCGCACTGGCGAGCAGTTGGGGAAAGCTCACCAACCTTTTCCTGCAAGAAGCTGGGCTGGACTGGCAACGCAGCAGCGGAGCCCCCGAAACCTACGCGGCGATGCGATTCCTACTTGGTGATGCATGAGAAAAGCACTGACCGCTATCGCACTCGTCGCGCTATTTGGCCTGGCCACTGTTGCCGCCGGCGCTGCGCTCCAGCCGTTCAAGACCCTGTTCATCTGGGAGGTATGCCAGTGATGAGAGGCTCCGACATTCCACCACCACCAGGGTATCGCCCTACCCCGCTCGCCACCCTAGGCCAGCAGTTGGTCCGCCTGGGCCAGGCGATGCAGAACCCCAACACCAAGCTCGGCGAGTTGACCGAACTGGTCCAGGCCTGCGGCGTCGACCTGCGGATCTGCGACACGAACAAGGGGCGCCAGCCATGATCGGAACACTACTCCTCTGCATCGTCTGGTGCGCGGGCGGCCTCTACGTCGGATACGCGCTCGGCTCGCTGCGGACTGCGAAGAGTTACACCTGCGAGATCCAACGCCTTCAAGAACAGCTCTGCAAGGAACGTCTACTCCATAGGATGGGCGTGGACAAGGAGCCGCCATCATGCTGATGACCTACGAGAACCTGAAGCGTCTGCTCAACATCTGGGACAAGCCAGACCTCTCCGCGCTCACCCGCCTCCTGGTCGCGCGTCGCATGGCCAGGCAGTACCAGTTCGGCTGGGAGGCCGACAGGACCTGTGCTGATCGAAAGATCAAGGAGGCAAGGAAGGGCCTTCCATTCACCAGGGCCCAGTTGGAACAGGCGAAGGAGTTTCGGAGAACATCCAGCAGCTACCACGAGAAAGCCCAAGCCGCCCTTGGCGCCTGGCTCCTGCAGGCCGAGAGGTGGATCGAGGGAGAGATTGGAGTCGATCGCATCTGCGATGCCCTCGGCGTCAATCCGGTCCACCGCGCCGCCATCCAAGGCGCCAAGCCTGGGCAGATGCTCAATCACATCGCCTTCGTCGAAGGCCTTGAGGACAGCTCGAACGCTTTCAGCGGAAGGCGAGAGGCGGACCTGAAGGACGGCCCACTGTTCAACTGCATCATAGCCGAGATGCTGCGATTCGCAGAGGAGAACCCTGAGGCTCTACCCGATCCGTTCGCACCCGGCGGGCCACTTTACGGTGTACCACAGACCGTGATCCGCAACGACGGAACGATCGAGACGAGGCGGGCCGCGCTGACGCTGCACTGCCGAGACGGATCGATGCGCGTGATCGAACGGAAACCGGAGGTAGGGCGTGAGTAGGCAGATGACCGCGCGCCGGCTGACCCGGGCCGAAATGAACCACCTGCGCCGCCTGATAGGTTGGGTTCGCTGCGAGGTGGGGGCAGAGCCCGAGGAAATCGTCACCGCCACCAAAAAGGCGCTCGACCACTTCCAAGGCGTGTCGGAAGACGGTAAGCGGAGGTTGCTCGAGCACTACCAGAAATCAGCAGCCATACCGAAGTACATCCGATCTGCGATCAAGGCCCTGGAGAAGGTGTGCCTGGAAGATCCGACCGAGGTGGTTGATGGTGAGTTGGTTGCCCGCGGGCGCCACGAAGTGCCGCTACGCCTGGTCGTAGCGCGCAACGAAGAGGAGATAGGGAATGGGAAGCTCGACTAGCCCCGTATCCGAGTTCCTGTCCGAAGAGGAAGTCGCCGAGCTGACTGGGCGCAAGTACCCGAGCCAGCAGATCGAGTGGCTGAATAGGTACGGCTGGAGGTACGCCGTGACCGCGGCGAACCGCCCGATAGTTGGGCGCGTATATGCCCGCCTGAAGCTGGCGGGCGTGAAGCCGACGATGGAAGCAACCGAGAAGTGGAGCCTGGACCTGTCCAGGGTTAGATGATGAGACCGCGGAGCAACAAGAACCGGGGCCTGCCGCCTCGCATGATCAAGCGTACCCGGACGATGAAGTCAGGAAAGGTCTGGGTCGGCTACTACTACGACGGGCGGGATGCTGAGGGGAGGCGCAAGGAGATCCCGCTGGGCACGGACTTGGATGAGGCTCGGGAGAAGTGGGCGAAGCTGGAGAGAAAGGCCGTGCCGCCAACCACTCGGACCGTCGGCGATCTGTTGCGCAGGTTCGAGCGGGACGTGGTTCCGACGAAGGCGCCGAAGACCCAGAAAGAGTATTCGAAGATGATCCGCCAACTGCTGGGCGCCTTTGACGAAGCCCCGGTAGAGGACATTACGCCGAGCACCATCGCTCAGTACCGAGACGCCAGGACGGCCAAGGTTCGAGCGAATAGGGAGATCACCCTGCTTTCCTTCGCCTACAACATGGCCAGGGAGTGGGGCATCACCAGCATGGAAAACCCCTGTCGCGGGGTGAAGAAGAACAAGGAGCAGCCGCGCGATGTGTACGTCACGGACGAGGTGTGGAAGGCGCTCTACGAGAAAGCCCCGGACGATCTGCGGGTGACGATGGACCTCGCGTATTTGACAGGCCAACGCCCGGCTGACGTGAGGAAGCTGCGCAAGAACGACGTTTCCGGAGACTACCTGCTGGTCGGGCAGAACAAGACGTCTCGCAAGCTCCGGATACGACTCCGCCGCGCCGACGGACAGATGACCCAGCTCGGCCACCTGGTCGAGTCGATCGCCTCCGATTCTCCGGCGCTGGTCACCAACGAGAAGGGCCAGCCGATGACAGAGAAGATGCTTCGCACCAGGTTCGATACCGCACGCAAAGCTGCGGCCGATGAGGCGATCAAGGCGGGTGACCAAGACTTGGCCAGGGAGATCATGCAGTTCCAGTTCCGGGACATTCGCCCCAAGGCGGCCTCCGATATCGAGAGCCTGGCCGACGCCTCAGACCTGCTCGGACACACGACTCAAGAGATCACGAAACGCGTCTACCGTCGGATCGGGAAGGCCGTGAACCCCGTTAGATAGGCATGAATTGCGGAAACGACGCCAAAATCTGCGGAAGCGATCAGCCTTAAGCTACTGATGCACATAGAAAATCAAACACAAGGCAGAAGATCACCGGACCGCCGCCTCGGGCGGTTCGGGAATGCAGCGACGCATCTACCGCCTCAATGAGGGAGCAGATAGGCGTAATAGCGCTTGAAGGTCAGGGCTGCACGATTCATGCGCGGCACTCTACGCGCCTGTGCCGGGCTGTCAAGGCTGGAAAGCGCCTCGACACGAACCGAGGCACTTCCTCGCAACAGAAGCGCAGCCTGGGAAAGTTTACCCGCCAGTTATCCGCACAAATTTATGACGCCGGTTTCTCTACTTTGAAAAACAACGCCCGACCGGACGTGTACTTCAATAACTCGACCGGAAGAAACCTATCAGCAAGGCAGTTGAATTTTTTCCGAAAGCAATAATTCGATACTTTTCTGGATTGGCGCATCATCTCGTAAAAATAGCGAACCGCTTCCCAGCGCCCACGAATATCAATGGATCAGCAATATCCAGATGCTTATCGCGGCATTCGAAAAAACATCGACCAATTCCACTGACAAAATATCGGCGTCATTTGCCTAACATGGATATTCCAAGTTCACCCTATCAACTTCCCAGATTGACACTCTCGCCGGCAGATCAGTAATTTTCAGCGACCAGCCGGCAAAGTACTTTTCCAGAGCGGCTGGCAACCGATAGTCAGTCTATCTTCGCAAACCGATGTTTATGCGAGAGGGCCGGCTATCGCTCAAAACTTGATTGATGAAGGAATAGCGCCATGCAACTCGCCACACTTCAGGAACTGAGCTTCGATGAAATCGACCAGGTATCGGGCGCCGGACTCTTCAGCTTCGTCGGCGATGCCATCGTCGATGTGGTCAAGGTGTCCAACGACCTGCTCAACACGTCGGTCATCTCTTCGGTCGGCAAGGTGTTCAACGCCGTCGGCCTGACCCCCATCCATCAACTGGCCGACACCCTCGGCTACGGCGTGTTCAAGGGCGTCGCCGCGGTCGGCGGCCTGCTCGGCGGCGATACCAGCCGTATCGATTACCACTACGACACCGAGTGGACCTGATCCCAGGACCTCGGCCCGCTCCCGTCGCGGAGCGGGCCTCCCCCGTCGCCGGAGGCCTGGGCGCCCCCGGCGGCGACCAAGGACCCGGCAACCGGGAAGGGGCGACCAGCGCCCCGATCAGGAGAACCGCCATGCACGACCCCATCCAGCAAGCCGACGCCTTCGTCGACGATCCCGACCAGGAGTCCGGCGGCCTGTCGCGCCGCAGCTTCCTCGGCAAGAGTGCCACGCTCGGCGCGGTCGGCCTGGTGGCCGGCTGGACCCCGGCCTTCGTCATCCAGCCCGCCGAAGCCGCCGCCAGCAGCTGTCCGGCGCCGGCAGGCTTTCCGGCCGGTCTCGAACTTTATCGGCGGGCGTTCCGCAACTGGTCGGGGGAAATCGCCGCCGACGACCTCTGGAGTTGCGCCCCGCGCACCAACGAAGAGGTTCTCGCGGTGGTCAACTGGGCCTGGCAGAACGGCTTCAAGGTGCGCCCGCGCGGCATGGGCCACAACTGGTCCCCGCTGCTGCTGAAAGGCGGCGAGAACTGCGAGAGCCGCATCGTGCTGGTGGAAACCAGCCGTTACCTGACCCGCGTACGGATCGACGCCCAGGGCGAGTTCGGCCTGTTCAGCGCGCAGACCGGCGTCACCATGGAAGCCCTGCTGAAACAGCTGGAGCGGGTCAAGCTCGGCTTCGTCGCCACGCCGGCGCCGGGCGACCTGACCCTCGGCGGGGTGCTCGCCATCGACGGCCACGGCACCGGCATCCCGGCGCAGGGCGAAAGCCGCCTGCCGGGGCAGAGCTACGGCTCCCTGAGCAACAGCATCGTGGCGTTGACCGCGGTGGTCTGGGACGGCGCCGCCGGACAATACGTGCTGAAGACCTTCCGCCGCGACGATCCGGCCTGCGCGCCGTTCCTCGTCCACCTCGGACGCGCCTTCATCGTCGAGGCGACCCTCCAGGCCGGGGTCAACAAGCGCATGCGCTGCCAGAGCTACGTGAACATCCCGGCGAGCGAGATGTTCGCCGCGGCCGGCAGCGGCGGAAGGACCTTCGACAGCTTCCTGCAAAAGAGCGGACGCGCCGAGGCCATCTGGTTCCCCTTCACCGACAAGCCCTGGCTGAAGGTCTGGACGCCGACCCCGCGCTGCCCGTTCGGCGCCCGCGCGGTCAACGGCCCGTTCAACTACCCCTTCTCCGACAACATTCCCAAGGCGCTGTCCGACCTGCTGGCGGCGATCAATACCGGCCACCCGGAACTCACCCCGCTGCTCGGCAAGCTGCAGTACGACCTGGTAGTGGGCGGCATGGCGCTGACCCTGGGCTACGACCTTTGGGGCTGGAGCAAGGACCTGCTGCTGTACATCAAGCCCAGCACCCTGCGCGTCACCGCCAACGGCTACGCGGTGCTGACCCGGCGTCGCGACGTGCAGCGGGTGATCAACGAGTTCTACCTGCAGTACCAGACGATGGTCGCCGCCTACCGCGCCAACGGCCACTACCCCATGAACGGCCCGGTGGAGATTCGCGTCAGCGGGCTCGACCAGCCCGGCGAGTCGATCGTTCCCGGCGCCCAGGTGCCCAGCCTGTCGGCGATCCGTCCGCGCCCCGACCAGCCGGAATGGGACACGGCGATCTGGCTGGACATCCTCAGCCTACCCGGCACTCCGCAGGCCAACGCCTTCTACCACGAGTTCGAGGCCTGGCTGTTCGACCACTTCAGCGGCGACTACGCCTCGCTGCGGGTGGAGTGGAGCAAGGGCTGGGGCTACAGCCCCACCGCCGCCTGGGCCGAGCCGACGGTGGTCGACCAGTTGGTGGCGCAGTCGCTACGCCAGGGCCTGGTCGCAGACAACGATTGGGACAGCGCGGTGCGCCAGTTGAACGAAGCCGATCCGCATCGGCTGTTCAGCTCGCCGCTGCTCGACCGGCTGATGCCATGAAATGCCGCTATGCGAGGCCGTACTGTCTCGGACGAAGAGCGGTTGGCCGGAGCCGATATGAATGAGCCCTCGATACGGCGTTGACTTGTTCAACAGGTCTTATCGAGGTGTCGCACGAACCGGCCTTAATCATTCGCAAAGTTTACCCGGAGTGGCAAACCTTCATCCGCCGAATATTGAAACTCATTGTCAAACGAATTATCGAGCCCATGAAAAACCGCTAATCCTGGCAGTTCATCCCACTCTTTCGGATTAGTACCATCGAATGGCTTTCCAGACTCACGGGAAGCCTAAAGGAGATATATGAAATGAAAGAACTCAATGACATTGAAGTCACCTGCGTTTCGGGTGGAACTCTTTCCGGCATGATCGTAGGCGCCGTCGACGGCGCCGCGACGGGCATGGCAATCGGCGGGAAATGGGGCGGTGCCGGCGGCTTCGGCTTCGGCGCTCTTTCCCAGTTGGTCGGCCTGGTCGTGCCAACCGCGATGGGCGCTATTGCCGGGGGCACGGTCGGTCTCTTCACCAATGCAGAGACGGCTGTCGGTTACTTGGGCCAATACCGGGAAAACTTCGGTCCCGGTGATGTAGGCCGCACCACCATCTAATTAGAAAAGTCGCACTCCGGCACTTCATGCGTTTGAACTTTCGCAAGGGTGTCGGAGTGTCATGCAAGTATTATTCGAATCCAGGATCCAGCCACCATGTTTCGCCAGAAAGCCCTCGACGCCCAGCATGCCGGCGGCCTGGGCGAGATCGTGCTGATCCGCCCGGTCTCCTTCACTTTTCTCACCCTGCTGGCCGCGGCGATGGCGCTGCTGGTGGTGGGCTTCTTCCTGTTCGGCAGCTACACCAAGCGCAGCACCGTCAGCGGCCAATTGGTTCCCGCCAGCGGCCAGGTCAAGGTGCACGCGCCGCAGGCCGGCATCGTGCTGCGCAAGTTCGTCCAGGAAGGCCAGGCGGTACGACGCGGCGAGCGCCTGATGGTGCTTTCCAGCGAACGCTACGGCAGCGATGCCGGGCCGGTGCAGGCCGGCATCAGCAGGCGCCTGGAACAACGCCGCGACTCCCTGCGCGACGAACTGGAAAAGCTTCGCCGCCTGCAAGACGACGAGCGCGACAGCCTGACCAGCAAGGTCGCCAGCCTGCAGCGCGAACTGACCACCCTCGCCGCCCAGACCGACAGCCAGCAACGCCTGCTGGCGCTGGCCAGCGACGCCGCCGCGCGCTACCAGGGGCTGATGGACAAGGGCTACATCTCCATGGACCAGTTGCAGCAGCGCCAGGCCGAGCTGCTCGGCCAGCGCCAGACCCTGCAAGGCCTGGAGCGCGAACGCACGTCGCTGCGGCAGCAGTTGACCGAGCGCCGCAACGAACTCGCCGGGCTTTCCGCGCGCCAGGCCAACCAGCTCGCTGAAACCCGCCGCCAGCTCAGCGCGGTGGAGCAGGACCTGGCCGAAAGCGAAGCCAAGCGCACCTTGCTGGTCACCGCGCCGGAGAGCGGCATCGCCACCGCCGTGCTCGCCGAAGCCGGGCAGACCGTCGACAGCTCGCGTCCGCTGCTGAGCATCGTTCCCGCCGACACCCCGTTGCAGGCCGAACTCTACGCGCCGAGCAAGTCCATCGGTTTCATCCGGCCGGGCGACGCGGTGCTGATCCGCTACCAGGCCTATCCGTACCAGAAGTTCGGCCAGTACCACGGCAAGGTGCAGTCGATCTCCCGCGCCAGCGTCTCCTATGCCGAGCTTTCCAGCATGGTCGGCGGCGTACCGGGGCTCGGCCAGGATGGCGAGCAGCTGTACCGGCTGCGGGTAACCCTCGACGACCAGGCGGTGACCGCCTACGGCCAGCCGCGTCCGCTGCAGAGCGGCATGCTGCTGGACGCCGACATCCTCCAGGACACCCGGCGCCTCTACGAATGGGTGCTGGAACCGCTCTACAGCCTGACCGGCAAACTCTAGGAACGACCCATGGCCTTTCTCGACGCTCTCGCCCTGCGCCTGGGCCGCCGCCTGCCGCTGGTGCTGCAGACCGAAGCCACCGAATGCGGCCTGGCCTGCCTGGCGATGATCGCCGGCTACCATGGCCACCATACCGGCCTGATGGAACTGCGCCGGCGCTTCTCCGTATCGCTCAAGGGCATCTCCCTCAAGCAACTGATCCAGACCGCCCACCGCCTCGGCCTGGGCACCCGCGCGGTGAAGCTCGACCTCGGCGACCTCGGCAAGCTCAAGCTGCCCTGCGTGCTGCACTGGAACTTCAACCACTTCGTCGTGCTCAAGGCGGTCGACGGGCGCGGCGCGGTGCTCCACGACCCCGCCCACGGCCAGCGCCGGCTGGGCCTGGAGGAAGTCTCGCGGAGCTTCACCGGGGTAGCCCTGGAACTCTGGCCGGAGAGCGGCTTCGAGAAACAGGAGGCGCCGCCGCGGATCAAGCTGCTGGGCATGCTCGGCAAGGTCACCGGGCTGTACCGCTCGCTGGCCCAGGTGCTGCTGCTCGCCGGCGCGCTGGAAGTGTTCTCGCTGATCAGTCCGTTCTTCCTGCAATGGACCATCGACAACGTCATCGTCAGCGAAGACCGTGACCTGCTCAGCACCCTGGCCATCGGCTTCGGCCTGTTGCTGCTGATGCAGCAGGCGGTCAGCGGGGTGCGCGCCTGGGTGATGATGCACATGAGCACCCTGCTCGGCGTGCAGTGGCAGGCCAACGTCTTCAGCCACCTGCTGCGGCTGCCCGCGCAGTATTTCGAGAAGCGCCACCTGGGCGACGTGGTGTCGCGCTTCGGCGCGGTGAACAGCATCCAGCAGACCCTCACCGCGGCCTTCCTCTCGGCGGTGCTGGACGGCCTGATGACCGTCGCCACCCTCGGCATGATGCTGCTCTACAGTCCGCCGCTGGCGGCCATCGCCATCGCCGCCATGAGCCTCTACGCCCTCGGCCGCTGGATCTGGTACCGGCCGTTGCGCAACGCCACCGAGGAGCAGATCGTCCACGCCGCGCGGCAGCAGAGCCACTTCCTCGAGACGGTGCGCGGCATCCGCCCGCTGAAGCTGTTCCAGCGCCAGGACGAGCGCCGCTCGGTATGGCTCGGCCTGCTGGTGGAACAGATCAACGCCGGCCTGCGTACGCAGAAGCTGCAACTGTTCTACCAGCAGCTCAACGGCCTGCTGTTCGGCGTGGAGAACCTGCTGGTGATCTGGCTCGGCGCGACCATGGTGATGGACGGCCAGTTCAGCGTCGGCATCCTGATGGCCTTCAACGCCTACAAGTCGCAGTTCGACAGCCGCGTCGGCAGCCTGATCGACAAGTTCTTCGAGCTGCGCATGCTCCAGTTGCAGGGCGAGCGCCTGGCCGACATCGTCCTCCAGGCCCCGGAGGTCAGCCACGGCGACATCCTCCCGGAGAACCTCCGCGAGCGCGAGGCGAGCATCGAGATCCAGGGCCTGCGCTACCGCTACGCGGAACAGGAGCCCTGGGTCCTCGACGGCCTCGACCTGCGCATCGCCGGCGGTGAGTCGGTGGCCATCGTCGGCCCCTCGGGCTGCGGCAAGAGCACCCTGTTCAACGTCCTGCTGGGCATCCTCCCGCCAGTGGAGGGACAGATCCGCATGGCCGGCCTGGACCTTGCGCAACTGGGCCTGGACGGCCTGCGCGAACTGGTCGGCACGGTGCTGCAGGACGACGTGCTGTTCGCCGGTTCGCTCAGCGACAACATCAGTTTCTTCGACCCGCAGCCGGACATGCCCTGGCTGCTGCAGTGCGCGCAGATGGCTGCCATCCACGATGACATCCAGGCCATGCCGATGGGCTACAACACCCTGGTCGGCGACATGGGCACGGTGCTCTCCGGCGGCCAGAAGCAGCGGGTGATGCTGGCCCGGGCGCTGTACAAGAAGCCGCGCATCCTGTTCCTCGACGAAGCCACCAGCCACCTCGACGTACACTGCGAACAGCGGGTCAACGCCGCCATTCGCGCGCTGCGCATCACCCGCATCATGGTCGCCCATCGGCCCGAGACCATCGCCTCGGCGGACCGCGTGATAGTCCTCGGCCAGGGCAAGGTAAGCCTCGACGAAAGCACCGCGCGCCTGGCCGAACGCCAGGCCGCCGCGGCGCGGGAGCAGGCCTGATGCGTGCCCTCGCCGGCCTGTTGTGCGGCCTGCTCGGCCTGGTTCCCGGCGCCGCCGCCTACGAGCCGGACGTGTTCGGCACCGCCGGCCAGGTCGCCGGCCAGGCGGTCTACGACCTCGGCGGCAGCGGTTTGCCCTGCCGCGGCGGGCCGCCACCGACCGAGCTGAGCCTGGAGGAAGCCATCGAGCGGATCCTCTGCCACGACCCGCAGACCCGCCTCGCCTGGGCCAATGCCAAGGCCCAGGCGGCCCAGGTCGGGATCGGCAAGTCCGCCTACCTGCCGCGCCTGGACGGCCGTCTCGACGCCAGTCGCGGCTACAGCGACATGGATTATCGCGATGCCCCCTACCTCTCCGGCGACGGCCATCGCCACCGGCGCGGCGCCAGCCTCCAATTGAGCTGGGTCCTGTTCGACTTCGGCCGCCGCAGCGCCGCCCTGCGCAACGCCCAGCAGTTGCTGCTGGCGGCCAACGCCAGCCAGGACGCGACCCTGCAGAACACCTTCGCCCTCGCCGCCCAGGCCTACTACGACGCCCTCGCCGCCCAGCGCAGCCTGGCCGCCTCGCGGCAGGTCGCGGAGCTGGCGGCGCAGAACCTGGAAGCCGCCGACGCCAAGTACCGGGCCGGCGCCGCCGCCCTTTCCGATCGCCTGCAGGCACAGACCGCGCTGTCCCAGGCGAGCCTCGCCCAGGTCCGCGATGAAGGCGCCCTGAGCAACGCCCTCGGCGTCATCGCCCTGCGCATGGGCCTGGCGCCGGATACCCCGCTGCGCCTCTCCGGCGAGCTGGAGGCGCAACCCGACACCGGCTTCGTCAAGGCCATCGACGAGATGCTCGCCGAAGCCCGCCGCGAGCATCCGGCGCTGCTCGCCGCCCAGGCGCGGCTGAAAGCCGCCGCCGCCTCGGTGGAGGAAAGCCGCGCCGCCGGCCGGCCGAGCCTGGCGCTGAGCGCCAACCTGGCACGCAACCATAGCGACCAGGCGATGGCCTTCAACGGCGATACCCGCGAACGCGACCGCAGCATCGGCCTGCAACTGAACATCCCGTTGTTCGAAGGCTTCGAACGCACCTACCAGGTCCGCAACGCCCTGGCCCGCCGCGAAGCCAGCGAAGCGGAGCTGGCCGACACCGAGCAGCAGGTTTCGCTGGAGGTGTGGAGCAACTACCAGTCGCTCAGCGTCGAGACCCGCAGCCTGGCGCGCACCCGCGAACTGGTCGAACAGTCGCGGCAAAGCCTGGAGGTGGTGCAGGGCCGCTACCGCTCAGGGGTCGGCAGCATGATCGAGCTGCTCAACGCCCTGACCGCCTACGCCAGCGCCGAGGACCAGCACATCCGTGCCCTCGGCAACTGGCAGACCTCGCGCCTGCGACTGGCGGCCAGCCTCGGTCGCCTGGGCTTCTGGAGCCTGCGCTGAAAAGCCCGGGAAGCGCCGCTGCCCTCTACCTCTCGCGCTTGTCCGGCTGGCCGCCATCGCGCAGGATGCACCCAGCCCCCGCGACGAGAGACCGCATGATCGACGACATCCGCTACCTGATCGTATTCGCCAAGATCGCCGAGACCGGCTCCGTCTCCGGCGGCGCCGAGGCGCTGGGCCTGAGCGCCGCGACCGCCAGCCTGCACCTGTCCAGGCTGGAACGGAACCTGGGCCGTGCGCTGCTCTACCGCAACAGCCGCAAGCTGTCGCTGACCCAGGACGGCACGCAGTTGCTGGACACCGCCCGCTCCATGCTGGAACTCTACGAGAAGGGCTTCATCGAGTTCCGCCAGCGCGCCGTCTCGACCCGCAACAGCCTGCGCATCTCGATGCCCGCGGTGTTCGTCAACGGCGACTTCACCCGTCACCTGGCAGCCTTCATCGAGGAGCATCCCGACCTCGACCTCGGCATCGCCTGCGACGACAGCCGCCACGACATCATCGGCGACGGCATCGACATCGCCTTCCGCATCGGCGACCTGCCGGACAGCTCGCTGAAGGCCCGTCACCTGTTCCTGCTGCCGCGCCAGGTAGTGGCGGCGCCGGCATTCCTGGCCCGGCACGCGCCGCTGGAACACCCGCGCGACCTGCAGCGGCTGGAATGGATCGGGCTCGGCATGCGCCCCGACAGCCGGCTATTCCGTCATGCGCGGGACGACGAGGAGGTACGCGTCGACTACACCCCGCGGGTGCGCGTCGACAGCGTCGAAGCCTCCTGCCGCCTGGCCCGCCTCGGCGTCGGCCTGGCCGCGCCGCCGACCTACCTGAGCGACGAGCCGATCCGTCGCGGCGAGTTGCGCGCGGTGCTGCCGGAATGGCGCCTGGAGCCGTTGAAGGTGTATGCGGTGTGGCCGCCCAACGTACCCGCCAGCAGCATCGCCTATACCCTCATCAATCGCCTCTACGAGGCCTTCAATCCGGGCTAGCGGCGAGCTGCAGGTAGAGCATGTAGCCGGCGGTCAGCACCAGGGTGCCGCCCATCGCCCGATTGAACAGGCGCACCCGCCGAGGGCTGTCAAGCAGCAGCGCCACGCGGTCACCGAGCAGCGCCCAGGCGGCCAGCGAGAGGTAGCAGACCACCAGGTAGATGGCCATGAAGACCAGTAGCGGCGCGTGCGTGCTCGGGCTGGCGAACAAGGCCACGCCGGAAGCGCAGGCGATCCAGGCCTTGGGATTGAGCCATTGCAGGAGCACGCCCTGGAAGAACCCGGGGACCCCGTTTTCCTCCAGGGCCAGGCGTGGATCCGCGGTGGCGATGCGGTAGCCCACATGAGCGATGAACGCCGCGCCGGCCATCCCCAGGTAGTCGAAGAAGCGCGGGTAGGCCTCGATCGCGCGGACGAACCAGAAGCCGACGAAGGCCAGCAGCAGGACGAAGCCGAGGGTGGCGCCGGTGACGAACGGCAGGGTCCGGCGGAAACCATGGTTGGCGCCGGAAGCGACGATGGTCAGGTTCACCGGACCGGGGGAAATCGACAGGCTCAGGGAGAACGCGCCCATGGCAAGCAGCAGGGCTAGCGGCATGGGTCGAACTCCCTGGTCGGGTTGCGGGCTGGCTGGTGCGGGGCGGGCATGGGTTTCCTCCGTAGGCTCCTGGCGGGGCGCGACCGAACGGGTTGCGCCGCTGCCCGGAACGCTACAGGGAAAGCCCACCGGCATTAACGGGGCAAGGCTCAAGGCTGGTTTTGATTTTCCGCGCTTGACGACTGCGCCGGCCGCCGGCGCACCTCAGTCGTCCGCCTGGCCCGGCATGCGGATGCCATGCCGGCGCACCCGCCGATACAGGGTCGCTCGCGAGATACCCAGTTCCCGCGCCGCGGCCATGGGTTTCCAGCGATGCCGCACGAGGGCGTCGAGCAGGGCGTCGCGCTCCGGACCGCCGCCGCTCTCGCACGCACTGGCCGGTGTCCGGCCTTCGCCACGCAGCTCTGCCGGAAGGTCGGCGAGTTGCAGGGTGGCGCCGCCGCACAGCGCGCAGGCGTAGCGCAACACATGCCGCAACTGGCGGACATTGCCCGGCCAGCGATAGCCGAGCAGGCATTCCAGGGCTGCCTCGCCGAGTTCGATGCGTACGCCGCAGTGCGCGGTTTCCTCGTCGAGGATGCGCCGGATCAGCGCCAGCCGGTCGCTGCGTTCGCGTAGCGGCGGCAGTTCGAAGCGGGCGCCGCCGAGGCGGAAGTAGAGATCCTCGCGGAAGCCGCCGGCCGCCACCAGCGCCGCCAGGTCGCGGTGGGTGGCGCAGATCACCTGGATATCCACAGCCTGCCGGCGCGCAGCCCCCAGCGGCGCCACCTCGCCCTCGGCCAGCACGCGCAGCAGGCGGGTCTGCAGGCCCAGCGGCATGTCACCGATCTCGTCGAGGAACAGGGTACCGCCATCGGCCTGCTGCAGCAGGCCGCGCATCCCTTTCGCCGCCGCGCCGGTAAAGGCTCCGCCAACGTAGCCGAACAGCTCGCTCTCGATCAGGCTTTCGGGAATCGCCGCGCAGTTGAGCGCGACGAAGGGTTTGTCGCGACGGGCGCTGGCCTGGTGCAACTGGCGGGCGAAAACCTCCTTGCCGGCGCCGGTCTCGCCCTGGATCAGCACCGGCAGGTTGCGGTCCTTGACCCGCACCGCCAGGCGCAGGCTTTCGGCGATGCGCGGGTCGAGCACAGCGTCGTCGGGCACCTCGCGCTCCAGCCGCCGCGCCTTGGCCCGCGGCGCGCTGAGACGCACGTGCAGCTCGCCGGCCTGGCCGCGCAGCAGGCACGGCGCCTGGTCGGCGGCGGCGTGCAGGGCGTCGAGGTCGAACACCTCGCCGATGTGGCTCGGCACCTGCCCCAGGCGCTGCCGCAGGTAGTGCCGCGCCGCCGGGTTCAACGCCAGCAGGCGCCCATCGGCGTCCCAGGCGAACAGGTAGTCCGGCTGGCTGTCGACGTAGCCCGGCGCACGGTGCGCGCGCAGCACCCAATGGCCCTGGGCGCTGTGCATGAAGAAGGCGTTCTCGATCTCCCGCGCGCTCTGCGCCACCATCTGCCGGATCAGATGCTGGCTACGGCGGTCGTCCGGCGATTGCACGGCGGAAACGTCGAGCACACCGAGCAACTCGCCCTGCGGATCGAAGACCGGCGCCGCGGAACAGGTCAGGTCGATGAAGGCGGCGCGGAAGTGATCGCGCTTGTGCACCGTCACCGCAGTCCTGTCGGTGAGTACGGCGGCCACCCCGCAGGTGCCCTCCTCGCCTTCCGACCAGCAGGTGCCGAGGTACAGCCCGGCCTTGCGGCAGTCGTTGCGGATGGTCGACTCGACACGGTAGTCGATGGTCCGCCCCTGGGCATCGGTGAGCAGTACGCAGTAGTCGGCATCGCGCACCCGTCCATGCAGTCGCGCCACCTCTTCGCTGGCGATGCGCAGGAACAGTTCGGAACGCTCGCGACATTCGTCGAGGAGGGTCTGCGAGAGAATCCGCGGCCCTTGCAGGGACCCCGGGTCGAGACGGTGCTGCTCCATGGAGCGGCGCCAGGAGTCGAGGATCGGCGTCGGCACCGGCGCCTGCGGCAGGCGCGCGGCGTTCCTCAGGACACGGCTGACACAGTCCACATGGTCCTTCGAGTGTGCGGAAAGCATGGGGCCTCCGTTGCTCGGCATCTTGTTGTTGTGCCGCCCATTAAGCGCCCATCGGCGACCCTCGACAAGCGCCGGGCCGCCACAGCCGACGACTGAGACGGAGCGTCTCAGCGTCTCGCCGGGAACCCGTGCGCGATGACATGGGTTGTCTCGCCGGACGTCGCCCCGGCGGTCGCCGGCCTTCCCATGCCGGCGCTCTACGACGGGCCTTCCGGCCGCCACGCCGCAACCTGGCATCGGCCTTGCTCCAGCCACGGCGACGGCAGGGCGGACTGTCCGCTCCTCCCAACGCCCTGCCGCATACACCTACAAGAACAATCAGAGGTGAAGCATGCACGCTACGTCGTCCGACGATTTCTCCCTTTCTTCCCGGGTCGCGCTGGTGACCGGCGCCGGACGCGGCATCGGCCGGGGCATCGCCCTCGCCCTGGCGCGCGCCGGCGCCGACGTGGCGGTGGCCGACCTCGATCCGCAGGTCGCCGAGGAAACCGCCGCCGCGATCCGCAGCCTCGGTCGCCGCAGCCTGGCCCTTGGGGTCGACGTCAGCGACGGCGACAGCGTCCGGGCGATGGTCGAGCGGGTCGCCACGGAGTTCGGCCGGCTCGACGTGGCGGTGAACAATGCCGGGGTGATCAGCATCCGCAAGGTCGCCGAACTCAGCCTCGCCGACTGGGACCGGGTGATGAACGTCAACGCCCGCGGCGTGTTCCTCTGCTGCCAGGCCGAACTGCCGCTGATGCAGGCGCAGCGCTGGGGGCGGATCGTCAACCTGTCATCGATCGCCGGCAAGGTCGGTCTCCCCGACCTCGCCCACTACTGTGCCTCGAAGTTTGCCGTGATCGGTTTCAGCAATGCCCTGGCCAAGGAGGTCGCGCGCGACGGGGTGACGGTCAACGCGCTCTGCCCGGGAATCGTCGGCACCGGAATGTGGCGCGGCGAGGACGGCTTGTCGGGCCGCTGGCGGCAGGCCGGCGAAAGCGAGGCGCAGTCCTGGGAACGCCACCAGGCCAGCCTGCTGCCCCAGGGTCAGGCGCAGACCGTCGAAGACATGGGCCAGCTCGTCGTCTACCTGGCCTGCGCGCCGCACGTCACCGGCCAGGCCATCGCCGTCGACGGCGGATTCTCGCTATGACCCCGCCCTCGCCGATCGTCGGCATCATCGCCAACCCGGCCTCCGGTCGCGACCTGCGTCGCCTCACCGCCCATGCCGGGCTGCACTCCAGCACCGACAAGGCATCGGTGGTGCAACGCCTGCTCGCCGCCTTCGGCGCCACCGGCATCCGCCATGCGTTGCTGCCGCCGGACATGACCGGCATCGCCGCCGCCGTGCTCCGGTCCAGCCAGACCCGCCAGGCCCGCGACGGCCACTGGCCGTTCCTGGAGTTCCTCGACATGCCGCTGCGCCAGAGCGTCGAGGATACCCGCCTGGCGGCGCGGCGCATGGTCGAGCGCGGCGTGGCGCTGATCGCCGTGCTCGGCGGCGACGGCACGCACAAGGCAGTAGCCGCCGAGGTCGGCGACGTCCCCCTGCTGGCGCTGTCCACCGGGACCAACAACGCCTTCCCGGAGCTGCGCGAAGCCACCGGCGCGGGGCTCGCCGGCGGCCTCTGCGCCAGCAACCGGGTGCCGCCGGAGATCGGCCTGCGACGCAACAAGCGCCTGCTGGTGCGCGAGCCGCGCCGCGGGCTCTGCGAGTGGGCGCTGGTGGACGTCGCGGTGTCGCCGCAGCCGTTCATCGGCGCCCGCGCCATCAGTCGCGCCGAAGACCTCGCCGAAGTCTTCGTCAGCTTCGCCGAACCCCACGCCATCGGCCTTTCGGCGCTTTGCGGACTGTGGTCGCCGGTGAGCCGCGAGGAGCCCCACGGCGCGTGGATGCGCCTGCATCCGGACGCCCGCGAGAGCCTGCTGGTGCCGCTGGCGCCGGGCCTGCTGGTGGGCTGCGGGGTCTCTGCCGCCGGCTACCTGCAACCCGGCGTGGCCCACGCGCCGAGCCTGTCCAGCGGGACCCTGGCGCTGGACGGAGAGCGCGAGATCGAGTTCAGCACCACCGACCGCCCGAGCATCACCCTCGACCCTTCCGGCCCGTTCAGCGTCGATGTGCCGGCCACCCTCGCCTACGCCGCCCGCCATCGCCTGCTGGCCGGCCAGCGAACCCCGATGACCCCGTGAAGACAACCTGGAGAACAACAAGATGTCCACTCTGAGCACCGACCAACTGCTCCATGCCTACCGCGTGATGCGCACCATCCGCGCCTTCGAGGAACGCCTGCACGTCGAGTTCGCCACGGGCGAGATACCCGGCTTCGTCCACCTCTACGCCGGCGAGGAAGCCTCCGCCGCCGGCGTGATGGCGCACCTGCGCGACGACGACTGCATCGCCTCCACCCATCGCGGCCACGGCCACTGCATCGCCAAGGGCGTAGACGTGCACGGCATGATGGCGGAGATCTATGGCAAGAAGACCGGGGTCTGCCAGGGCAAGGGCGGCTCCATGCATATCGCCGACCTGGAGAAAGGCATGCTCGGCGCCAACGGAATCGTCGGCGCCGGCGCGCCGCTGGCCGCCGGCGCCGCGCTGGCGGCCAAGCTGAAAGGCAGCGATGCGGTGGCGGTGGCCTTCTTCGGCGATGGCGGCTCCAACGAAGGCGCGGTGTTCGAGGCGATGAACCTGGCCGCGGTGTGGAACCTGCCGTGCCTGTTCGTCGCCGAGAACAACGGCTATGCCGAGGCCACCGCGGCCAACTGGTCGGTGGCCTGCGACCACATCGCCGACCGCGCCGCCGGTTTCGGCATGCCCGGGGTGACCGTCGACGGCTTCGACTTCTTCGCCGTCCACGAGGCTGCCGGCGCCGCCATCGAGCGCGCCCGCGCCGGCGAGGGGCCGTCGCTGATCGAAGTCAAGCTGACCCGCTACTACGGACACTTCGAGGGCGACGCACAGACCTACCGCGATCCCGACGAAGTAAAGCACTACCGGGAAACCCGCGACTGCCTCAAGCAGTTCCGCGAACGCACCTGCCACGCCGGCCTGCTCTCCGCCAGCGACCTGGACGCCATCGACGCCGAGGTCGAGGCGCGCATCGAGGATGCCGTGCAGCGCGCGAAGAACGATCCCAAGCCGGAGCCGGACGACCTGCTGCGCGACGTCTACGTGTCCTATCCCTGAGCCGCCCGAAAACAAGAACGAGGAGAACCATCATGGCGAGAAAGATCAGCTACCAGCAGGCCATCAACGAGGCGCTGGCCCAGGAAATGCGCCGCGACCCGAGCGTCTTCATCATGGGCGAAGACAATGCCGGCGGCGCCGGCGCGCCCGGCGAGGACGACGCCTGGGGCGGCGTGCTGGGGGTCACCAAGGGCCTCTACCACCAGTTCCCCGGCCGCGTGCTGGACACCCCGTTGTCAGAGATCGGCTATGTCGGCGCCGCGGTCGGCGCCGCCACCCGCGGCATGCGCCCGGTGTGCGAACTGATGTTCGTCGACTTCGCCGGTTGCTGCCTGGACCAGATCCTCAACCAGGCCGCCAAGTTCCGCTACATGTTCGGCGGCAAGGCGGTCACCCCGCTGGTGATCCGTACCATGGTCGGCGCCGGCCTGCGCGCCGCCGCCCAGCATTCGCAGATGCTCACTTCGCTATGGACCCACATCCCCGGCCTCAAGGTGGTCTGCCCGTCGTCGCCCTACGACGCCAAGGGCCTGCTGGTCCAGGCGATCCGCGACAACGACCCGGTGATCTTCTGCGAGCACAAGCTGCTCTATTCGATGCAGGGCGAGGTACCCGAGGAGCTGTACAGCGTACCCTTCGGCGAGGCGAACTTCCTCCGCGACGGCGACGACGTCACCCTGGTGACCTACGGCCGCATGGTCCACCTGGCGCTGGACGCCGCCGCCAGCCTGGCGCGCCAGGGCATCTCCTGCGAAGTACTGGACCTGCGCAGCACCAGCCCGCTGGACGAGGACAGCATTCTCGAAAGCGTGGAAAAGACCGGCCGCCTGGTGGTGGTCGACGAAGCCAACCCACGCTGCTCGATGGCCACCGACATCGCCGCGCTGGTCGCCGAACGGGCCTTCTCCGCGCTGCGCGCGCCGATCCGCCGGGTCACCGCGCCCCATACGCCGGTGCCTTTCTCCGACGCCCTGGAAGACCTCTACATCCCCGACGCGGCGAAGATCGAGGCAGCCGTGCGCCAGGCCCTGGAAGGGAGGGACGCGGCATGAGCCGGATCCATACACTGACCATGCCCAAGTGGGGCCTGTCGATGACCGAGGGTCGGGTGGACGCCTGGCTCAAGGAAGAGGGCGCGCATATCGAGAAAGGCGACGAGGTGCTCGACGTGGAGACCGACAAGATCTCCAGCAGCGTCGAGGCGCCCTTCTCGGGCGTGCTGCGGCGCAAGGTGGCGCGCGAGGACGAGACCCTGGCGGTCGGCGCGCTGCTCGGCGTGGTGGTCGAGGGCGAGGCGAGCGACGAGGAGATCGACGCACTGGTGCAACGCTTCCAGGCCGAATTCGTACCCGCCGACGAGGACGCTGGGGATAGCGGACCGGCACCGCGGAAAGTCGAGCTGGACGGGCGCCTCCTGCGCTATTTCGACCGCGGCGAGGGCGATCCGGCGCTACTGCTGATCCACGGTTTCGGTGGCGACCTGAACAACTGGTTGTTCAACCACGAGGCGCTGGCCGCCGAGCGGCGGGTGATCGCTCTAGACCTGCCGGGCCACGGCGAGTCCGGCAAGGCCCTGGTGCGCGGCGACCTCGATGAACTCAGCGGCAGCGTGCTGGCCCTGCTCGACCACCTCGACCTGGAACAGGTACACCTGGCCGGTCACTCCATGGGGGGAGCGGTGGCGCTGAACTGCGCGCGCCTGGCGCCGCAGCGGGTGCTGTCGCTGAGCCTGATCGGCAGCGCCGGCCTCGGCGAGGAGATCAACGGCGACTACCTGCGCGGCTTCGTCGAGGCGGCCAACCGCAACGCGTTGAAGCCGCAACTGGTGCAGTTGTTCTCCGACCCCGCGCTGGTCACCCGGCAGATGCTCGAGGACATGCTCCGCTACAAGCGCCTGGAAGGCGTCGATGTGGCCCTGCGCCAGTTGCTGGACAACCTGTTCGCCGACGGTCGCCAGCGCAACGACCTGCGTGCCGTGGCGAGCGAGGGCCGCCAGCCGGTCCTGGCGATCTGGGGCAGCGATGACGCGATCATCCCGGCGCGGCATGCCGAGGGCCTGCCAGCCCAGGTGGAGATCATTCCCGGACAGGCGCACATGGTGCAGATGGAGGCCGCCGAGCAGGTCAACCGCCTGCTGCTCGACTTCCTCCGCCAGCATTGAGGAGACGACCGACATGAACAGTTCCCCGCAAGCCAACGCGGCGATGCGCGCCGCCGTCTGGCACGGCCGCCACGATATCCGCGTGGAAGACGTGCCGCTCCCGGCCGAGCCGCCGCCCGGCTGGGTGCAGATCCGCGTGCACTGGTGCGGCATCTGCGGCTCCGACCTGCACGAATACCTGGCCGGCCCGGTATTCATCCCCGTGGAGGCGCCGCACCCGCTCACCGGCCTCAAGGATCGGTGCATCCTCGGCCACGAGTTCAGCGGCGAAATCGTCCGCCTCGGCAACGGCGTGACCGGCTTCGCCCTCGGCCAGGCGGTCGCCGCAGACGCCTGCCAGCATTGCGGCACCTGCTACTACTGCCGGCATGGGCTGTACAACATCTGCGAGAACCTGGCCTTCACCGGGCTGATGAACAACGGCGCCTTCGCCGAATACGTCAACGTACCGGCCAACCTGCTCTACGCCCTGCCGGCCGGATTTCCCAGCGAGGCCGGCGCGCTGATCGAGCCGCTGGCGGTGGGCATGCACGCGGTGAAGAAGGCCGGCAGCCTGCTCGGGCAGAACGTGGTGGTGGTCGGCGCCGGCACCATCGGCCTGTGCACCATCATGTGCGCGCGCGCCGCCGGCGCGGCACAGGTGATCGCCCTGGAGATGTCCTCGGCGCGCAAGGCCAAGGCCCTGGAGGTCGGCGCCAGCCAGGTGCTCGACCCCTCGCGGTGCGACGCCCTAGGCGAAATCCGCGCCCTCACCGGCGGGCTTGGCGCCGACGTCAGCTTCGAATGCATCGGCAACAAGCACACCGCCAAGCTGGCCATCGATGCCATCCGCAAGGCCGGCAAATGCGTGCTTGTGGGAATCTTCGAGGAGCCCAGTGAATTCAATTTCTTCGAGCTGGTTTCCACCGAGAAGCAGTTGCTCGGGGCCCTCGCCTACAACGGCGAGTTCGCCGACGTGATCGCCTTCATAGCCGACGGCCGCCTCGACATCGCACCGCTGGTGACCGGTCGCATCGGCCTGGAAGAAATCGTCGAGCGCGGTTTCGAAGAGTTGGTGAACAACAAGGAGCACAACGTGAAGATCATCGTCTCGCCGGGCGGCTGACGCTTCAGCCCTTGTCGCGCTTGCGACACAGCCCCGCGGCCGGCGGGGCTTGCTTTACGAAACGCAGAGACGCGGGCGGAGGCTCAGAACCACTTGTCGTTGCGCTTGCGCCGCACCCGCAGCAGCGACGGCAGGATCAGCCCGGCGAACAGGCCGGCGCCGGCGATGCTGCCGCCGTAGACCATGTAGCGCATCAGCACCTGCTTGTTCTCGTCGCCCAGTTGCGCCTGCACCGCCCGCAGGTCGGAGCGGGCCTTGCCGAGCTCGGCGTCCAGGTTGCTGCGCGCCGCCTGCAATTCGTCGATCAGCTTCTTGCGCGTGTCGAGGGTTTCCTGCATGCCCTGCACGCGGGTCTTCCAGGTGTCGTTGATGCCGTCCAGCTCGGCGGTCAGGGCGGCCACCTTCTGTTCCAGTTGCGGCAGGCGCTCGGCCTGGCCGGGAACCTCCTGCAAGTCGCGGCTGGGAATCCACACGGTGCTGCCGTTCTCGCCGCGCACCTGGCTGTAGTTGCCCTGGGTGCCAAGCAGCTCGACCTTCTGCCCGGAGGTGAGGGTGCCGACGATGCGATAGCCATCGGTGGGGCCGCTGCGCACGAAAGTGGTCAGGCTGTCGCTCACCCAGCGCGCGCTGCCGGTCGCCTCCTCGGCCTGCGCCGGGGCGCCGGCCGCCAGCAGGCCGCCGAGCAGGCAGGCTCCGATGACGCGGTTCTGGAACGGGGAAAGAGCGGCGGGGATGCGACGGGATAGGGACATGGCAATCTTCACATGGCGAGAGAACGAAACCCGCAAAGGGGAGCGAAAAAGCCGGCCAGTCGAATTGTTATGGACAAGCGCGCGACCGGGGCGGGGCTACCGCATGGCCAAGGGCCATGCGCCCGGCCCGGTTGGGCCGACGGCTGACAGACAGCGCTCGGGGCGATTGAGTTCACTCGTTTCCGCAGGAATGGATGGATGGTTGTAACAGCAGAATGCCAGGCCTGCCGACGGCCAGCGCTGCCCAGGCTGCGACCTGTCCGGATGATCCCCGGGGTACGACGGTATCTACGCCAAGGCAGAGGCTCCCTCGCCTGTACCACGCCCCACCGGTCGGATGGCGTGCTGCGATACAGCGGGCCCGTCAGGCGGCCAACCGCAGGCGGTCACTCGCTCGCCATCGCCGCCAGGTCGCGGCCGTCGCCGGCCCTTTCCATCATTCCTCTGCCAGGTGCCCGGCGAAGGTAGTGGCGCTGTAGCGCTCGCGGAACAGCCCCTTCTCCACCAGGCGCGGCACCACCTGTTCGAGGAACAGCCGCAGCGAGCCGACCGAGCCTCCCGGCGCGGCGATGAAACCGTCCATGGCGCCGGCGGCGGCCCAGTCGACGATCTGCTCGACGGCATCGTCCACCGTACCGATGACCTGCCAGTGCGCCGCGGAAACCACCTCGGGGCGCAGCAGCAACTGGTCCAGGCGTAACGTCTCGCGCTCGATCAGGCGCCGCAGCAGGTCGGTGTGGGTGCGGCTGCCGGGGTTGGCCACCGGCGGCGGCAGGTCGGCCGCGGAAATCGGCCGGTCCAGCGGCCAGTCGCTGAGGTCGAGGCCGAGCATCTGCCTGATCGTGGCGAACTTGCGCGCGCGGTCCAGGCGCGCGTGGGTCTGCATGAAGATTTCCCGCGCCTCCTCGCGGCTCTCCGCCAGGTACAGGCTGAAGCCCGGCAGCAGGCGCACGTCGCGCGGCGAGCGACCGTGGCGTTCGGCGCGGCGGGAAAGGTCGCGGCGCAGTTCCAGGGCAGCCTCCTTGTCCGGGGTCGGCGCGAACACCAGGTCGGCCACCGAGGCGGCGAAATCGCGCCCGCTCTCGGAGGCGCCGGCCTGCACCAGGGGAATCCGCGCCTCGCCGAAGGCCGGCAGGTTGAGCGGTCCCTTGACCTTGAGGAATTCGCCGTCGTGGTCGACCGGGCGCACCCGGGAAACGTCGGCGTAGCGGCCGCTCTCGCGGTCGACCAGGAGTGCCTCGCGGGGGAAGCTGTCCCACAGGTCGTGCACCAGCCGGGTGAACTCGGCGGCGCGCGCGTAGCGCTGCTCCGCATCGGGCATCGCGTCCAGGCCGAAGTTCTCGTGGCCCTGCAGCGCGGTGACGATGTTCCAGCCGGCGCGGCCGTTGCTGATCCAGTGCAGCGATTGCAGCTGCCGGGCCACCACGTAGGGCGGATAGAACGTGGTGGAGACCGTCGACACCAGGCCGATCCGCGAGGTTTCGCGGGCGACCGCGGCAAGCAGTACGGTGGGATCCAGGCTGGCGAAGCCGGAGCCGGTCTCCAGCACGTCCAGTGGCAGGCTGCTGACGTCCGGGCGAAACACGAAGTCGAGGTGGGCGGCTTCGGAGCGCCTGGCGATGTCGACGGCGAAATCGCTGCCGAAGATGCCTTCGATGTTGCTGTCGGGGCGCCGCCAGGCATCGCCGCTGAGCCAGGTGGGGGCCAGCGACATGCCGATGTGCAGGCGTTTCGGGGTACTCATCGTGCCAATCTCCTGTATGGGCTCTGGGGCTGGGCCGGCCCTGCGCGGGGCCGGCTTCTCGGGGTGCCTAGAAGGTGCCCTTGATGCCGATGCCGAGGGTCCGCGGCTGCGTCATGCTCGCCTCGATGCCGCCGATCCCCCGGTTTTCCTGCATGTAGGTGGGCGAGCGGTCGTCGAACACGTTCTTCACGTAGCCATAGAGCTGCACCTGGTCGTTGAAGCGGTAGCTGGCGCGGGCGTCGGTGAGGGTGTAGGCCTTGATCGAGTAGGCCTTGGTGTTGGCGGTGTCCGAGTAGTAGCCGTCCAGGTAGCGCACCTGGGCGTTCAGGTTGAGGCGCTCGGTGACGTCCCAGCTCGGTCCGAAACTGAGGGTATAGCCCGGCGAGCGGGCGAACTCGTTGTGCTCGTAGCCGGTATTGCCGGACATCTCGTCGATCCGGGTGCGTAGCACGCCGGCGCTGGCCTTCAGCCGCAGGTCGTCGCGCAGGCGGTAGTCGAGGTCCAGCTCCATGCCGTAGGCGTGGGCCTTCTCGGCGTTGATGGTGTACGACTGCGCCACCCCCGGCGAAACCACCACCGGGATGTTGTACTGGGCGTCCTTGAAATCCATGAAGAACAGGTTGCCGTTCAGCAGCAGGCGGCCGTCGAGCAGGCTGGCGCGGGTGAACAGTTCGTAGTTCGAGATGGTTTCTTCCTTGAAGTAGGCCCAGTTGCGGGTAGTCAGGTTGAGCGACACGCCGCCGGGGTTGTAGCCGCGGCTGACCAGGCCGCCGACGGTCCAGTCCGGGGTTGCGGCGAAGGCCAGGGAGACTTTCGGCAGGAAGGCCGAGAAGGTCTTCTGGTAGTCCAGCGGACGCGGCGCCAGCACCGAGTTGCCGCTGCGCTCGATGCGGTCCTCCTGGTAGCGCAGGCCGGTGGTCAGGGTCCAGCGGTCGCTCAGGCGGTAGTTCAGCTCGCCGAACACACCGAGGTTCTTCTTCGTGTCGTCGAAGGCCGACAGCCCGCGCAGGTGCAGCGTCTCGTCGGTGCGGGTGCGGGCGTAGTAGACCCCGCCCATGCCGCTGATCCGGTCCTCCTGCTCGCCGAAGCTGATCCGCGATTCGTTGGAGGCGTTCTTCTGGCGGATGTCGGCGTCGCCCTCGCCGCCCGCGCCGGTGGTGCGGTGCACCGAGGACAGCGAGTACTGCGCCTGGTTGAACAGGCGGATGCCGTTGTCGAGGTCATAGGCGACGTCGAGGATGCTGGTGTTGGTGTCCTGCTCCCAGCTGGGCATGGTGGTCGAGCGATGGTCGAGCTTGTCGAACGGGCGGGTCGCCGCTTCCTGGGTCGGGCGGTTGCTGTCGTTGTGGGAGAAGGTGAACTTGCTCTCCAGGCCCGGAATTCCGCTGGGCAGCCAGAGCAGCTTGGCGCGCGCGTTGAGGGCGCGGAAGTCCTGGTCGGTGCCGCTGTCCTGGAACTTCGGGTTGTCGTAGTCGATGAAGGTGTCGCGGCCCGCGTAGTCCACCGCCAGGCGCCCGGCGAAGTCCTGCGCCAGCGGGCCGGACACTGCGATCGAGCTGCGCCGCGAATGGTAGCTGCCGATCTCCGCCTGGTAGGCAGCCTCGGGGCTGAAGGTCGGGTCCTTGGTGTTGACGATGATCGCCCCGGCGATGGCGTTGGCGCCCTGGGAAGTGGTCTGCGGGCCGCGGAACACCTCGATGCTGTCGACGTCCCAGACCGAGGTCGCGCCGAAGAACATCTCGTTGTAGTTCAGGTAGTGGCCATCGAGGTTGATCGTCGCCCGCGGCACGGTGCCGCCCCAGAACACGTTCTGCCCGTTGTTCGGGCCCTGGGTGTCCTGGCCGCGGATGATCGGCGCGCCCACCGAGTCGGTGTAGACCACGTTGGGACTGCCATTGATCACCTCGGCGACCGAGGCGTTGCCGGTCTGCTTGCGGTCGATGTCGCGGGCGCTGGTGAGCGATACCGAGGACGCCGTGTCCTTCAGCGAGCGTTCACGTTTCTCGCCGGTCACGACCAGCGCCTCGAGGGCGGCGGGTTCGTCCTCGGCGGGCGGGTTTTCCCGGGCCAGTGCCGATGGCGAGGCGAGCAGGGTGGACAGCGTGACGACGCCGATTCCCCGGTTGAGCGTGCGGTGCGTGCGGGCGTTCAAGGATCTTCTCCAAATGGGAATGACTCTCTTTTCCATTCAGGCTATCACGCCACCAGATCATTCCTCAATGGGGAATAAATTCCTCATTGCGAAATATGGAATCTCCTACGCCCGTCCCTTCCGCGGCGCCCCACCGCCCCGGGGAATCGGTATCATGGGCGCCGCCCGCGCCACCGCAGCGCGGACCGAAGCCTATGGATCAACCGTGGTGAGGAGACCGAGCCGTTGAATACTTCGCAGCCCCCGGCGGACGAGATGCCGGACGCCCCGGGCGAAAAGCGCTCCGGCACCATCCAGTCGGTGTCCATCGCCGCGCGCTTCCTGAAGACCCTGGCCAACGCCGAAGGCGAGCTGGCCCTCGGCGAAGTGGCCCGGCGCACCGGCACCGGCGGCTCCACCGCGCACCGCTACCTGCAGAGCCTGGTGAAGGAAGGCCTGGCCCGCCAGGACCCGCTCAGCGGTCTCTACGACCTCGGGCCGGCGGCGCTGAGCATCGGCATAGGCGCGCTGAAGCGGATCGACGCGGTGGATATCGCCGCCCGCCACATGAAGGCCCTGGCCCAACGGCATGCCGCCAGCGGCGGGGTGGCGATCTGGACCGAGCGCGGCCCGACCCTGGTGCGCTGGTACCGCAGCGCCTATTTCTCGATCAACCCGCTGGCCCTGGGCGATATCCTGCCCATCGACAATACCGCTTGCGGCCTGGTGTTCCAGGCCTTCCTGCCGAAGGCCGTGGTCGACGCCGCGCGCAAGCAGCAACCGGCGCACTTCCGCGGCAGCCCGCCGAGCCGCGCGCTGCTCGACGAGGTGCGCGAGCGCTGCTGGGCCGAACTGACCAGCCACCTGCTGTCGAACGTCACCGGCCAGGCGGCGCCGGTGTTCGACGCCCAGCAGGAGATCGTCTGCGCCATGACCACGGTGACCGATCTCGGCCAGTTGCAGTCGGCGGAAGACCGCGACGCGCTGTTCCACGAGGCGCTGCAGGTCAACCAGTCCACCGGCGGCCTGGTCCTCCATCCCGGCATGCGGCCGCCGCCGCGCTGAGCCACCTCAGCCCGGCGCGTCGGCGGCGATCCCGCGCGGCACCAGCAGCGGCGTGCCGCTGACCGGGTCGGCGATGATCAACGAGCGCAAGCCGAACACCTCCTCCACCAGACGCTCGGTGAAGATATGCGCCGGCGCGCCCTCGGCGAGGATCGCGCCGTCACGCATGGCGATCAGGTGCGAGGCATAGCGGCAGGCCTGGTTGAGGTCGTGCAGCACGGCGACGATGGTGCGCCCCTGGCGATTCAGCTCGGCGAGCAGTTCGAGCAATTCGATCTGGTGGACGATATCCAGGTAGGTGGTCGGCTCGTCGAGCAGCAGCAACGGGGTTTCCTGCGCCAGCACCATGGCGATCCACACGCGTTGCCGCTGGCCGCCGGAGAGCGCGTCGAGCGGTCGCTCGGCCAGGCCGTCGACCCGCGTGGCGCGTAGCGCCGCCGCTACCGCGCGCTCATCCGCCGGCGACCACTGGCGCAGGAACGACTGGTGCGGATAGCGTCCGCGCGCCACCAGCTCGGCCACCGTGATGCCATCCGGCGCCAGCGCGCTCTGCGGCAGCAGGCCGAGACGCCGCGCCACTTCCCGCCCCGGCAGGCTGTGGATATCCCTGCCATCCAGCACCACCCGGCCCTCGGCCGGCGCCAACAGACGCGACAATGCCGCCAGCAGGGTCGACTTGCCGCAGGCGTTGGGCCCGACGATCACACTGAACGAACCCTCGGGGATGGCCAGCGAGAGATTCCGCGAAACGGTCCGCGCGTCGCGGCGCAAGGTCACGGCGTCCGCGTGCAGGCGATGGGTCATGGGAGGTTCCTGGATAAGAATGGCTCGAATATGTGGAATCGATTCTACATTATGGAATAGACTGCATGAGAAGCATTATCATATGAATCCGTCCGCCCGGCTTCCCCTACAGCGAAAACAGCCTTCATGCCGACCCGCCGCCGCTCCGCCCTGCCGTTACTCGCCCTCGTCCTGAGCCTGTTCGCCACCCTCGCCGCGGCCGGGGAGCCGAAGCCGGCGCGGATCGTCTCCACCACCCCGAGCGTCACCGGCATCCTGCTGGCGATGGACGCGCCGCTGGTGGCCAGCGCCGCCACCACGCCAAGTCGCCTGACCGACGCCAAGGGCTTCTTCTCGCAATGGGCGAAGGTCGCCGACCAGCGTGGCGTCGAGGTGCTCTACCGCAACCTGCGCTTCGACATCGAAGCGGTGATCGCCCAGGATCCGGACCTGCTGGTCGCCTCCGCCACCGGCGCCGACAGCGCCGCGCCATACCGTGCGGAGCTGGAGGCGCAGGGCGTACCGACGCTGGTGGTCGACTACT
The DNA here is from genome assembly GCF_001813645.1 of Pseudomonas sp. HMSC063H08. Classification (NCBI taxonomy): domain Bacteria; kingdom Pseudomonadati; phylum Pseudomonadota; class Gammaproteobacteria; order Pseudomonadales; family Pseudomonadaceae; genus Pseudomonas; species Pseudomonas sp. HMSC063H08. The sequence goes on from NZ_KV813393.1 coordinate 71,888, forward strand.
CGAAACACAGCTGGCAGGAACTGGCTACCGAGCTGGGCCGGCACACCGGCCTGGAACGCCAGGCGCAGGCCGCCATCCAGCGCTTCGACGCCTACACCGCCGAAGTCGCCGCGGCCATCGCGCCGCCGCAGGGCCCGGTCAGTGTGGTCGGCTACAACATCGCCGGCAGCTATTCCATCGGCCGCCAGGCCAGCCCCCAGGCACGCCTGCTCGAAGCCCTCGGCTTCCAGGTGGCGGAACTGCCGGAGGCGCTGGCGGGCAAGGTGACGCGCGCCTCGGACTTCCAGTTCATCTCGCGGGAAAACCTGCCCGCCGCCATCGCCGGCGACAGCGTGTTCCTGCTCGGCGCCAGCGACGACGACGTGCAGGCGTTCCTCGCCGACCCGGTGCTGGCCAACCTGTCGGCGGTGCGCGAAAAGCGCGTGTACGCCCTGGGCCCCAGTTCCTTCCGCATCGACTACTACTCGGGGCGGCAGATGATCGACAACGTCGCCCGCCATTTCCGCTGAGCCATGCGCCCGTTCGCCGGAAGTCCGCTCATGCAGGCGTCCCCGATGCGCCGCCGGCGCCTGCGCGCCTGGGGCCTGCTCGCCGGCGCGCTGCTGCTCGCGCTGGCGGCCCTGGCCAGCCTGGCGCTGGGCTCGCGGCCGGTGCCCCTGGCGGTCACCCTGGATGCCCTGCAAGCCGTCGATCCGCACGATGATCGCCACCTGGTGGTACGCGAACTGCGCCTGCCGCGCACCCTGGTGGCGCTGCTGGCCGGTGCGGCACTGGGAGTGGCCGGCGCGCTGATGCAGGCGCTGACGCGCAATCCGCTGGCCGAACCCGGCCTGCTGGGGATCAACGCCGGCGCGGCGCTGGCGGTGATCGTCGGGGTCGCGCTGTTCGACCTGGCGAGCATGGGCCAGTACCTCGGTTGCGCCTTCCTCGGCGCCGGCCTGGCCGGCATCGCCGTATTCCTTCTCGGCCAGGCCCGCGAGACCGGCACCAACCCGGTGCGCCTGGTGCTGGCGGGTGCCGGCTTGTCGGTGATGCTCGCCTCGCTGACCGGAATCATCGTGCTGAACGCCCCGCCGGAAGTCTTCGACCGCTTCCGCCACTGGGCCGCCGGCTCGCTTTCCGGCAGCGGCTTCGCCCTGCTCGGATGGCCGGGCCTGGCCATCGGCGCCGGGCTGGCCGCCGCCTTCGCCCTCGCCGCCAGGCTCAACGCCCTGGCCCTGGGCCAGGAGATCGGCCGGGCGCTCGGCGTCGACCTGCGCCTGACCTGGTTGCTCGCCTGCCTGGCGGTGATGCTGCTGGCCGGCGCGGCCACCGCCCTGGCCGGGCCGATCGCCTTCGTCGGCCTGGTCGCCCCGCACCTCGCGCGGTTGCTGGCCGGGCCGGACCAGCGCTGGATCCTGCCTTTCTCGGCGCTGATCGCCGCCGGCCTGCTGCTCGGCGCCGACATCCTCGGGCGGCTGCTGGCGGCGCCGGCGGAGATCGCCGCCGGAATCGTCGCGTTGCTGCTCGGCGGGCCGGCCTTCATCGTCCTGGTCAGGCGCTTCCGCCTGAGTCGCCTGTGAACGGCCTCCACGCCCTGCGCCTGGGTTCCCTGTCGCTGCGTTGGCGGCCACGGGCGGCGCTGGCCTGCCTGGTCCTCGCGGGGATCGGGCTGGCGCTGGCGGCGGCCCTGCTGGGGACCGGCAGCCTGGCGCTGGGCCCGGCAGAGGTGTTCGCCAGCCTGCTCGGCCAGGGCCAGGACCCCACCGCCCAGCGCATCGTCCAGCGCGTGCGCCTGCCACGGGTGCTCACCGCCTGCCTGGTTGGCGCCGCGCTGGGCATGGCCGGGGCGATCTTCCAGTCGATCTCGCGCAATCCGCTGGGCTCGCCCGACGTCATCGGTTTCACCACCGGCGCCGCCAGCGGCGCCATCGTGCAGATCATCCTGTTCGATGCCGGCCCGCTGGCCACCTCGCTGGCGGCGCTGGCCGCCGGCCTCTGCACGGCGCTGGCGGTGGTGCTGCTGGCGCGCCGGGGCGCCACCGCCGGCGGCTACCGCCTGGTGCTGGTGGGCATCGGTGTCGGCGCCAGCCTGTCGGGCCTGAACAGCCTGCTGCTGGTCACCGGCAACCTCGACCAGGCGATGTACGCCCAGCTCTGGCTGGCCGGCTCGCTGAACACCCGGACCTGGTCGCACGTCGTCCCGGCAGCGCTGGGCCTGCTCGCCAGCGTGCCGCTGGCGCTGTACCACGGTCGACGCCTGGAGGTGCTGGAGCTGGGCGATGCCAGCGCCGCCCAGCTCGGCGTGGCGGTGGAGCGCGTGCGCTTGCAGATGGTCCTGGTCGCCGTCGGCATGACCGCCATCGCCACCGCCGCGGCCGGCCCCATCGCCTTCATCGCCCTGGCCGGCCCGCAACTGGCCCGGCGCCTGACCCGCTCGGCCGGGGTGCCGTTGCTGTCCGGCGCATTGATGGGCGCGGTCCTGCTGCTGGCCGCCGACCTGCTCGGCCAGCGCCTGGCATACGTCGCCAACCTGCCGATCGGCCTGATGACCGGCCTGCTCGGCGGTTTCTACCTGCTCTGGCTACTGCTGCGCAGCCGCCGGATCTGAGCCCCGGCCTCAACGACCGCCCAGGCTGCCGTTGCCGCGCCCCCGCCAGGGAAGCCGCGAACGCCGGCCAGGATGTACACTGCATCCCCTGTATCGACCCGGCCGCCTCGCGGCCCCCGTCGCATCGAGCAGAGAACAAGAGGAACGATGATGAGCGTCGCTAACGGTCTCCCCGTCTCCATTCGCCAGGCGGTGACAGCATGATCGAGGTCACCGAGGTTTCCATCGCCGAGCTGCGTGACGCGCTCGAGTCCGGTCGTACCACGGCGGTCGAACTGGTCCAGGCCTACCTGGCGCGGATCGACGCCTACGATGCACCCGGCACGCCCACCGCGCTGAACGCGGTGGTGGTGCGCAATCCCGATGCGCTGGCCGAAGCACAGGCCTCCGACGCCCGCCGGGCGCGTGGCGAGACCCTCGGTCCGCTGGACGGCATTCCCTACACCGCCAAGGACAGCTACCTGGTCAAGGGCCTCACCGCGGCTTCCGGCAGCCCGGCGTTCAAGGACCTGGTGGCCCAGCGCGATGCCTTCACCGTCGAGCGCCTGCGCGCCGCCGGGGCGATCTGCCTGGGCAAGACCAACATGCCGCCCATGGCCAACGGCGGCATGCAGCGCGGCGTCTACGGCCGCGCGGAGAGCCCGTACAATGCCGCCTACCTCACCGCGCCCTTCGCCTCGGGGTCCTCCAATGGCGCCGGCACCGCCACCGCGGCCAGCTTCGCCGCCTTCGGCCTGGCCGAGGAAACCTGGTCGAGCGGGCGCGGCCCGGCGTCGAACAACGGCCTGTGCGCCTACACCCCTTCGCGCGGGGTGATCTCGGTGCGCGGCAACTGGCCGCTGACGCCGACCATGGACGTGGTGGTGCCCTATGCGCGGAGCATGGCCGACCTGCTGGAAATCCTCGACGTGGTGGTCGCCGACGATCCCGATACCCGCGGCGACCTCTGGCGCATGCAGCCCTGGGTGCCGATCCCCAAGGCCTCCGAGGTACGCCCGGCGAGCTACCCGGCCCTGGCCGCAGGCGCCGAGGCCCTGGCCGGCAAGCGCTTCGGCGTGCCGCGCATGTTCATCAACGCCGACCCCGATGCGGGCACCAGCGAGTCCCCCGGGATCGGCGGCCCGACCGGCCAGCGCATCCATACCCGGCCCTCGGTCATCGCCCTCTGGGAACAGGCGCGCAAGGCCCTGGAAGCCGCCGGCGCCGAAGTGATCGAGGTGGACTTCCCGCTGGTGTCGAACTGCGAAGGCGACCGACCCGGCGCGCCCACCGTGTTCAACCGCGGCCTGGTGTCGAAGGAATTCCTCCACGACGAGCTGTGGGAACTCTCGGCCTGGGGCTTCGACGACTTCCTGCGCGCCAATGGCGATCCGAAGCTGAACCGCCTGGCGGATGTCGACGGCCCGCAGATCTTCCCCCACGACCCCGGCACCCTGCCCAACCGCGAGGGCGACCTGGCCGCCGGCATGGACGAATACGTGCGGATGGCCGAGCGCGGCATCAAGCCCTGGGACCGGATCGCGACCCTCCCCGATGGCCTGCGCGGCCTTGAGGAAACCCGGCGGATCGACCTCGAGGAGTGGATGCGACGCCTGCGCCTGGACGCCGTGCTCTTCCCCACCGTCGCCGACGTCGGCCCGGCGGACGCCGACGTCAACCCGGCCTCGGCCGACATCGCCTGGAGCAACGGTGTCTGGGTCGCCAACGGCAACCTCGCCATCCGCCACCTCGGCGTGCCGACGGTCACCGTACCGATGGGGGTGATGGCCGACATCGGCATGCCGGTGGGCCTGACCTTCGCCGGCCGCGCCTACGACGACTCGGCGCTGCTGCGCTTCGCCGCGGCCTTCGAGTCGACCGGCTCGCGGCGTATCGTGCCGCCGCGTACTCCACCGCTGGCAAGCAAGTGAAAGGCGTGGGCGGAAGGCTTCACGTCTTGCGCCCACGCTGTTCCGTTCAAGGGAGTTATCGATGCAGCGACTCTTCGTCTACGGCAGCCTCGGCCCCGGCCGTCCCAACGAACACCTGATGCAGAAGATCGGCGGGCAGTGGCAGGCGGCCAGCCTCCGCGGTCGCCTGCTGGAAAAGGGCTGGGGCGCCGGGATGGGCTTTCCGGGCCTGGCGATCGACGCCGACGGCGAGGAAATCCACGGCCATGTGTTCGTCTCCGACCGCCTCGCCGAGCACTGGCCCGCGCTGGATGAATTCGAAGGCACCGAATACCGGCGCGTGGCGACCCGGGTAACGCTGGCCGACGGCGCCCAGGTCGATGCCTACGTCTACGCCCTGCGCGACTGAACGCTTGCCGGCGACCTAGGGATTCGCACGCAAACCGCGCAGGGTCTTCGCGAGGACCCCGACCGCCGCCTCCAGCTCGTCCGTGGTGTAGGCGGCGAAGCCCATCAGGAAACCCGCTCGCGGTGGCGCGGCGAGATGCAGGGCGCTGAGCCCGACCAGCTCGACACCGGCGCGGTATGCCGCCGCGATGGCGCGCGTTTCGTCGATTTCCGCGCAGAGCAGCCCGGGCATCTGTAGCCCGCCGGCCGGCACGCGCGGCTCGACCAGGCCGCCCAGACGCTTGCCTACCCGCTCCGCGAGGAATCCCAGGCGCTCGCCGTAGAGGTTGCGCATGCCGCGCACGTAGGCGCCGAAGTGGCCGCCGGCGATGAAGCGCGCCAGGGTCAGTTGCGCCAGCGAGGCGTTGTGCCCGTCCTGCAGGGAGCGGGCGACGGTCATCGGTGCCACCAGCGCCGGCGGCAGGACCATGTAGCCGATGCGCAGGCCGGGAAACAGCGACTTGGTGAACGTGCCGATGTAGAGCGTCCGCTCGTGGACGTCCAGGCCTTGCACGCAGGCGGTGGGCCGGCCGGCGTAGTGGAACTCGCTGTCGTAGTCGTCCTCGATGATCCATGCCTGCTGCCGCTGCGCCCATTCGATCAGCGCCAGGCGACGCTCCAGCGACAGGGTCACGCCGGTCGGGTAATGGTGCGACGGGGTCAGGCACAGCGCCCGCGCCGCCTGCGGCTGGGCGAGGATCGGCTCGGGCCGCAGGCCCTGTTCGTCGACCGGGACCGGCAGGCACTCCAGGCCTGCGGCCTCGAAGGCCTTGCGCGCGCCGTAGTAGGCCGGGTCCTCGACGAATATCCGCTCGCCGGCGTCGAGCAGCACGCTGGCGCAAAGACCCAGCGCCTGTTGCGAACTGGTCAGCACCAGTACCCGGTCGGCCGTGGCGCGTGCGCCACGCTCCAGGTTGACGTAGTCGGCGATCGCCTGGCGCAGCGGTTCGGCGCCCTGCGGGTCGCCGTGGGTCAGGGCGCGCGCGCCATATTCCTTGAGGACCTGGCGCTGCAGGCGCTCCCAGGTCGCCAGGGGAAAGGTGCGGGTCTCCGGCACGCCGGGAGCGAAGGGGCGCGGGACGAGCTGCTCGCGAACCCCGCCGCCAGCCTGCATCGCCTCGCCACGCCGGCTCAGTCGCGGCGCGCCGCCGACCCGTCGTGGAGCGCCCGCACCGCGCCGGCCGGGGGACAGCCGGGTAGCCGCGGCCACCACGCTGCCGCTGCCGACCCGACGCTCGATGAAGCCCTCGGCATGCAGGTGCGAATAGGCCGCTTCGACGGTGTCGCGGGATACCCCCAACGACTGCGCCAGCGCCCGCGAGGCCGGCAACGGATTGCCCGGCGCCAGGGCACCGTCGAGGATCAGTTGGCGGATCGCGCGCTGGATTCGCGCATGCAGCGGCAGGGCCTGGAGCTGTGGATGGAGGAGTCGCGCCTTGACCGATTCGAGCAGTGATTGCCTGAACAAATGGTCTGCCCTCGATCATCTAATTGGTGGGATATGGCAAGCCATTAGGCGGCTATAAAAACACCCGGGTCAAGACCCTCGGTCCCGGCCTCCGCCGGATCGCCCCATCAAGCCAAAGAAGGAAGCACTGGATGCAATCCCTGCACACACTGGTATCGGTACGCCCCGTGGCACACGAGGACTTCGAGCAGTGGCTCGAACACTGGAAGGCCTACCAGGCGTTCTATGAAGTCGAACTCTCGGCACAGACCACCGAGGCCACCTGGCGGCGCTTCTTCGACGAGGGCGAACCGATGCACTGCGCGGTGGCCAGCGACGGTCGCCGCCTGCATGGCATCGTCAACTTCCTCTACCACCGCTCGACCTGGGCGGCACAGGACGTCTGCTACCTGGAAGACCTCTATGTCTCGCCCGACGTGCGCGGCCAGCAGATCGGCAAGCAGTTGATCGAGTACGTCCGCCGGCAGGCCGAGGAACGTCGCTGCGCGCGGCTCTACTGGCATACCCAGGAAAGCAACCACAGGGCGCAGCGCCTGTACGACTGGGTGGCGGACAAGCCGGGCGTGATCGAATACCGCATCGAGCTCTGAACCGACCGCGCGACCGGAGCCTCGGCGCGGCGGACCCTCGACGCGGTTCTCAGTCCCAGGCCGGCGCCAGGCCCTGCGGACTGACCTCGCGGCCGTTACGCTCGAGGCCGGCGATGCGCGCCATGTCCTCGGCGTCCAGGCGCAGGTCGCGCGCCAGCAGGTTGCTGGCGAGGTTCTCGCGGCGGGTCGAGGACGGGATCACCGCGTAGCCCAGTTGCATCGCCCAGGCCAGCGCCACCTGGGCGACCGTGGCCCGGTGCCTGGCGGCTATCCCGGCCAGCGTCGGGTCCTTCAGCACCTTGCCGTAGGCCAGGGTCATGTACGAGGTGACCGCGATGCCCTGCTCCTCGAGGAAGGCGGTCAGCGCGCGGTTCTGCAAGTAAGGGCTGAGTTCGATCTGGTTGGTGGATATCTCGCCCGCACCGACCGCGGCGATGGCTTGGCGGGTCAGCTCGATGTTGAAGTTGGAGACGCCGATCCGCCGGGTCAGGCCCAGGGACTTGGCTTCCGCCAGCGCCGCCATGTACTCCGCCAGCTCGACGCCGTTGCCGGCTGCCGGCCAATGGATCAGGACCAGGTCCAACCGGTCGGTGCGCAGTTTCTCCAGACTCTCGCGCAGGCTGGCGAGCAGCTTTTCGCGGGCGTAGTTGTCGACCCAGACCTTGGTGGTGAGGAACAGCTCGGAACGCGGTACGCCGCTCTCGGCGATCGCCCGGCCGATATCCGCCTCGTTGCCGTAGATCTGCGCGGTATCGATGGCGCGATAACCCAGCTCGAGGGCGCTGCGCACCGAGTCGACGACGACCTGGCCGGTGAGGCGGAAGGTGCCGAGACCGAAGGACGGGAGGGGGTGGATGGTGGAAGACATGGCTGCGCTCCGTGGGCGGGATGACTCGAAGGAAGCGCAGTGTGGCGGCTTACATCTCTTCGATTAAGACCCGAATCGAGCAAATTCATTTGCGCTGGAATCACGAATCCAGGCGGCCTTCACGGGAGGTATCCAGCGGAAATCCCCGTCAGCCGCTGGCAGGACGCAGTTCATCGGATTTCTACGAATACTACTGATAACGATAATCTCTATCATTTACTCCATTTTTACATTTACATACACTTGCCCCGCCGCGAATTCCTACGCCGGTTTCCCACATAAACAAGAAACGCAGCCGGTCGCGCCAACGGCCTGCCTGCGCCGCCATCCAGGACACTGCAGATGAAACACGTCGTTTCCAGTGCGTTATTGCTCGGTCTCTCCTCGCTTTCCCTGGCCGCCCAGGCCGCTCCCATCGCCCTTGACCTTCCCGCTCAGCCCCTGGCCGCATCCCTCGAGCAATTGCAGGGCGCCAGCGGCCTGCGCATCCGTTTCGACCGCGCGACCGTGGCCGACCGGCGCGCACCGGCCCTACGCGGCACGCTGGAGCCGAGCGAGGCACTGCAGCGTCTGCTCGCAGGTTCCGGACTGAGCGGGGAGGTACGGGGCGGCGACGCCTGGGTCGAGGCCGCGCCGACAGGTGCCGGCATCGCCCCCGGCGACAGCGTCGACCTCGGCGCGCTCAGCGTGGTCGCCACCCAGGACCCGGCCACCGCCGCCATCACCGAAGACAGCGGCTCCTACACCACCCGGGCGATGCGCACCTCGACCAAGCTGGCGATGTCGATCCGCGAGACCCCTCAGTCGGTCAGCGTGGTCACCCGCCAGCGCATGGACGACCAGGGCATGCGCGACCTCAACGACGCGGTGAAGGGCGTCACCGGCCTCACCGTGCAACAGTACGGGCCGGCCCGGGTGAAGTACGCGGCGCGCGGCTTCGACGTCGACAACATCATGTACGACGGCCTGCCGACGAGCATTTCCACCTATACCCAGGACGTCATTTCCGCCGCCGACCTGGCCATGTTCGACCGCGTCGAAGTGGTGCGCGGTGCCACCGGCCTGATGCAGGGCGCAGGCAACCCGGCGGCGGCGATCAACATGGTGCGCAAGCGTCCGACCCAGGACTTCCGCGCCTCCCTGCAAGGCAGCGTCGGCTCCTGGGACCGCTATCGCAGCGAGGCCGACGTTTCCGGTCCGCTGAACAGCGAAGGAACCCTGCGCGGCCGCGCGGTGGTCGCCTACCAGAAAGGCAACAGTTTCCAGGACCACGTCAGCAGCGAACGCGGCGTGTTCTACGGGATCGCCGAAGCCGACCTGAGCCCGGACACCACCTTCGCCATCGGCGCCTCGAACCAGAACGACAACCGCAACGACAACTGGGTAGGCCTGCCCAGCCCGCTGGGCGGCCGCCACCTGGACCTCAAGCGCTCGTCCTACTACGGCGCCGACTGGTCCTACTGGGATACCGACACCACCCACCTGTTCAGCGACCTGACCCACCGCTTCGCCAACGGTTGGCAGATGAAGCTGGCCGCCGACAAGCTGTGGGCGCGAATCAACATGCTCGGGCTGTACAACGACTGCTACTACTCGACCACCGGCTGCGCCAGCATGACCCAGAACCCCGGCGACTACAGCTACACCGACGACCACGACAGCTATGACGCCTATGCCAACGGTCCCTTCCAGTTGCTCGGCCGCGAGCACGAGCTGGTGGTCGGCGCCAGCTATCGCCAGGAACGCTTCGACGGCCACGGCGGCTGGGGCAGCCTGTTCAACAAGGACGGCACCCCGACCGGGCCGATGGACCCGACCCAGTGGGACCCGAGTTCGACCCTCAAGCCGAGGCTGAACACCAGCCTGTGGGGCATGAAGCTCGACCAGGAACAGAAAGGCGCCTACCTCACCACCCGGTTGAACCTCGCCGACCCGCTGAAAGTGATCCTCGGCGGGCGCCTGGACTGGTACAAGGCCGACGCCGATACCGACAGCTACAAGGTCACCCGCAACGTCACCCGCTATGCCGGGGTGATCTACGACCTGAACCAGACCTACTCGGTCTACGCCAGCTATACCGACATCTTCAAGCCGCAGAGCAACTTCGACGCCGGCGGCGGCCTGCTCGACCCGATCACCGGCAAGAACTACGAGATCGGCCTGAAGGGCGAACACTTCGGCGGCGCGCTCAATTCGCAGATCGCGCTGTTCCAGATCGACCAGGAAAACCGCGCCACCGAGGACGTCGGCGGCCCCTCGCCATGCCCCTTCAGCCCCACCTCGCGCTATTGCTCGCGCGCTTCGGGCAAGGTCCGCAGCCAGGGCGTCGACCTGGAGCTGAGCGGTGCGCTGAGCGACGACTGGCAGATGATGGCCGGCTATACCTACGTCGACGCCAAGTACAAGCACGACAGCAACAAGGCCAACGAGGGCAAGCCATTCGACGCGGCCAAGCCACGCCACCTGTTCAAGCTCGCCACCAGCTACACGCTGCCCGGCGAACTGCACAAATGGCGCGTCGGCGGCGACCTGGCCACCCAGAGCAAGACCGAGGACAGCAGCACCGGTTTCCAGCAGGGCGGCTACACCGTGGTCAACGCCATGCTCGGCTACAAGGTCAGCGAACGGATCGACACACGGCTGAACTTCAACAACCTGTTCGACAAGTACTATTACAGCGGCATCGACTTCGGCAACCTCAACTACGGCGAGCCGCGCAACCTGATGTTCACGGTGAAGTACTCGCTCTGAACCCGGACCGCCGGCGTGCCTCCGCAGGCGCGGCGGCGGTGTCCGAACGGCCCTTCCAGGCGCCTCAGCAGGGCCGATAGCGGCGCTCGAACTCGCTCGCCAACTGCTCCAGCGTGACGCTCCCCAGGCGCTCCAGGAGCAACGCCTGCGCCGCCTCGAACGCCTCGCCGAGCGCTTCGTTGACCGCCTGCTCGACCAGGCATTCCGGATGATCGGTAGACAGGCCGATGGCGAAGATCGAGGATGCTCCCAGCGCCTGGTGGATATCCAGCAAGGTGATGTCCGCCAGCGGCTTGGCCAGCCGCCAACCGCCGCGATGGCCCTTCTCCGAACTCACGTAGCCTTCGTTCTTCAGCAGCGCCATGGTCCGCCGCACCACCACCGGGTTGGTGCCGAGCATCTGCCCGATGGCTTCGGAGGTCGCCGGCCCTTCGTGGCGGGCCATATGGATCAGCACATGGAGCATGCGCGAGAGGCGGGTGTCGTTTCTCATGGACGGCGGACTCGTGGAGACGGAAAAGCCATGAGTATCTCTCGCTACAGAAAAAGTTACGAGAGCGTTGACAAGCGCCCATCATGAAACTTACGTTGTTGCGTGACTATCCGAATGGGAGATACGCCATGACTTTCGACGTGATCATCGTGGGCGGCAGCTACGCCGGCATCTCCGCGGGCATGCAACTGGCGCGGGCGCGGCGCAGGGTGCTGGTGATGGACACGGGACTGCGGCGCAACCGCTTCGCCCGGGCCTCCCACGGCTTTCTCGGCCAGGATGGCCGCGACCCGGCGGCCATCGTCGATGACGCCCGCGCCCAGTTGCTGGCCTATCCCAGCGTCGAGTGGCTGTCCGAAGCCGCCGTCGCGGCGAAGAAGGAGGCTGACGGTTTCGTGGTGAAGGCCGCCAACGGAGAACGCTTCACCGCGCACCGGCTGATCCTCGCCAGCGGGGTCGCCGACGACCTGCCGGAGATCCCCGGTCTTGCCGAGCGCTGGGGACGGCACGTGTTCCATTGCCCGTATTGCCACGGCTACGAACTGGACGGCGGGCCGATTGGCGTACTGGCGGCCTCACCGCTGGCCATCCACCACGCCCTGATGTTGCCCGACTGGGGAGCGACCACCTTCTTCCTCAACGGCGTCTTCGAACCGGATGCCGAGCAAATGTCCAGGCTGGACCGGCGCGGCGTGGCGATCGAGCGCGACGCCGTGGTCGCGCTGGGCGGCGCGCGCGCCGACGTGACCCTGGCCAGCGGCCGCACGATTACGCTCGCGGGGTTGTTCACCCAGCCGCGTACGCGCATGGCCAGCCCGCTGGCGGCGTTGCTCGGCTGCGAGTTCGAGGACGGCCCGAGCGGGCCGTTCATCAGGACCGACGGCATGCGCGAAACCAGCGTTCCCGGCGTCTTCGCCTGCGGCGACGCGGCGCTGGCGGCCGGCAACGTCGCCATCGCGGTGGGCGACGGCGCGCGCACCGGTGGCGCGGCGCATCATTCGCTGCTGTTCCGCTGACGCCGGAGGCTGACAGGCCAAGGATCCGGCCCACCGCCCGGCAAATCTTTCGAACTCCCCGGCGCTCCAGCTTTCCACTCTCCTGCATGTCACGCCACGGCGCCCGCCACGGGCGCCCCAGCAGAGGAGAAAACCATGACCGCGAAGCTGCAAGGCAAGAACGTCCTGGTCATCACCGCCAACACCGGCATCGAGCGCGACGAGCTGCTCGAACCGCTGAAGACCCTGAAGCAACAGGGCGCCACGGTCACCCACGCGACCATCGAGGGCGGCGAAGCGCAGACCTGGGTGCACGACAGCGAGAAGGACCTGATCGTCAATTCCGACGCCAGGCTGCAAGGCCTGCGCGCCGAGGACTACGACTTGCTGCTGGTCCCCGGCGGCACGGTGAATGCCGACACCCTGCGCCAGGACAGCGAGGCCCAGCGCCTGGTCAGGGAATTCAGCGACGCAGGCAAGACGGTCGCCGCCATCTGCCACGGCCCCTGGCTGCTGATCGACGCCGGTGTCGCCCGCGGCAAGACCCTGACCTCCTATTCCAGCGTGCGTATCGACCTGACCAACGCCGGCGCGGACTGGGTCGACACGCGGGTGAAAGTCTGCCCGGCGAACGGCTGGACCCTGATCACCTCGCGCAACCCGGGTGACCTGCAGGCGTTCAACGAAGCCATCGGCGAAGCCCTGCAGGCGGCCGCCTGATCCTCATTCGCGGAGACAAGCGGTGGACACCCTGAAGATCGCCACCTTCAACGTCAACGGCATCCAGACCCGGCTGGCCGCGCTGCTGGCCTGGCTGGAGCGGGAAGCGCCGGACATCGTCTGCCTGCAGGAACTGAAGACGCCCGACGCGCGCTTCCCCGCCGCGGCGCTGGAGAGGGCCGGATACGGCGCGATCTGGCAGGGCCAGTCGGCGTGGAACGGCGTCGCCATCCTCGCCCGCGACAGCCAGCCGCTGGAGGTACGCCGCGGCCTGCCGGGCAACGCCAGCGATCCCCACAGCCGCTACCTCGAAGCGGCCGTCGACGGCCTGCTGGTGGCCAGTCTTTACCTGCCCAATGGCAATCCCCAGCCGGGACCGAAGTTCGACTACAAGCTGGCCTGGTTCGAGCACCTCATCCGCCACGCCGCCGAGCTGATGGAGAGCGGCCATCCGGTGGTGCTGGCCGGCGACTTCAACGTGGTGCCCAGCGACTTCGATATCTACGACACCCGCTCCTGGAAAAAGGACGCCCTGCTCCAGCCGGAGTCCCGCGAGTGCTTCGAGCGTCTCCTGCGGCAGGGCTGGGTGGACGCGCTACGCCAGCGTTTCCCCGACCGGCGCATCTATACCTTCTGGGACTACTTCCGCCAGCACTGGCAACGCGACGCCGGGCTGCGCATCGACCACCTGCTGCTCAGCGCCAGCCTGGCGGACCACCTGGAAGACGCCGGGGTGGATCGCTGGGTGCGCGGCGAGGAGCACGCCAGCGACCACGCGCCGGCCTGGGTAAGCCTGCGCCTAAGCTGAAAAGCCGATGGCTGCCTCGCGACGCCAAGCCGGGAACAACGCAGGACCGACAGGCCCTGCGCCTCCACCGCTATACCACTTCAAACCACGCCTTGCCGCTGACAGGCGGCGCAATACAGGGCAATCGCATGAACGCCTGCCGATTTGA
>NZ_KV813394.1:0-1492 GCF_001813645.1 Pseudomonas sp. HMSC063H08
CCATTCGTCATTGGCCGAATCGAACAGGGCGAAGGTCTGCCCCGGCTTGGCGGGCTCGCCCATCTGCGCATTGTTCGGGGTGGCGAAGGCAATGCCGCCCTCCATCAGCGCCTCCATCGACTCGGTGCGTAGCGACAGGCCCTTGAACAGGCTGGCGTCGACGCCGAAGCCGCTGGCATTCCAGAAACGGCTGCCGGTACGCACCAGCGGTACGTAGCGCGGTTCGATGAGGATGCTGATCAGCACCCGGTCGGCCTGTTCTCCCAAGGCCAGGTCGACGACCTTGCCCACCGGGATCTGCCGGTAGGTCACCAGGTTGCCCGGCTTGATCGAGCCCTTGCGCGGCGCACTGAGGGTCAGCCGCAGGCCGTTTTCCCGGCCCAGCAGGTTGGGCGCTTCGGCGAGAGTCTGGAAGCGTGCCTGGCGCTCGCCCGGCGTGCTCGACGGCAGCGCCTCGATATAGGGGCCGCTGACCAGGGTTCCGAGGTTCTCGGTACGCAGCAGGCCGAGTGCCGGACGCACCACCCAGAAGCGGGTTCCGCTGCGGGCGACGCGCTCGCCGGCGGAAGTCAGGCGGGCCTTCATCAGTACCCCGGAGAGGTCCGGGTTCAGCTCGACGCTTTCGATCTTGCCGATGTCCAGGCCCTTGAAGCGGATCGGCGTGCCTTCGCGCAGGCCGTCGGCATTGTCGATGCTCAGCTGGATTTCCACGCCACGGGCCATCGCTGCCTCCTCGCTGTCGAAGAGGGTGAAGCGACGCACCTTGGTCACGGTCGGCGCCTTCGGATCGAGGGTGTCGAAGGAAATCCCGCCGGTGATCAGGGTCTGTAGCGACTCGCTCTTCACCTGCACGCCGCTGAGGTTGCCGGTCAGGGTGATCCCGCTGGAGTTCCAGAAGCGCGTCGAGGTATTCACCAGGTGCGCGTACTCCGGCTCGATGTGCACACCCACTACCACTCGCTGGCGGTCGCGCGATAGCTGGTAGCTCTGTACGCTGCCGACGCGGACCTGGCGGTAGAGGATCGGCGCGCCGATGTCGATCGAGCCGAGCTTGTCGCTGGTCAGCACCAGGTGCAGGCCGGGCGCGTCGGTGTTCAGCGGCGGCGCTTTCGGGCGGATGGTGAACTCGCGACTCGGCGCGCCGCTCTTGGCGAAGCGCACGTCGATGTAGTTACCTTTCACCAGGGCCTCGAGGCCGGTGATGCCGGCCAGGGAGATGCTTGGCTTGACGGTCCAGAACTCGGTGCCTTCCAGCAGCATGTCCTCGACCCGCGGATCCATCGCCAGGTCGGCAGTGGCGCTGCTGTAGTCCTTGCCCATGTCGATCGACTTGACCAGGCCGACCTGCACGCCGTTGAACATCACCGGGGTGCGGCCCGGATCGATGCCGCTGACGTCGTTCATCTTCAGCTTCACGCGCAGACCTGCCTGGGCCGCGTCGTAGTCGTCGTACAGGCGGAACGGCTTGCTCGGATCGGTCGGCGGGCTGTCG
>NZ_KV813395.1:0-1610 GCF_001813645.1 Pseudomonas sp. HMSC063H08
GGACGAGGACTACCAGCGTTACCTCTCCGATCTACGGGACCTCAAGGATGCCTTTGGTATCAAGGTCTACGCATTTTGCCTGATGACCAACCATGTCCATCTGCTCTTGGCGCCTGGTGATTCGCTGTCTGGCTTGGCTCAACTGATGAAAACGCTGGCGGCGCGCACGACACGATATCGGAATCGCTTGGAGGGCCGTTCCGGAACGTTGTGGGAAAGTCGCTATAAATCGAGTGTCGTACAGAGCGATGCCTACCTGCTGGCGTGTTGCCGGTACATCGAACTGAACCCTGTTCGGGCGCGGATGGTGGACGATGTGGCGGCCTATCCCTGGTCAAGTTATGGGCTGCGGGCGGATTGGTTGAAGGAGCCAAACTGGTTGGATATGGATCCCTGCTTCATTGAGCTAGGTCAGACGGCCGAAGAGAGATATCGGCGATACGTAACGTTCATGAAAGAGGCGATACCGGCCGAGGAATTGAGGCTGATTCGCGAGGCGGTTCAGCGTGGACAACTGACGGGCAATCAACGGTTCGTGGACGAGATCGAGCGGGTAGCCGGGGTGAGAATAGAGCGGCGTGGGCAAGGGCGGCCGAGATTAGAGTAGGGAAAATAAATCTGTCCCCTTTTTTCCGCTTGACTCCAGATTCTCAGGGCAAACATTTCTCCGTACAGATGGAAGTGTAATTACGAATCTCGACAGCATGAAAACTATCGTTCTGGAGAAAATCAAATGATGATTTTCGTTGATTTTGATGAGCTTGATACATTTAACTGCACATACGGGTTTTCGGAAGAAAAGTCTGGTGCGCTTAGAGTCTTTGTTGAGGGTGGACTGGCGTTCCCATATGGGGTGTTTTTAAAGGAAGAAAATGGTGTTCGCTTTTTTAAATGTGAAAAAGATAATTCTGAGAATGTGGGGGAGATATTTCCAAGACACTATATTTACGATCCATCAAGGCGGGTTGAATATGTTGAATGGGAGTTGAGTGACGATCATCTTTTGAGGGCTCGCACTAAATCTGGCGAGTGGGTTCAATATACAAGCAAAGCCGACAGTCAATACGCTATGCATGAGTTTGTTGGTGGTTGCTGGTTTGTTTTTGAAGGCGCTCACTTTTCAAAAAGGATAATTAATGAATATACAGATGGTCGAGAAAAGTCTGCTGGAAATAAAGTGATTCAAGAGTTTGGTTCCCGTTCTTGTATTGATGCTCTTTCCAGAGAGTATTTGTTAGAGGGGGTTCTCGAAGTTCAGCCGGGGCCGGGCTGGATGCTTTGGTATATTTATGCGAAGTCATTTCACATTGAGATTCCAGACGTTTGAAGCCCCCCCCGGCTCTCGCCCGGGGATTTTTTCACTCCGCCGTAATCGCCAAGCAGCCTTGCATTCGAAAGGCACAGTATAAAGGGGACAGGAACAAATTTATTTTTGCTACTCTAAAGTTAAAAGGCAGGTAGGTTTTCCCCGTTCAGTAATCCCTTGCTCTTTAACAATTTACATTTTCGGTTTAGAAGAAGAGCACCGTGCAAGACCTCCCTTTCGCTACTTCCGCAGAGTCCTGAACCCCCGGCCCCGTCATCCCTGACGGGTCGCTCGCCGGGGCAAC
>NZ_KV813396.1:0-312 GCF_001813645.1 Pseudomonas sp. HMSC063H08
CGCGACTTCGTCGGCTTCAGCCGCGAAGCGGTGGAGCACCTGCAGAAGCTGATGGAAGAGTCCAACCTCTCCACCGGCGGCCACGTCCTGTTCGCCCACTACCAGCAAGGCATGACCGACTACCTGGCGATCGCCCTGCTGCACCACAGCGAAGGCGTGGCGGTGAACGAGTCGCTGGAGGTCACCCCGTCGCGCCACCTGGACCTCGGCCAGTTGCACCTGGCCGCGCGGATCAACATTTCCGAGTGGCGCAACAACAAGCAGTCGATGCAGTACATCTCGTTCATCAAGGGCAAGGGCGGGAAGAAGGTC
>NZ_KV813397.1:0-731 GCF_001813645.1 Pseudomonas sp. HMSC063H08
TGTAGTGGTCAACCCATCCCGGACAGTGGGTTGAGTTTTTCTTCGGCCACCGCAGGTGGTAACCCGTCGTTGAATTGATGCGGCCTGATCCAGTTGTAGCGGTGCATCAAGTAATGACTGATGTCCCGTTGGGCCTCCTGCGCCGTCAGGTAACCCGTTGACGGGACCCACTCCGACTTCAGACTGCGGAACAGGCGCTCCATCGGCGAGTTATCCCAGCAATTCCCCCGACGGCTCATGCTCTGCTGCATCCGATAGCGCCAGAGCCGTTGCCGAAACAGGCGGCTGGCGTACTGGCTGCCCTGGTCTGAATGGAACAGCACCTGCTGTGGCCTGCCGCGCTGTTCGTAGGCCATGTCCAGGGCCTTGATCACCAGTTCGGCATCCGGCTTGGCCGAGAACGCCCAGCCGATCACCCGCCGGGTATGCAGATCCAGCACCGCGGCCAGGTAGTGCCAACGGCCTTGCGCCCAGACGTAGGTGATGTCGCCACACCACACCTGATTGGGATGCTCGGTCGCGAATTCGCGGTTCAGCCGATTCGGGATATCCGGCCGCTCAACCGTGGCCTGTTTGTAGGCGTGCGAGCCCGGTTGCTTGCTGACCAGGCCCAGCTCACGCATCAACCGACGCACTCGGAAACGGCCGATGGTCACGCCCTCTTCGCGCAGCATGCCCAGAATGCTGCGGCTGCCGGCCGAGCCCCGACTCTGGCTGAACAACTGGTTGAC
>NZ_KV813398.1:0-625 GCF_001813645.1 Pseudomonas sp. HMSC063H08
AGGTCTTCGACAACGATCAGCCCGGCGGCCCAGGCTTGAGTCGCGAGCGCTGTGCAAAATGCCAGCGTGGCAAGGATCTTCTTCATGGATTGGTCACCAGTAGGTTGACGCCGAGGACTTGGCTAAGGTGGCGGGATACCGTCCTACGGTATTTGGCGGCAGGCGCGCCGCCGGCGGGGCGGTGGTAGCGGCCGGCAACTTGGATCCAGTCCACCGGTCTTCCCGGGGCGGATGCATACAGGGCGTCCCGCTGCTCGATCAGGATGTCGGAGGTGGCGTCCAGGTTCTTGTACGGATCCAGGGACTCGCAGGGGCTGGAGAAACGATGTCCGTTCCAGCCGATGTTGACCTGGCCGAGGCCGGAATCGACGCTCTTGGCCCCGTAGAGGTTGATCGCCGCGAGTAGCGCTGTGCAGGCGGCGGTGCGGGTCGCGTAGTAGTAGGATTTCCCGGCGACGTTCAATGTCCAAGGCCAGGGAACGTATTCGCCGCGCAGCAGGACCTTGCTCTCGGTCAGCGCGACCGAGTAGAGCACCTCGGCCGGAACCCCTTTGGGCAGGGCGATCTGCTTATACGCCGGCGGTGGATCCACGGCGGCCTGAGCGATGTTGGCCAGGACCAGCAG
>NZ_KV813399.1:0-5012 GCF_001813645.1 Pseudomonas sp. HMSC063H08
TACTGGTCGGTCCAGATCTCCTCGCCCTTGGGCCCGACCACCACCGCAGTCTGCGGGCCACGGACGATCGGCAGCGGAGTGGTCGGCAAGGGGCGGTAGGCCTGGCCGGCATCGATGCAGTCCAGCTCGCTTTCGAACTGCGCGCCCACCCCGCCGCCGCCGGTCTCGTAGAGTTCCTGGACCACCCGGTAATCGGCACCGACCACCAGGTACTCGCGGTTCTGGTCCTCGCGCGGGTAGCCGCTGAGCTTGAACAGGTGGCCCGAACCGAGGCCGCGGGCGCGGCCGCGCAGGCGCACCCGTTCGTAGCGCGCCTGCAAGGCTTCGATACGGGTCCGCGCGTACTGCTCGCCGTCCTGGCTCTGCACGTATTCGCCGGGGTAGTCGTACAGCGGGTAGTCGGCCGCCGCGTGCGAGCGGGCGATGTTCGAACGCACCTCCAGGCGCGCGCCGGGACGCTGGAAGTCGTAGTCGTTGAGGCTCAGTGAGCCGGACTGCACCTCGCGCGCCATGTGCCAGTCGTAGAAATGGTCGCGCTCGCGCTGCTCCAGGGTCGGCGGGTAGTAGGGCACGCTGGCGTAGTTCGGCGGGCTCTGGTGCGCGCCATAGGCGTCGGAGAGCACCAGGATGTGCCGATTCCGCTCGTGGCGGAACCAGTAGTAGATGCCTTCCTGCTCCATCAGCCGGCTGACGAAGTCGAAACTGGTCTCGCGGTACTGCACGCAGTATTCCCACTCGCGGTAGGAGCGGCTCAGGGCGTCCTCGAAGTCGGAGAAGCCGAGGTCGCGGAACACCTGCTTGATGATGTCCGGGACCTTCTGGTTCTGGAAGATGCGGCAGTCGGAGGTGCGCGTCAGCAGCCACAGCCAGGGGCGCAGGGTGACCTGGTAGCTGGCGAACTGGCCGTTGCCGGAGCCCTGGCTGCAGGCGGCGACGATGCCGTGGAAATGCCGCCGGCTGCCGTCGTGCAGTTCCAGCGCCAGGCTGGCCGGCTTGCCCAGCAGCCCGTCGAGTGGCAGGTCGGGGTTTTCCGAGATCAGTTCCAGCTCGTAGGCGAACGGCCGGCCGAGCTCTTCGCGACCCTCCATTCGCTGCAATTGCAGGACCTCCGCGCCGAGCGGACTGTCGACCCGGACCAGGCGGGTCTGTTGCGCAAGTGCCATGAAATCATCCTTGATCCACGTCCATCACTGGCGCCGTTGGAGCGGCACCACCCAAGCAGCATAGGCGCGGATGCGGTGGAAAGGGGAGATGCGTGACACAGATTCCGACGAGCGCCCCGACCGACGGCGAACAGGCAGAAGGCCATCACGAAAGGCCGCTTCGGGCCAGGAAAGCCTTGATTCGCGAGCAACATTCCGTAAAGCTTTTGTCCAGCAATGACTCACTCAGAATCCTAGGGAAGGGGTTAACACAGTGACGCTCTATCGCCTCCACGAAGCCGATCTCGAGATTCCCGATGCCTGGCAGGACCAGAGCATCAACATCTTCAAGCTCCCCGCCAGCGGCCCCGCCCGCGAAGCCAGTTTCGTCATCAGCCGCGACGCCAGCCAGGGCGACGCGCCGTTCGCCGACTATGTCGCCCGCCAACTGGAAAACGCCGAGAAGCAATTGCCCGGCTTCAAGCTGCACAAGCGCTGGGACATCAACATCCACGGCCACGCCGCCGTGCTCCTCGACTACCAGTGGCAGCGCGAGGGCCGCGACCTGATGCTGCGCCAGGTATTCATCGAGCGCCGCCCGGCGGTGCTGATCACCACCCTGACCACCACCCCGGCTGACCTGCCGCACCACGAGCCGGCCTGGAAGCAGGCGATGCAGACCCTGGTCCCGCGCTCGACCCCTAGCTGATCCGAGTACCGACGCATGGATGCGCAAGCCGCCGCCCGACTGGGCGATGAGATAGCCCACGGTTTCGGTGTCGCCGCGATGGTCGCCGGAGCCGTGGCCGGAGCCCTGATCGGCGCCGCCGTGGTCGCCGCCACCGCCGCCACCGGCGGCCTGGCCGCGGTGATCCTGGCCGGCTCGATCGCCGCCGGCGGGCTGTCGATGTTCCAGATCGTCAAGGGCCTGACCACCATCTTCGAGCTACCCGAGCCGACCACCGGGGTGCTCATACGCGGCAGCTTCAACGTCTACGTGAACAGTCGCAACGCGATGCGCGCCGGCGACGACGTCTCCGCCACCTGCAGCGGCCTGCCGCTGAACCATCCGCTGTGGCCGTTCCCGGTGCTGATCGCCGAAGGCAGCGCCACCGTGTACATCAACGGCAAGCCGGCGGCGCGCCTGCAGAGCAAGATGATCTGCGGCGCGCACATCAAGACCGGCAGCCAGGACACCTTCATCGGCGGCCCCACCGAGCGGGTGGCCTTCGTCCTCGATCTGGAGGAATGGCTGCACACCGGCCTCGAGGCGCTGGGCCTGGCGGCCCTTGCCGGCGGCCTGCTGCTGGCGGCGATGGCCGGGGTCGCGGCGCTGGCCGGCTTCGTCGCCATCGGAGGGCTGATGATGGGCGGCATGGCCCTGCTCGGCGACCTCGGCGACCGCCTCGGTCCCGGCTACCGCGACCTGTTCCAGGGCGTGGCGGGGATGGCATTGCTGGGCTTCGGGCCGAAACTCGCCGGTCGCCGTCCGGCAGCGGTGACCTCCGAAACCGCGCAACGACGCGCCTACCTGAACAACAAGTTCGGTCGTTCCGGCAACCTCGACCACGACATCAACTACCGCGGGAATCGTGAAACCGCCGCCAAGTTCTTCAAGTCGAAGGACATCGATCCTGCCGATGCCGAGTCGTACATGAACGGCCTGGACTTCAACCATCCGGTCCGCGTGGAAACCCTCGCGCCCGGCAAGAACCTGTGGCAGTACCAGTCCCCCGGAGCGCCGCAGGGCAACTGGTATACACTCAGCCCGCGCGTGCAGCCCACGGAGCTGGGAATCAACCCCATGGGCACCAACCGGGCGGCGAACACCATCGAACCCAAGGTCCTCAACTCCTACAGGACGACCCAGAAGGTCGAGGTTCTGCGCAGCACCGCTGCGCCGACCGATGACTTCTGGTCGGTAAAGGGACAGTCCTATCCCGCCAAAGGCGGCGCGCAACAACTGTTCTCCAACGAGAAAGGCTCCTTCGGTCTGCTTCCCCGGGAGGGATCATGACACCCATCGAATACATCGACCGCGCTCTGGCGCTGGTCGCCGACCGGCTGGCCCGCTATCCGGGATACGAGGTCCTGCTGTCCGCGGAAAAGCAGTTGCAGTACATCAGGTCCGTCCTGCTCGACCGCAGCCTGGATCGTTCCGCACTGCACCAGTTGACCCTCGGCAGCATCGCCGTGAAGGAATTCGACGAAACCGACCCGGAACTCTCCAGGGCCCTCAAGGACGCCTACTACGTCGGCATACGCACTGGCCGCGGCCTGAAGGTCGATCTGCCGTGAGCGATACGCCCGCTGAGGTCTGCGAAAACCTCCTGGCACGGGCACTCACCAATGACGATCTGGTCGCGTTCCTCGTCGGCGAGCAGCCCTATTTCATCGAAAGCCATAGCGGCGAAGAGGAACCGCAGGACGTGTGCCGGGCCATCGAGCGCTGCTTGTTGCCATGCTGGCAAAGCGGTCGTTTTCCCTACCTTCCCCGCCGCTTCGCCGACGCCCTGCTGAAGATCCTCGCCACCTATCCCGATCGCAACCGGGCGATCTACGTCGCCCAGAACTGGATCTGGTACTACCGCTTCTGCCTGTCGAAGAAACGCGCGAATCCGCAGGGCCCCTACGGTGATCTGTTCGAGGTCGACCTCGGCGCCGTCGCGGTCGCGCTGAAGCGGCAGCTCGAGGCGAACAAGGACGAACTGATCCGCGACACCCGCTGGGCGGGCGCTACCTGGAACAGCAGCAACGGCCTGTGGGGTCCGTTCTTGCGCACATCCACGACGGTACGCGACAAACTCGACGGGCCGGATTTCGTTCCCGACACCCCGTGAGGCACGGACGCTGACGCCAGCCGAACGAACCAGCGAGAAGCAACCGATGAATCTGCAAACCTACCTGGTCAGCCGCGAGCACGTCTTCAGCATCGGTATCGAGACCGACTCCGGCCAGCACTACCTGTCCTTCCCGGTGGGCAACCGCCTGGTGGACTACGAGGAGTACTACCGGATCGATGCCGACGACTTCGCCCGCTACCTCCGCGACATGGGTTCGGCGCTGGAGTTCGTCGAACGCTGCCGACGCCGGCAAATGGACCATCTGCTGCTGGTCGCACCCGGCAACGACCGCGGCAGCGCGCTGTAGCGGCGATGGGCATGCACAAGGGCGAAGCCTTCGCCAGTCGGGACATCTACCTCGACTACGATTTCGAGGCGGTCACCTACCGCTGGGACCACCGCACCGCGCTGATCTACGTGCGCTTCTACGGCACAGCGGAATGCCCGGAGCCGGTGGCGTATCACAACCGGCTGTTCAACGACGCGTTGCGCTTCGGCCGGGAGATCAGCCGCGAGGAATATGAACGCGGCTTTCCCTTCCGCTAAGCAGGCTCAGCCCTTCGCCGGCGGCGGAAACATCGCCTGTACCTGGCCGTCGATGGTGCCCTGCACGCCCTTGCCCTTGGCGTCGACCTCGCTGGCACCGCCGGAATTGAGGTCGAGGCGGCCGCCGGTGTCGATGTTGCCGTTGCCGCTGGCGTAGAGGTTGAAGGCGCTGCCGGAGATATTGATGGTGCCGTCGGCGTTGAACTCCACCACGCTCTTGCCGCAGACCAGGCGGATCTGCGCGCCGGCCTCGATCAGGTAGGTGCCGGTGACGCTGTCGCTCTTCGCCCCGCCCACCAGCAGGGTGTCGTTGAGCTTCACCGCGCGGGTGCGGTTGTTGCCGATGCGCGCCAGCTCGTCGTGGCCGATGCTCTTGTTGCGGTCGTGGCCGACCGACAGCGAGGCATCGTTCTCGACCAGGTTGTCCTGGTTGCGCTCGGCGTGGATGTACAACTGCTCGGCGCCCTTCTTGTCCTCCATG
>NZ_KV813400.1:0-1303 GCF_001813645.1 Pseudomonas sp. HMSC063H08
GCCACCTGCTGTTGCTGCTGGGCCGCGTGCTGTTCATTCAGGCCGTCTAGATAGCTCATCAAGACTGAAATCCCGCCGGTAGTCGCGATGGCGATAACGATCAAGGCGATCATTAATTCAATTGAGATAAAGCCGCGGCTGAGCTTGAGGTTATTCATAGATAGGCTCCCACAGGCTTTTGCGAGCCTGGCGATTCACATCGTCCTCAAGTAGATGAATCTGCTGCCGGCGGATCTTATCGCGCATGGCGACGGAGTCCACTCCGGTGAAAAGCAACGGTTCTGCGTGCAGTCTTCGAGCGCCGCCATCACTTACCAACTCCTGGCAGATCACGGCCTGAATGCCTTCAGCCACGACGTCGTAGGCATTGGACGCGAGGGGTTTGGCCAGGGTGATCAGCCGTTCGATGGCTTGCGGGCAGTTCTTGGCGTGGATGGTCGATATGACCAGGTTGCCGTTCAGCGAAGCTTTGCAAGCCTGATAGGCGGTGTCTTCGTCGCGGATCTCGCCGATCAATATCAGGTCGGCTCCGGTACGCAGGGTGCGCAACAGGGCTTCGCTGTAGCCTCCCGAGCGTCGTGAGGTTCTGACTTGGATACAGCGGCCGAGTCCATGTTGGCCGCTGAGATTGGTTTCTTGTGGATCCTCGACTGTGAAGCCAACCCCGCCCAGGGTCTGCAGTCGGGCGAGAATCAGCGAGGCGGCGGAGCTGGTCTTGCCGGTCGCCATATCGCCACAGAACAGGATCAAGCCCTGCAGTTGCGGGTTCAGGAGCGTAGCGACCACCTCGCTCGGATAGCCGATATCCTCGAAGCTTCGAACTTGGGCTGTCGACCGGCGCAGCACGAAGACACTCCCGCCGTTGAAAGCATCTTCCAGTTGGGTGACGCGCAGCAGCACACCGTCGACGACGATGGCGAACTCGGGATCCTGCAGCTCCTCCAGCGTTTGCCTGCAGAGCTGGAGCAGTTCCTGGGCGTGCGACTCCCACTCGCGAGGCACCTCGACTCGGCGCGCGCCGACGCCGGCCAGGCCCTTCACGTCGGCGAAGCCTTCACCGAGGTAAAGGTCGACGAACTGAGCCTGAATGATCGGGTTCACACTCACGAACTGTAGGTCCAGGTAATGCTGTTGCTATCGCTGCTGCAGGCCTGGGTCGCAGCCGCAGTGGTGACCTCACCAGTGATAGCGGTGCCGCTGTTGATCTTGGTCTGCTCGAAGGTGTTCTTCGCGATTTTGGTGCCCAGGGTGATACAGGCATCCTTGGGCAGCTTGCTGGTGGTGATCGAGAAGCCCATGCCGG
>NZ_KV813401.1:0-269 GCF_001813645.1 Pseudomonas sp. HMSC063H08
AACACCTGGTCCTCCCCCCAGGAAGCCGCCGCGTTCGCCACCCGGGTTCTGGGCGAACAACAGCAACAGACCTGTGAAGGCTGTCAGAAGACGGTGACGGCGGCAGGCGTCGGCCTGACCCCGCTGATCCAAGAGACCTACGACAAGAAGCTCCAGTCGCTGCAGGAGCTGCTGTCGAAAAGTAAGCCACTGACCGCCGAGAACCTGGCTGCGGCCGGCACCGATGCCTTGCCGATCACCCGCGGCGTCATCGAGGCGCTGCGCGACGA
>NZ_KV813402.1:0-235 GCF_001813645.1 Pseudomonas sp. HMSC063H08
GCCGAGTCGGTGAACGCGGCCGAGGCGTGGATACTCGGAAAGCGGGCTTCAGTGTTCATCAAAGACAGCCTCCAACTGATGGACGTCGTAGCTCCCGCAGCAGGGGCAGACCAACACCTCGGCTTCTCCTTCTGGGGTGTTCTCGGCGGGGAGAACCTGGCGCACCAAATGGTGTGGGTGGTGCTGGTCACAATTCATGCACTGGTGGGTGACCAGGGGCTGGGAAGTGTTCATG
>NZ_KV813403.1:0-356 GCF_001813645.1 Pseudomonas sp. HMSC063H08
TTCGCGCGACTCGGCGCGCTGCGGCGTTACCTGGAAACGGTGAAGGTTCGCGTGGCGATGGACCTGTTGAGCGAGCTCGACGCCGAGGACAAGGTGATCCTGTTCTGCGAGTTCAAGCCGACCGTGGCTGCGCTGAAGGAACTCTGCGAGCAGGCCGGGCTCGGCTGCGTCACGCTGGTGGGCAATGACTCGCTCACCAAGCGGCAGAAGGCGATCGATCGCTTCCAGCAGGATCCCGACTGCCGAGTGTTCATCTGCACTACGGCGGCCGCAGGGACGGGCAACAACCTCACTGCGGCGAACTACGTGTTTTTCCTCGGCCTGCCCTGGACTCCCGGTCAGCAGGAACAAGCCGA
>NZ_KV813404.1:0-3049 GCF_001813645.1 Pseudomonas sp. HMSC063H08
TGCTCGACGCCAACCTGAAAGGCCTCGACCAGCGCGGAGGCGGTGTCCTGGTCAGCGAAACCGGCGTCACCCTCGACCTCAATGGCGGCACGCTGGTCAACCGCGACGGCGGCCTGATCGCCACGCCCGGCGCGCTGCTGCTGCGCCAGCTCGGCGCGGTGGACAACGGCGCCGGCGGGGAAATCTCCAGCGACCGCGCCTTCACCCTCGCCGCCGCCAGCCTGGACAACCGCGGCGGGCGCCTGATCGGCGCCGACAGCCTGACCCTGCGCATCGCCCAGGCCCTGGACAACAGCCTGGGCGGGGTGATCTCCGGCGCCGCCGGCCTGGACATCGCGGCCGCTCGCCTGGACAACAGCGCCAAGGGCACCCTGGCCAGCCGCGCCGGCATCGACCTGCGCGTCGATGGCGCGCTGGACAACCACGCCGAAGGCACCGTCTCCGGCGCCCGCCTGACGCTCGCCAGCGCCTCGCTGGACAACAGCGGCAAGGGCCTGCTCTCCGGCAACGCCGGCCTGAGCGTCGTCACTGGCGCGCTGGACAACGCCGAGGGTGGCCAGTTGATCAGCCAGGGCGTGCTGGACGTCAGCAGCGCCGACCTCGACAACCGTGGCGGCGCCCTCAGTGGCAAGCAGTCGCTGCGCCTGAGCGCCGCCAACCTGGACAACCGTGGCGGCCTGCTCACCAGCGACGGCGAACTGGAACTGACGGCAGGGCGCGTCGATTCCGCCGACGGCGGCGAAATCTCCGCCCGGGGCGACCTGCGCCTGACGGTCGAGCGCCTGGTGCAACGCCAGGGCCGGCTGATCGGCGAGCGCGGCGTCAGTCTCGACCTGCGGGGCGGCGACCTGGACAACCAGGGCGGCCTGATCAGTGCCCGCGGCCCGCTGAGCATCGAGAGGCTGAACGTCCTCGACAACCGCCAGGGCGGCGAGATTTCCAGCCAGCAGGGCTTCGAGCTGCTGGCCAGGCGCATCGACAACGGCCAGCAGGGGCGCATCATCAGCGCCGGGAAACTGCGCCTGGACGCCGACGCGCTGGGCAACGCCGGCGCCGGCCTGCTCTCCGGATGGCAGGGCCTGACGGTGACAGGCGGGAGCCTGGACAACAGCGCCGGCGGCACCCTTTCGAGCAAGGACGGCGAGCTGGCCATCAGCCTCGGCGGCGCGTTGGACAACCACGGCCAGGGCGCGCTGGTCAGCAAGGGCGCGCAACGGATCGACGCCGCCAGCCTGGATAACGCCCAGGGCATTGTCTCCGGCGAAAGCGACGTGACCCTGAGCATCGCCGGAAAGCTGGACAACGGCCAGGGCGGCCTGGTCTCGGCGCGGCGCGCGCTGAGCTTCGAGCGCGACGATACGCTGCTGAACAACGCCGGCGGCCGGATCAACGGCGGCAGCCTGCTGCTCAAGGGCGCCAGCCTGGATAACAGCGACGGCCAGTTGATCAGCCAGGGCCGGCTCGACGCCATCCTCGGCGGCGCCCTGGTCAACACCGGCGCGGCGCGCCTGGCCAGCGGCGGCGACCTGCTGCTGCGCAGCGCCAGCGTCGACAACCGCGGCGGCAAGCTGGTCAGCCAGGGGCTGCTGGAGATCAGCGCCGGCAGCCTCGACAACAGCGCCTCCGGCACCCTCGCCAGCCAGGCCGGCATGAGCCTGCGCCTGGGCGGCGGCGCCCTGCGCAACCAGCAGGACGGCCTGATCTTCAGCCAGGCCGGCGCCCTCGAGGTGCAGGCCGGCAGCCTGGACAACCGCCAGGGCACGCTCCAGGCCCAGGGTGACAACCGGCTGCGTATCGGCGGCGCGCTGGACAACCAGGGCGGCCGCCTGGACAGCCGGGCCGGCAACCTCGACCTACAGAGCGGCAGCCTCGACAACGGCGCCGGCGGCGTGCTCAACAGCGCCAAGGGTTGGCTGAAGCTGGTCACCGGGTTGTTCGACAACAGCGCCGGCGTTACCCAGGCGCAGTCGCTGGAGATTCGCGCCGGGCAAGGCGTACGCAACCAGCAGGGCCATCTCTCGGCGCTGGGCGGCGACAACCGCATCGTCACCGCCGACTTCGACAACCAGGGCGGCGGCCTCTACGCCAGCGGCCTGCTCAGTCTCGACGGCCAGCGCTTCCTCAACCAGGGCGCGGCGGCGGGCCAGGGCGGCAAGGTCGGCGCCGGGCGCATCGACTTCAGCCTGGCCGGCGCGCTGGCCAACCGCTTCGGCCAGTTGGAAAGCGAGAGCGAGCTGCACCTGCGCGCCGCCGCGATCGACAACAGCGGCGGCAGCCTGCGCGCCCTTGGCCGCAGCGGCAGCACGCGGCTGGTCGCTGGCGGCCTGAACAACGCCTACGGCGTGCTGGAAAGCGCCAACCAGGACCTCGACCTGCAACTGGGCAGCCTGGCCAACGCCGGTGGGCGCATCCTCCACACCGGCAACGGCACCTTCGGCCTGGATTCCGGGCAGGTGATCCGCGCCGGCGGCGAACTGACCACCAATGGCCTGCTGGACATCCGCGCCAGCGAATGGACCAACAGCAGCGTGCTGCAAGCCGGACGGCTGAACCTGGACATCGGCACCTTCCGCCAGACGGCCGAGGGCAAGCTGCTGGCGGTGCAGTCCTTCACTGGCCGCGGCGGCGACTGGAGCAACGACGGCCTGCTGGCCAGCGACGGCAGCTTGCGACTCGACCTGAGCGGCGGCTACCGTGGCAACGGCCGCGCCACCAGCCTCGGCGACTTCGCCCTGAACGCCGCCAGCCTCGACCTCGGCAATGCCGCCAGCCTCGCCGGCGGCGCCAATGTCACGCTTGGCGCCGGCAACCTGCTGGTCAACCGTGGGCGGATCACCGCTGCCGGCGACCTCGTGGCCAGCGCCGCGAGCCTGAACAACTACGGCACCCTGGGCGGCGGCGGCAACCTGCGATTGAACGCGCCCGCCCTGCTCAACGAGCGCGGGTTGCTGTTCAGTGGCGCCGACATGACCCTGCGCGCCGGCGACATCACCAACCTCTACGGGGATGTGTACAGCCTCGGCAGGCTGGATATCGCCCGCGACGATGC
>NZ_KV813405.1:0-632 GCF_001813645.1 Pseudomonas sp. HMSC063H08
CGGGCGGCCACCAGGGTGATGCCGGCGTTGCTGCCGATGCCGCCGTTGCGGCTGTTGTCCAGCACGCCGGTGCGGATATCCACCGCGCCCTTGGCGCTGATCACGCCGGAACGGCTGTTGTCGAGGCTGGCGCCCTTCAGCGTCACGCCGGCATCGCTGAGCAGCCTGCCGCCCTGGTTGTCCAGCGCGGCCTGGCTGGTCAGCGCCAGCGCACCGGCGCTGGAGAAGGTTCCGCCACGGTTGTCCAGGCGCGCGGCGCGCGCCGTCAGGCTGCCTTCGCTGACCAGCGCGCCGCCCTGGTTGTCCAGCACGCCGCCGAGGCTCACGCTCAGGCTGTTCTGGCTGTCGAGCCGACCGCCGTCGCCGTTGAACAGTTCGCCGCCGTCCAGGCTCAGGCCGTCGCGCCCGGCCAGCACCCCCTTGGCCTGGTTCAGCAGGCGCTGCACGGTGAGGCGCAGGCCGCTGTCGCCGATGACCTTGCCGCCGCGGTTGTCCAGTTGCTCGCGGGCGTTCACGGCGACCTTCGAGGTGCTGGAAATCTCGCCGGCGCGGTTGTCGACCTGCCGCGCCTCGATAGCGATGCCGCCATTCGCGGCGATCAGCCCGGACTGGCTGTTGTCGAGCGTGTCGGC
>NZ_KV813406.1:0-34412 GCF_001813645.1 Pseudomonas sp. HMSC063H08
GCTGTGGTGATAACCCTGGCTTCGCATAATGTATATTATGTTAAATTATGTAAATCGTTTATTAGACCCTTGCTCTTTTGCGCTCCGTTCCCGCTTCCATGCTTGGTTTGAAGCCTTCAGTCGAGTCCCACACCTCGACGGCTTGCTGCCCAGGTTAAATCCCGGACAGATTTGGCAGCACCCGCACAAGACCTCTGCTACCTCCTTCGCACGGAGCCGATTGCAACAATGCGGTATCGCCCGACACGGACCCGACATGAGCAAATGCCCGTCCGCACGCTGAATATCGCGCAGCCATGAAGCTGCATCTGTACCGCGGCTCATTGGCCCCATTTTCACCCTGTGCCACGTACTCGCAGCCTGCCGGCTGCTCTGGCACTCCGTCTGGACAATGGATTGGCAATCAACAGTCGAATGGATAGATCGACGTTGAATGCATTGGGACGACGTCCGCTGTCTTGAGTCGAAACCGGAACATGACATGAAGATGAAATTGTAGGTATGTTCCATTGACGATGACGGCGCTGCTGCGGCAAGCGCCGTCCTGCATTGAATATTCAAAAAGTGTTCTGGCGGGACTCATCTTTCTATTCGAAGATGAAACGAGCAGGCAACCATAGTAGAAGGACGACGGATGTCACCTAGCCCCTCCCCCGACGAGCGTCGGCTTGTATTCGAAGCGCGCCGACTGACCATTGAAGCACTGGTGAAAATCTATCTTGAGCAGGTTTCTTCCTCAAGGAACCTGGTGACGGTCTACCTTCGCCTCATGTTCACGTTGTCACTCGGTGCCCTCGCCGGCGTGATAACTCTATATGGGACCATGCTTCGCTTTGGCACTTCGGCCAGTATCAGCATGATTACTCCCCTGGAGGTGGTTCTTGCTATCGCAGCGCTTGCGGCCCTGGTCACTTCGGCTCTGCTTTCCGCGCGTGCGCTCCAGAAAAGTGCATTCGATGTCGCTCCGCTCTTGCATAACCCATTTCCAAGCGCGGACTCGGTGATCGATTCAATATTCGATGCAGACGATATCGATGAGCGGCAAATACTCAGAAAGCTTTATTTCGCCCTGGACAAGACTGTCGAGCATCAGCCTCCTCTCAGGCTCAGCACTCGTCTGATCACCCTCTTCCTTATTGGCGGTCTTTTCCTGACCGGGGCATCCTTTTTACTGTGAAGAGCGCGTTCGGTCTTTATGGTTATTTATCATCATCGATCAGGGGAGTACTCCAGATCACCAGTTCAAGGGCCGCGGCGATCTGAATGCGATGATCGGCAAGCCGGACGGGCAACAGGTCCTGGGCACGCTCCAGCCGGCGCAGCAATGTGTTGCGATGCGTGCCCAGCGCTTCTGCGGTCTGGGTGACATTGCAGCCATTGGCCAGGAAGGCGTGCAGCGAGCGCTGAAGCACCGAAGGCTCCGTCGCCAGCCGCCCCAGGGTGCTCAAGACGAACTGCCTGGCCGCGCGGTCGTCCTGGGTCATCAGCGACACCATCCTCACCTGGTCGATGGTGGCAACGGCGGGTGCGCCCGCCAGGCGGCCCATCAGCCTTTGCGTCGTCAGGGCCTCCAGATGCGAGCGACGGAAGCCATTGACTCCCGTGCCCGGCGAGCCGATTGCCGCGCGAATCCCTGAAAACCGCAGTGCGATGCCTTGCAGCAGGTTCAGGTCCAGCGGTTTCGCCGCATGGCTCCAGACCCACAGGGTCGCGGGGCCGGCGAATACGATCAACGGCGCCGCCGTGCCCGTGAGTTGCGCCAGGGTACGCGCCACATCCTCCAGAAGGCGGATCTCGGCGTCCGGGCTTTCGCTCCAGACCAGGCCGGCGTAGTGCTTCTGGAAAAGGCTGTAGCCCAGCCGCCTGCCGAATTGCTCCGTATCCACATCCCTGCCGTCGAGCAGCCGACTGACCAGGCTTCGTTTGTCGATCGGGTCGTCATGGGCCTGGGCGCTCTTTTCTTCCAGGATGATCTGGGTCACCACACGCATGTTGCTGTCGATGAATTCCGAGATGGACCGCGACGAGACCTCCAGGAACTCCTCGAGCACCCTGGGATCCTGCGTCAGGTTGAAGGCCATCTTCATCCATAGCTCCCAGGCGGTGTTCTGTGTCGACCTCGCGACATTCATCAGCAGCTCGGACAGCCCTCTGCGGGCGAGCTCCCTGGCCGTGTCCACCATGTCGGCCGAGACGTAGGGTTGCACCGGTTCTCCGGGGCGCTGCAGATTGGCGTTCGCCCAATGCAGCAACTCTGCGCGGTTGGCGCGCCGGCACGCCGCGAGGATGACCGGGTCCTCCAGCAGCTTGGCATCTTCCGGTGAAGAGAACAGCGCCTGATTGAGGCGCTCGACCCACTCCGGCGGCAGCGCCTGAGCGAGCTCGGCGCCTTTGCGCATGAGTTCACGAACGGCTTCCGATGGGCGTGGCCAGGAGGATGGCGTACTGGTCATGGGCGGTGCAAATCACTCAAAAATCACAGAGGAAATGGTGCAGTTCGTACCTTGGCGCAAGGTTGGGGGAAACCTAGCATGAACTCACTGCCTGAACAAAAAATACAAGGAGGCGCCGTGACGCTCCATGTTCTTTTTTTGGGGTTTAGCGCAGTGGCAAGCGGGCTTGTTCGCCGGTGCCCGTTGCCCGGACAGCGACCCGCCTGCGCCAACCGTTCCTTCAATCCGGAGTTCTTTCAATGTCAGCCTCTCGCGATACCTTCAGCCTGCCCGTCGTAACCCGCTCGACTCCAGCGCAAGAGATTGCACTGCTGAGCGACCAGGCAGGTGCGGTGATCATCCGCAACTTCATGACCCCCGAACAAGTCGCACGGATCAACAACGAACTGGACGCTCCCCTGGCCGCGCTCGAGGCCGGCTCCAAGCACCAGCACGAGCTGATCGCCGAGTTCCATGGCCGCCAGACCAAACGGCTCACCAACCTCGTCACCCACAGCAAGACCTTTCGCGAGGAGATCCTCGATGACGACCTCTTTCACGACCTGGGGAACGTGCTCTACGCCGCGGAGTGCGGTGACTGGTGGCTGACCACGGCCCAGTTGATCGAGATCGGCCCAGGCAACAAAGCGCAAATGCTGCACCGCGACATGGCGCAGTACCAACCGTTCGTGGCCATGAATAAACATGCGCCGCGCACCATCACCAACCTGATGCTGGCGCTGACCGATTTCACCGAGGAAAACGGTGCCACGCGCTTGATCCCCGGGAGCCAGGACTGGGATGACTTCGACGATGTAGGAACCCCAGAAATGACGATCCCTGCCCTGTTGAAAGCAGGAGATGCCGTGCTGTTCGGCGGGAAAGTCGTTCATGGCGGCGGGGCCAACGTGACCGCTGACTTCTACCGTCGCGGGCTGACCATCCCGATGCAGGCTTCGATCATCACGCCTGAAGAGGCCTACCCGTTGATCGTGCCGCTCGAACTGGTCAGAACGCTTGCTCCGCGCGTTCAGAAGATCCTCGGCTTCCGCTCCCAGTACCCCAATGGCAGCCCAGGCCTGTGGCAACATAACTACGCAGACCTGGCCGACTATCTCCAGCTCTAGAAGTCTTCCACGCTGGCCGGCCTGGCCCCGAAGGCGCCAGGCCCAACCGCGTCCCCGGACAAGCAAAGAGGCCGGTGAACACTTTCATTCCTGGCGGGGCATTACTCCGCGACGTGAAAACAGCAGCGGCGTGCCGTCGGCGTTGAACAGCGCCGCCGTCAGCGAAAGGCCGTCAGCCGACGGTGCTTCCTGGAAACTGTTTCCACCATCCCTGCTCCGTACCTTCAGTCCGTCAAGCCCGACCGCCAATACCCGCGCGCCAGCCACTGCTATGGATGTGACCGAGCCCTTGCCTTGCGTTGGCACTCTGCGAAAAGCCTTGCCATCGGCAGAGCCCTGCAACAGGGTGCCACGCTGACCACCCAGCAGCAGACGCCCATCGGCCAGCACCGCGCCAGACCACAGGGTACCCTCATAGCCGGTATCCAGGTAACGCCAGTTCTTCCCCTGGTCGTCGGAGCGCAGCACCTGCCCATGCTCGGCCGTGGCGTACAGGCTGCCGTGGTTGTCGGCAAACAGCCCCATCAGGTTGAGGTCGGCCCGCTTGGCTCCTGGAGGCGCTTGCAACGGCTGCTCCGTCCATGTCTTGCCGCCATCTTCGGTGGTCAGCACCAACGACCAGAGCCCTACCGCAACGCCCTGCCGGGCATCGAAAAAGTGCACGGCGAACAGCGGCCGGTCTTCTTCGCTCGACAGGCGCTGGACCTGCCAGGATTCCCCGCCGTCGGCGGTGGACAGGATCGCCCCCCAGTGACCCACCGCCCAGCCGTGCCTGGCATCCACGAAGGACACACCCGTCAATGGCGTGGATAGTGGGACCGAGCGTGCCTGGCGCCACTGCCTGCCCTGGTCGTCGGACAACAACACGACACCGTGGTCGCCCACGGCAACCACCCGCTCTCCGGCCCAGCCGGCGGCCAGCATGGTGGCCTGCGTGGCATTGCCCGCCTGCACGGCCGGCATGGCCTGCAACGGCGCGGCCTGGAGAGACATCAGCGGCAATCCTGCTGCGAGCAAGGCCGCGGTGAATGAAACCCTGAACTTCATGCTTCTCTCCTCAATGCACCAGCGCGCCGATCATGCGCACGGGACGTTTGCGCGGGAACGCCCGCTCCAGCCACACGGCGAAGGCCGGCAGCACGGTCATGGCCATGACCATGTTGACGATGAACATGAAGGCCAGCAGCTTGCCCATGTCGGCCTGGAACTTGAGCTCCGAGAAGGCCCAGGTGGCCACGCCAACGGCCAGGGTGATGGCGGTGAAAATGGTGGCGACGCCCACCTCGAGCAGCGCGTACTCCACCGCCTTGGTGATCGTCTGGCCATGGGCCAGGTGCAGTTGCAGGCGGTTGTAGATGTAGAAGGCGTAATCGACGCCAATGCCCACTGCCAGCACCATCACCGGCAAGGTGGCGATGGTCAGGCCGATCTGCAGCTCCTTCATGAACCAGTAGCCAATGAAGGTGCCGATGGTCAGCGGCAGGCAACACACCAGGACCGCCCGCAAGTCGCGATAGACCACGAACACCAGCAAGGCGATGGCGGCATAGACGTAAAGCAGCATGGGGGTCTCGCTCTTCTCCACCTCTTCGTTGATCGCTGCCAGGACGCCGGCGTTGCCGGAGGCGAGGCGGATCGAAATGCCTGACATCGGATACTCGCTGCGGAACGCCTTGGCGGCGTCCACCACTCGGTTGATGGTCGTGGCCTTGTGATCGGCCAGGTACAGGTGCACGGCCGACATGCTGCAATCGGTGCGCATCAGCCCAGGGGTTCGCGCAACCTCGGTGGCCAGCGCGGCGTAGTTCATCGGGTCGATGGGCACCGCCGCCATCTTCGGGTTGCCTTCGTTGTAGCCCTCGTTGAACTGACGCATGGTGGTGGAAAAGGACGCGACCGAGAGGACGCCGGGCACCCCCTGCATGGCCCACACGAAACGATCCTGGTACTGGCCCAGGGCAACATCCTCGCAGGCCACCTCGGAAGGAGCCTTGTCGACTTCGAACACCACGCTGAGCCAGTCCAGGCCAATGTCGTAGTTGCTGGCGATGGAGACCGCGTCGCGATTGAAGCGCGAATCCTCGCGCAACTCCGGCGCCCCCGCCTGCAGCGTGCCGACGACGCGGTCATGGCTTTGCCAGATCGCCGCCAGGAACACCGCCAAGGCCGCGCCGAGCACCCACTGCGCCTTGCGTGGCTCGGCGAGCCGGGCCAGGCCCCGCAGCCAACGGCTGCGACGCTGCCGGGAAACCTCCTGGGCGGCTGCGTACTTGTCGTCGACGCGCAGCAACGACGCCATCAACGGCAGCATCACCAGGTTGGTGACGATCTTGTAGGCCACGCCAAGCGAAGCCGTGATCGCCAGTTCCCGCACCATCGGGATCGGGATCAACAGCAGCGTCACGAAGGAAACCAGCGCGGTCACCAGCGCCAGCGTCCCGGGAACCAGCAACCCGGTGAAGCTCGAGCGTGCCGCCTCTTCGGCGCTCTTGCCGATGGCGATCTCGCGCACGATGAAGTTGATTTGCTGCACGCCATGGGAAACCCCGATGGCGAACACCAGGAAGGGCACCAGCACTGCCAGCGGATCGAGCCCGTAGCCCAACAGGCGCAGGCTGCCGAACTGCCAGACCAGCGAGGCCAGCGAACAGACCAACGCCAGCAAGGTGAAACGCAGCGAGTGGCAATACCAGTACACCGCCCCCGCCGTCAGCAGCAACGCCAGCAAACAGAACTCCAGCACGGCTGAAGCTCCGTCGGCGATGTCGCCGATCTGCTTGGCGAAACCGATGATCTGGATTTCGAAATCGCCGTCTTCGAAGCGCTGGCGGATCTCTTTCTCCAGCCGATGGTTGAAGGCCACGTAGTCCAGATGGGCGCCCTGGCTATCGTACTCGTTGAGTTCCACCGTGATCATCGCGCTGCTCTGGTCCCGGGAAACCAGCGTACCGATGAAGCCGCCCTGGGCAGTGGAATTGGCGATCTTCGCGATGATCCGGTCATCCAGGTGCTCGGGAGAAACCGTCCCGGGTACCAGCGGATCAGCACGAAAACCTTCCTCGGTGATTTCGTTGACGAAGGCGTTGGGCGTCCACAGGGAGCGCACGCTGCTGCGCGATACTCCCGGGAGGAAGGTCACCGCCTGGGTGACGTCATACAGCCGCTTCAGGCCCGGGGCGCTCCAGATATCGCCCTCTCGGGCCTTGACCACGATGGTCAGTCGGTTCGCCCCGAGCAGGTCATTGCGGTAGGCCTCGAATGTCTCGATGTATTCGTGGCCTACCGGCAATTGCTTTTCGAAGCCGGCATCCATGCGCAGCTGTACGGCAAACCAGCCCATGATCAGCGTGAATACCGCCAGGCTCGCCAGCACCAGCCGGCGATGCCTGAACAACACACCTTCGACATATGACAACAGGCCACGTGTCGGGGCCTCAGGTAGCTTTACAGAACCGTTCACGGCAAGCCTCACAAGGCGCGGGAGATCGCGATGCCGACATAATCGCGGTCACGATAAAGCTGGTCGTAGGGCGTCTCACCGCCCATGAACTTCGCGTAGTTGAGGGAAATCTGCCAACTGGCCGGGTTCCGCACGAAGTTCAGGTACAGGTTCATGCTGCTCGCGTCCTCGGTGAAGGTTGCGCTGAGGTTCGGTGTCCGTCCTCCCAGCGACCGTGCATAGAAGACGCCCGGCGTGACCTGCCAGCCCGGCAACAAGGTGCCGTCATAGGTCAGGCTGAAGTCCAGGTTGATCCCTGAAGAGGTCTTGTCGCCACGGGACTTCGGCGCTCTGACAGGATCCAGCTGCCAGGCATTGAGTCCCGCGGCGAGCGGTTCGCCATTGACCTCGTCATGCAGCCCCGGGTACTTGATGACCACCAGTTCGGTCAGCAAGCTGCCCGTGCTGGCCCCGCTGAAATCCAGAAGCGTCGGGGAATTGGACGGCGTGAAGCTGTACAGGCCGGTCAGGTGCCACTGGAATTTCTTCTCGTCCTTCCAGCATTTGCCGCCGTTGCCAGTACACAGGTCGATGACCGGGTTGAGCATGACCGAGTCCTTCGGCCGGTACGACAGCTCCGTACCGACGGCCCAGTCACCGATCGGCATGTTGGCACTGATGCCGTACATCATCCGGTCTTCCTGGTACTCCCAGGTCGGTGCCGCCGCGAAGGTGTTCGGGTCGAGAATGGCGACACGCAACGATGGCAACTTGTCGTGATAACGCATTACGTAGAAGCCATAGGCGACGTCGCTGTCCTCCGGCTGCCAGCGCAGCGAAAGGCCCCACTGGCCGCTGTCGCGGGCGTCCTTTTCGGAGAATCCGTAGTCCCCCCTGCCCTCACCCAGCGCGTTGGTGGTGGACCAGTAGCTGCCCACCGGCGGCAATTCGCTCTTGTTCCAGCGGAATTGATAGTAGGCCTCGACGTTGACACCCGAGCCCAGGCCCGACGCGACACTGAGCATTGGCGCCGGCAGCACGGCCTCCTTGAGCTGCACGCCGGGGCGCGCCAAGGCCTGGTAATCGTAGGCGTTGGTATTGTTGATGCCACCGGCCACGAACAGGCTTTCGCCCCAGTTGATCACCTGGTTGCCCAGGCGTGCGCGGACCCGCTGCCCGCCCACGTCGAAGCCTTTGCTCACCCACAGGTCCAGCAGGCGGGCCTTGAACGCGAGATCGTCGCGGGCGTCGTCGCTCAGCCCGTTGCTGCCGACGCTCTCCGGGGTGTTGAACGACAGCGTGCCGGTGGTATCGGTGGCAGCGAAGTCGCGGATCCAGGTACCGCGCGCCATGAAGGTGATGTCCTCGGGCATCTTCAGCAACAGCTCATGGGTGCCCTTGAGGTAGTTGGTGAACATGTCGCCGCGGTCGTAGTTCAGGTCGCCCTGGTCGGCCACGCCGGAGCTCTGCGCCAGGCAGCCGGAGGGCGCGTTGTGCCCGGTCGGTCCCTGGTTGATCAGGTTGCAGCCCCGTGACTCGGTACGCAGGCCCATGCCTGCGGTGATCGTGGAGTCGAAGGAGCCATTGAGGGTTTCGGTTTCGAACGTGAATCCCATTGCCAGTGGGGTTGTGCACGCGATGACAAGGCCTGAGGCTTTCGTAATTATTTTTTTCATGCTGGCTCTCGATCTGACGTCGGTTAGCGCTCGCTGATGGCTCGCAGATTGTCGGAGGTGAAGAAGTCACGCTTCAGGCGGGGGGAGCCGTTGTCTTCGGTGAGCCAGCGAATATCGTTCTTGCCCGCACCGATCGAGGTCATGTCGAAGAGGTAGCGGCCATCCGCCAGGTTGTACTGGACCTGGGCCTGGACGTCGCAGGCGCCTGTCTCGTACACGGGAATCGAGAACCCTTCGCGCACTTTCCAGATCTGCCCTTGCTTGTCGTAGTCCACCGCCAGCAACGGGTTCCAGCTGTCCTCGTCGATGTAGAACATGCGCTTCGGCGCCTGATGGCGCATGCCTTGACGGACATTGGCCTCGACGACCCAGACCCGATGCAGCTCATAGCGACGCGACTGCGGCGCGATCGAGTCGTTGCCGGCAAACGTCTCCACCTTGGCGCCAGTGTCGTAGGCACCGAAATCGTTGTAAGGCACCAGCAACTCCTGTTTGCCGATCAGCTTCCAGTCGAAACGGTCCATGGTGCCGAAGAAGACGTTCGCCTCGTCGACGGTGTACTGGTTATCCAGGCCGATCTGTGGCGCATCGTAGGAGTACGACGGCATTCGCCGCACGCGGCGCTGGCCGGGGAAGTAGTAGAAGGTCGTGGCCTGTTCGCCGGCCACGGCAGTCTGTACCGCGGACTGGCCGGCCAGAGCAGCCGGCTCGAGGTAGTTGAAGAAGGTCGCATTCTCCAGGCGGCCAACTGACGAGAAGAGCGCACTCCCCTTTTTCCCCCAGGGCGTGAAGAAGAAGGTATCTGTCGACTGACGTAACCATTCCCCCCCTTTGCGTGGAGAAATTCCGGAAATGGTCCGGGGAATTTCGACGCCAACGCCGCGGTAGCGCATCTTCATGTTCCACATCACCTCGGCACCGCTACTCGGCATGGGGAACGGGATGCCCGGAACGTGAGCCTCGTCCAGAGCGAGGCCGGCAGCATCGAGCTTGGCGAAACCAACGTTCTGCCGGGTGTTCTCGACCACGAAGTCCGGAGCGCTACAGGTCCGACGGGTCGGATACACATCCATGCGATAGCCGGGAATCCTCTTGAACAGCTCGACCTGTCCGGGGGACAGCTTGCTCGAGTGTTGCGCGAGATTGTTCGCGTCGATGCTGTAGAGCGGCTTGTCGCCCTTGAACTTCCAGTGCTCTCCTCGCACCTGGCCGTAGCTCCATCCCTCGTCCTGCTGTCCAGGCTGCGTCCAGGCAGGAATATCCCCGCTTGCACTCGCTGCGATCTCCCCGCCCAAGGGGGTCAGTTTCGACCCCAGCGCCTCGGGGACCTGGGGCGCAGCCTGGACCGAACAGAACACGGTCGATAACGCGAGGGTCATGAACAACTGCTGCTGGAAAACACGACGGGTGGGCGCTTCACCTTCCAGCCGTTCAGTTACATCTTTCATTGGATGGCTCCTCACACAGGGCATGGACCGGTTGCTCGACCTCCCAAGGGGAAGAAGTCGGCTCCTGTCGATAATGATCATTTGACCTGATCAATTGACCATGTCGGGCGATCATGAGGCAAACCATATGCCAGTTCTCTTTCATGTTTTTTTAATTGTTATAAATCAGGCGGTTATGGAAAAAGTTCTGTTCCAGGCCCAGTGCCCTGTGCACCACCTTGGGAAGTAAAGAAACATGTGTTACCTGGAGATGCTTGGTAACAGGGCACAAGAGAGCTTGAGGGGAACTTTCGTAGATATCGGCTCGGGCATTTTCAATTGTCGTTTCGCCTCGAGTCAGAGGGAGCGATCGGATATGACCGGTCATGAATCGAGCAACTTTATCCGACAATGCACGCTCCGCGGCGGAGCGGGACTATAGCGGATGTAATGCCTGCAAAAAAAAACCGCCCCGAAGGGCGGTAAAAGGCAGGGCCAGGGCCTGCCATGGAGTTACAGCAGAACAGTTCTGCCAGGTTATCGGGTCAGAAAGAAAAACTTGTCGCGCCGTATTGTTTAGCGTGGACGAGGAAACGCTTGGCCGTATACCTTGTTCGAACGCTCCAGCGCACCATAGGCATAGTACAACTGCACCATGGAATAGGACCAAGCCAGGAAGGCCATGGTCATGAAGACCATCTTCGTGTCGTCTCCCGGAATCGGGAAGAAGTCATACCTGAGCGCTACTACCAGGCCCGCCAGCCCGCCAACGATGGTGGCCAGAGTATGGAGGGCTTCGCCTGCACGGGCCAGTTGCAAGGTGAAGTAGCAAAGATACAAGGTATAGGCTGACCACATGAATACATAGAAATAAGGGAGGAATCCCTCGATGATTCCAGACAGGAAATAGACGCCGGTAGCGGCAAAGCCAGCTACAAAAATGAGGATATCCTTGGTGGGCGACGGTTTGTAATCGTGGGTAACTGCCATTAGCCCGAGCGTAGCGATAACTGGCACTCCCACCCCTCGCGAAAAGGCGTCGAGAAAGATCGCGATGTTGTAGTTGGCTTGCCAGCCGGTGGCTATGAATGTAGTGAAGTTCGATGCCGAGATACCTAC
Organism: Pseudomonas sp. HMSC063H08; assembly: GCF_001813645.1. NCBI lineage: Bacteria > Pseudomonadati > Pseudomonadota > Gammaproteobacteria > Pseudomonadales > Pseudomonadaceae > Pseudomonas > Pseudomonas sp. HMSC063H08. The sequence goes on from NZ_KV813406.1 coordinate 11,221, forward strand.
GATCAAGAACTCCAGACCAAGCAAATAGTTTTTCCGCCTGATGAATGCAGCGCCATAAAACAATCCGGAAATCACCAGGAGAATACATGAGAGCAGAGCGAACAAGTCTCTCGGTTCCACGTTAACTGCCCCTTCAGATAGAGTTGTATCGATGCCTTGTGTCTAATCGGTGCAAGGGAGCACGGGCATATCCCCATTAACTCCCCGCATCGTTATCAGCCGTTCAAGGCTTTGTCTTTGCGCACTTTCTTGTCGGTCCATGCATCCAGTAGCCTGGCGGCCGCAAAGGCCGACTTTATGGCGCACCATTGAAGTGGCTCGGGTAGCATGGATGGCGTCTTGTGTTCCAGCGCCGCTAGCAGCGGAGGCTCTCCACCGCCGATTCGCTCGGCGAAAAGCGCGCCCATGAGCGATTGAGTGGCAAGGCCATGCCCTGAACATCCCGCCGTATAGAAGATGTTCTGCTTGGCCCCTGTCACCCCGACCACGGGGAGGAAGTCGTAGGCCCCGCTGATATACCCGCTCCAGCAATGCCGAATGGCAAGGCCCTGCAAGGAAGGAAAACGTTCGCGCAACACTCTCGACAACGCGGCGTAGGCGGCGTGGTCCGGAACATTGGGTGTCTTCGAGCCGTAGGCATAACCCAATTGCTTCACGGTCAGCAGCAGGGTGTCATGGGCCGTCAGGCGATGACTTTCCATGGTGTAGTGCGGCGTAATGAGGCCTTCACGCTCTTGCCAACCCAGGGACGCCAGTTGCTCCGCCGATAGCGGCTGGGTTTCGATTGCCGAAACCCGGATCGGTGCAACCTTGTTGCGTAGCACTCCCAGCTGAGGCGTGTAGGCGTTGGTCGCCAGAACCATTACAGGGGCGGTGGCGATACCCTGGGCCGTATTGCAGGTAATCACCTGTCCTTCACAGTAGGAAAGCACCGGCGTGCGTTCGTACAATTTCACGCCAGCCTTGATTGCCGCACGACGCAGGCCGTTGACATACTTTCCCGGATTCAAGGTGCCGCCACGCTGCTCGCTGCCAAACAGGAATGCGGGCGGTATGCCTCGCGCGCGCATCTCGGCGCTATCCACGAAGCGAGTGACAGAGCCCAGCGCGTGGCCAAGCTCCATGTTCGCTCGCAGTCGCTTTTCCTGGCTGGGATGGACGGCGGCCCGGATGATTCCCGAGGGCGTGTAATCGCAATCGATGTCCAGCGCAGCCAAACGCTCTTCCACATAAGTGACGGCCTCGTCATAGAAACCGACGAACTTACGTGCCTGCTCAAGCCCCACTCGCTTGACGAAAACCTCGCATTCTATGCCCATGCTGCCGAGCAGATACCCGGCATTGCGCCCGCTGGCCCCGAAGCCTGCGAACTGCTGTTCCAGAACGATGACGTTCGCTCCACGCGCCCTTAGTTCCAGCGCCGTTGACAGGCCGGCGAACCCGGCGCCGACCACGACTACGTCTGCGTGCTCGTGGCCTGTCAGCGCCGGCTGCAGGTCGTCTGGCTGCTCCACCCATCCGCCAAGGCTGCGGAATCTCATGGGTTCGGCATTGTTGCGTGCCGCTCCGTTGAAGGCATTCATTCACATCACTCCCGGGTTGCCGGACGTTGTTCCTCTCATGGGCCGATCCATGGCAGTGCCGCTAGAACCCCTTCCCTGCCTCGGAAAAGGAGGGCATGCCCAGCAGCTCTTGCGGGTCACGCATCTGACCATCGATCTCCACCCATCCCAGTAGCGTGGAACTGGCACTCCACCCCAGCAGACGCTGCATTTGCGCGGGGAGTTGCCGAACGCGCTCGACGGGTATGGAAAGGAAGTGGTTTTCTTCCAGGCGCAGGAAGGCCAGGTCGTAGGCCATGGTCAGGCCTGTGCGAGGAGCGTCGGATCTGTTGGCGCCACCGCCGTGATATACCGATCCCAACCAGAGAAGCGCAGTGCCTGCCTTCATTTCTGCGCCGATGGTTTCTTCCTGGGTGGGCATCCGTTCGTCATCCCATTGATGACTGCCAGGAATGACCCGCGTCGCGCCGTTCTCTTCGGTGAAGTCGGTAATCGCCAGCATGAGCTGCAAGCGAGCCTCGCGACCATACTGCGGATGCCGCCAGAGCGAAGTGGCATCGTCGCGATGCAGGGGTTGAAGACCTTGTCCAGGCCCGATCTGTATGGCCTGGGTCATGCTCAGTTGGATATCGGGCGTGATCTCGACCCGATCGTTCCCTACCCAGACATGGGTGGGAGTCTGCAATACCTGCTTTGCCGTCTCGAGGAACAGGGGGTTCAGTGCCACTTCCACGGCGGAGTCGCTTTTCGCCAGGATCCGCGCGGTACGTCGAGTCTGGGTGCCGGCGAAGTAAGGGTCCATGCCGCAGGGGGTAACGCCCAGATAGCTGTCCAGGTCCTCGGTAAGAGACTTCAAGGTTTCTTCCGAGACGAAGTTGCAAATAGCGACAGCGCCATCACGCCTGATGATTTCCACTACCTGCTCGATCGGGGTGTCGCAGCTGACTGTCGTCAATCTTCGCGTACTCATCTGATGCCTACCTGTGTGGTGTTGTCATTGTTCTGCAGGGCCTCCGCAATCAGCCTCAGCCCATGAGCGTTCACTCTCATGCGGTCAGACCGCCCTCTCCTTGCGCCTGGCGCGGAAAGGAGGTTTGATCATACGACATGATCATGTGATCAAGTCAAACGATTAATAATTCTGCGTGGCATCTCGGCGCTCAGGAAAGGCCTGCCGAATCAAGATGCGGCTCTACGCGGGTTCGCGCTGGCGATAGCGGATTGCCCAGGCTCGATCCTGTTCCGCTTCGGCTACGCATCGCCTGCGGTCGGAGCGAAACATCTGGAGAGACAAAGGGGCGCTGCCTTGGTCTTCAGGCGTGTCGACTCATGGATTGGAGAACGGCCATGCGTTAGCATTCGTCCCGGTCGACAGCGGACCAGTCGCCTGGCGGCAACACCGAAGAAGGAGAAGCTGAATGGCTCGAGTGGGCGCCGAAGTGCGCAGGCAAGACTTTATTGAGGCCGCCGTGAAGGTGATCGCGGAATATGGTGTGGCGAATGCCACTACCCGTCGCATCGCGGCCGCGGCGAATTCTCCATTGGCCTCCCTGCACTATGTCTTCCACACCAAGGACGAATTGTTCGACGCGGTCTATGAATCCCTGATAGACACGCCACAGCAGTCCTTGCTGCACGTTACGGCGGGAGCCACGGCGGCAGACTCGGTAGCAGAGATATTGCGCCAGTTGGTCGGGTGGTTCACCACGCATCCGCAACTGGCGACTACGCAGTTCGAGCTGTTTTTCTGGAATCTGCGTAACAACCCCGCGATGGCGAGCAAGATCTACACCGACTCCATCGAAGCGACGAAGCAGGCCATCGAACAGGTCGCTGGCTCGGTGTTGGACCAGGAAGCGCTGGGCACTGTCAGTCGCTTGCTCATCAACCTGTTCGATGGCTTGCTTCTCGCCTGGTCCGCCCATGGTGACCAGGAACGGCTGAATGCCGAGACCGAAGCCGCCTGCCAGGCTGTGAAGCTGTTGGTGGCCAGCTTCTGATCTTTTCGAAGGCGCATCTCTAGAGAGGGGCATGGTGACACGGTTCGCCGTGCCCCTGCTCTTTGGGCCTCTTGCCAGTGCAGGTGCGACGCCTCTTCTAGCTCTCCTCTCCCCGCCTCCAGCGGAATCCTGGGCGGCCACCTCGCCCGGTCTCCTCCTCGTAATCCTGCAAGCTGACTGTGCGCTTCTCGTCCATGGATCAGGCCTTCCGCCATGGCCTGGTGTGGCGCCTAGGTGCAAATAAACCCAAACCGATGGAAACCTGGTGCATTTCGCACCTTGTACCAGCAACTCGCTCGCGTCTATTCTGGTCAAACGATCAAGTCAAAAGATCAAGTCTCTATAACACAACAATAGGAGGCGACATGTCCTCTCACACTGCTCTTCCAATTGAGCCGCTCGATGTTCTGATCATAGGAGCCGGTGTGTCTGGCATCGGCGCTGCGGCTTACCTTCGACGTCACCAACCGAACAAGGTGTTTGCGATTCTCGAGTCCCGGGAGCGAATGGGCGGCACCTGGGACCTGTTCCGCTATCCCGGCATACGTTCCGACTCCGACCTGTACACCTTCGGCTTCGACTTCAAGCCTTGGACCAAGGCGAAATCTCTGGCGGATGCCGCCGACATTCTCGAATACCTGCGAGAAGCCGTCGCTGAATACCAGTTGGACCCCTTCATCCAGTACCGGCAGAAAGTGGTCTCGGCGAATTGGCAGAGCGACAAAGGGCTGTGGGCAGTATGCGTCGAGGACGGCCACACGGCAGAAACCCGCACCATCGAATGCCGCTGGCTGTTCAGCGCAGGCGGTTACTACCGTTATGACCAAGGCTTCAGCCCACGCTTCGAGGGCGCGGAGCAGTTCAAGGGACAAATCATCCACCCGCAACACTGGCCCGAGCGCTTGGACTATCGGGGCAAGCATGTGGTGGTCATTGGCAGCGGCGCAACGGCGGTGACCCTGATTCCCGCCATGGCCGACGAGGTCGCCAGCATCACCATGTTGCAGCGGACGCCCTCCTATATCGTCAACCAGCCCGCCAACGATTCCGTTGCCGCTTTTCTTCGCAAGATTCTGCCGGCGCAAACCGCCTACTCACTGACGCGCTACAAGAATGCCAAGATCACCCTGGTCTTCTGGCGATTCTGCCAGCGCTTCCCCGGGCTCGCCCGCAAGCTGCTCATATGGCTGACCCGTAGAGAATTACCGAAGGGCTATCCGGTCGACGTTCATTTCAACCCGCCCTACAAGCCCTGGGACCAACGCTTGTGCTCGGTTCCCGAAGGCGATCTTTTCAAGGCCATCAGTGCAGGTAAAGCCTCGGTCGTTACCGACCATATCGAGCGCTTTACCGAGTCCGGTGTCTTGCTCAAGTCCGGCACGGAACTGAAGGCCGATATCATCATCACGGCCACCGGTCTGAACGTGCAGTTGTTCGGCGGTATCGCCCTGCACAAGGATGGCGAGCCGGTAGTGTTGAGCCAGACGCTGGCGTACAAGGGCACGATGCTTTCCGGCGTACCCAACTTTGCCTTTGCGGTGGGCTATACCAACTCATCCTGGACGCTGAAAGTGTGCCTGCTGTGCGACCACTTCTGTCGCTTGCTGGGCTTCATGGACAGCCAGGGCCATAACGTCTGCGAGCCGAAGGCGCCGGATGGTGTCGAAACCCGTCCCCTGCTGGATTTCGGGGCCGGATATGTCCAGCGGGCATTGGATAGCATGCCGCGCCAGGGGCCTCGCGAGCCCTGGGTGATGTCGATGGATTACTTCCGTGACATCAAGCTTTTGCGCCGAGGGAAGGTCGCCGACGAATGCCTCCGGTTCAGCACGGTGCCTGACGCCTACCTGCACAGAAGCGTGGCGCTTCAGACTCAGGGCGGCGGGCGATGACTGCGGATCGGTTCTGCGAGCTACCGGGCAAGCGTAGCCTCTGCTATCGCAGCCACGGTCCGGAAACCGCGCCTGCGGTCATCCTCATCGTCGGCCTGGGGCTGCAATTGATCTATTGGCCTGAAGCGCTCATCGCCGGTCTGGTCGAGCGGGGCCTGCGCGTGATCACGCTGGACAACCGTGACTCGGGCAGGTCTTTCTTCACCGAGGTTACCCCGCCCACGACCCTGCAACAGTTCTTCCGTAAACCGACTGCGGGGTATGACCTGGGCGACATGGCCGACGATGTGATCGGCCTCATGGATGGCCTGCGCCTGGGTGCGGCGCACGTCGTAGGGATGTCGATGGGCGGCATGATCGCCCAGACACTTGCCGCTCGTTATCCGCAGCGAGTCATGAGCCTGGCGTCCATCTTCTCGACGACAGGATCGCTGCGAGTAGGCCAGCCAGCGTTCAAGACCATCTTGCAGCTTCTCCGGCGCCCTCCCCGGAACCAGCAGGAGAGCGTTCGCGACTATGTGGAGATCATGCGTTCCGTCGGTACGACGCTGGAATGGGACGAGCAGGCCCATCGCGACTACGCCATGCAAGCCTGGGAACGAGGCGGCGGGGAAGCGAGCAACCTCGGGATGGCGAGGCAGATCGGCGCCATCATCAACTCGGGCGACCGAACGCAGGAACTCCAGCGAATTCGCTGCAACACGCTGGTCATCCATGCTGAGAAAGACCTCATGGTCGCCACCAGCGGAGGCTTCGCCACGGCGGCGGCCATTCCCAGGGCACGCTTGGTGCTGTTGCCGGGAATGGGGCATGACTTCCCCGCCTGCCTGACAGGAACGCTGCTTTCCCTGCTCGCAGGCCAAATGCATTAGTACGGAACATCCCTTCAGGGGCGGGTGGGTGCCGCCCCTCTTTTTACACCTCGGGACTTGCATGGGGCTTTTCGAAGTTCGTGCTTATCCAGGCCCACATAAGACAAAAAGGTTCCCGGTTGATTCTCGACCGCAGAGCCATGCATCACACGCCGGAGCCGTTGGTTCGCCCTGCGCGTGAATTCCTCCACTGCCGTTCAACAACGACAAAAATCGAGCAAGAGGTACGTATGGAATTCAAGTTCTTACTCCCCGCCAAAGTCGTGATGGGACCCGGCCTGCGTGAGCGCACCGGCGAATACCTGCGGGAACTCGGCATGGCGCATGTGCTGATCGTGACGGACGCCGGGGTAAAGGCCGCAGGCCTGTTGAATGGCGTGTATGCCAGCCTGAATGAGTGGGAGATCGCGTTCGACGAGATATCGGACGTCAAGGCAAACCCTCGCAGCGAAGACATCAACCAGGCGGCGCAGCTGTATCGCGGCAAAGGTATCCAAGGCCTGCTGGCCATCGGCGGCGGCAGCGCGATGGACGCGGCCAAGGCGATCAGCCTGCTGCTGACCCACGAGGGTCGGATCGAAGACTACGAGGGCTCTTTCACCCTCAGGCACGCCATCCCACCTATCGTCGCCATCCCGACCACCGCCGGAACCGGCAGCGAAGTGACCTGTTTCTCGGTGATCACCGATACCGCCCGGCATTTCAAGATGAGCGTCCAGGATTACCGGGTGGGCCCCGTTCTGGCATTGCTCGACTCCCGCATTCTCGACACGCTGCCTGCATCGATTGCCGCCGCAACCGGCATGGATGCTCTCACCCACGCCATCGAAGCCTACACCTGCCGCGTGTCGAACCCGATCAGCGACGGGCTGGCGCTGCATGCCATCCGCCTGATCAGCCAATACCTCAGGCCCGCCGTACTGGAGCCGGGCAACCTGCATGCACGCGAGCAAATGCTGGTGGCCAGCCTGATCGCCGGCATGGCCTTCGGTAACGCGGACGTCGGCAGCGTGCACTGCATTTCCGAAGCCATCGGTGGCATGTACGACACGCCACACGGCGTGGGCAACGCGATCTTCCTGCCCTTCGTGTTCGGCCATAACCGCGACGCCGACATCACCCGCCACGCGCAGGTCGCCTATGCACTGGGTATCGACCCCAACCTCTCGCCGGCCGAGGCCGCCGAGGCCGCCGTTGGCTACCTGTTCCAGATGAGCAAGGACCTGGGCATCCCCCGCTTCGCCGAGGTGAAAGGCGTGCGCGAGGAAGACTTCCTGAGCATCGCCGAAAAGTCGAAGAAGAATTTCTCCGACGGCAGCAATGCCAAGCAAATGACGGTGGAAACCTACCGTGAAATCGTCGCCGCCGCTTACCACTACGTAGCGTGAAGGAGGCCCGTCATGAGCGAATCAATCGCCGGCGCTTCATTGAAGCGCACGCTGGGTCCGTTTTCCGTTCTGCTGTTCGGTCTGGCGTTCCTCGCTCCGTTGATCGTGTTCGGCACCTATGGCGTGATCACGCAGGCCAGCGGCAACACCACGGCGATGGCCTACCTGATCGCGGCAATCGGCGTGGTGTTCACGGCCTTGAGCTATGGCCGGCTGGTCAGGGTGTTCCCGGTCGCCGGTTCGGCCTACACCTATACCCGCAAGATGCTGAGCGCGAACCTCGGCTTCATGGTGGGCTGGGCCGCCCTGCTCGATTACTTCTTCATCCCGATGCTGATCTGGCTGCTCGGCGCCAGCTACCTCAACATGGCCTTTCCAGAGGTGCCGCAATGGGTGTGGATCATCGGCTTCATCGTCTCCACCTCGCTGCTTAATATCCTGGGCATCCAGGTCGCCAACCGCTTCAACGTGCTGTTGATGGTCGCGCAACTGGCCATCATCGTCGTGTTCATCAGCCTGTGCGTGCACTACATCGTCGCGGCCAACGGCCCTGGCGGGCTGCTGTCGGCCAAGCCGTTCTTCAACCCGGACGTGTCCTTCGCCACCAGCATGGCCGGCGCCGCCATTGCCGCGTACTCGTTCCTGGGCTTCGACGCGCTGTCCACGCTCAGCGAGGAGACCCGCGACCCGGACCGGACACTGCCGCGCGCGATCCTGCTGGTCGCATTGATCGGCGGCTCGGTCTACGTCGGCTCGTCGTACTTCATGTACCTGGCGCACCCCTCCCCCGCCTTCGAGCATGTGGACGGCGCCGCCTTCGAGATCGCCCGCATGATCGGCGGCGACCTGTTCTTCGGCGTGGTCCTGGCGGGGATCATCATCGCCCACTTCGCCGCAGGCATGTCGTTCCAGGCCAGCGTGGGCCGGCTGCTGTACGCCCTGGGGCGGGACAACCAACTGCCGCGCAAGCTGTTCGGTGCCCTGCATCCTCGCTACAAGACCCCGGCCTTCAACATTCTGCTCTGCGGCATTTTCGGCTGCGCGGGTTTTGCCCTGACGATCGCCACCGCGACGTCCCTGGTCAATTTCGGCGCGTTTCTCGCCTTCAGCGCAGTCAACCTTTGCGCGTTGCGGCTCTCCTTCGATACCCGCCTCGGAGACGGGGCAGGCTTGCTGCGCGGGGTGCTCTGCCCGCTCGTTGGCCTGGTCACGGCCGGGTGGATGCTGGTCAGCCTGGATAAAGACGCGCTGATCATGGGCTGTAGCTGGCTGGGCCTGGGGGCGGTCTATCTCGCTTGCCGGACCAGCTTCTTCCGCAACCCGGTGCCCGACGCGCTGGCGTAGCGACCACCCTTCTATCGAACGCTCTGACAACAACCACAAGGCCGGCTTCGAGCCTGCCCTTCAATGGCGAGAATCGATATGCAAACCAAACTTCTGATCAATGGTGCCCTGGTGGCCGGCGAAGGCGAGAGCCACGCGGTGTACAACCCGTCCCAGGGCAACGTCCTGGTGCGAATTACCGAGGCCAGCGGCGCCCAGGTCCATGCCGCGGTGCAGAGCGCGGATGCGGCCTTCGACGCCTGGTCGCAAACGCCGCCCAAGGATCGCGCGACCCTGCTGCTCAAGCTCGCCGAGCGCATCGATGCCCAGGCGCACGTGTTCGCTCGCCTGGAGGCGGACAACTGCGGCAAGCCTTTCAACGCCGTGCTGCTGGACGAACTGCCCGCCGTGTCGGACGTGTTCCGTTTCTTTGCCGGCGCCGTGCGCTGCCTGCAGGGCTCGGCGGCGGGAGAGTACGTCCCGGGGCATACCTCGATGATCCGCCGCGACGCGGTAGGCGTGGTCGCCTCCATCGCGCCGTGGAACTATCCGTTGTTGATGGCAGCGTGGAAACTCGGCCCGGCATTGGCCGGCGGCAACACCGTGGTGCTGAAACCGTCGGAGCACACGCCGCTGAGTACCTTGAAACTGGGCGAGCTGCTTGCCGAGATCTTCCCCGCCGGCGTGGTCAACATCGTCCACGGTCGAGGTGCCTCGGTGGGTGAGCCGCTGACCAGCCATGCCCAGGTGCGCATGGTGTCGCTGACCGGCTCCGTGCGCACCGGCAGCCGGATCATCGAAGGTACGGCCGAGAGTGTGAAACGCATGCACATGGAGTTGGGGGGCAAGGCTCCTGTACTGATCTTCGACGATGCCGACATCGACGCCGCCGTCGAAGGCATCCGCGCCTTCGGCTTCTACAACGCCGGCCAGGACTGTACCGCCGCGTGCCGCCTCTATGTGCAGAAAGGGGTCTACCAGGAGTTCGTTCGCAAGCTCGGCGAGGCCGTATCCAGCATCCGGTGCGGGCTGCCGGACGATCCGGCGACCGAGATGGGACCGCTGATCACCAAGGAGCATCTGGAGCGTGTCGAGGGGTTCGTGAACCGGGCCAGGGAGTTGCCGCACATCGAAGTGGTCACCGGCGGCAAGCGCGCCGAGGGTGCCGGCTTCTTCTTCGAGCCGACGGTCCTGGCCGGCGCTACGCAGGAGGATGAGGTGGTGCGCCGCGAGATCTTCGGCCCGGTGGTGACCGTCTCGTCGTTCGAGGATGAAGCCCAGGCGTTGGCTTGGGCGAACGACTCCGACTACGGCCTGGCGTCTTCGGTATGGACCGCCGATGTGGGGCGCGCTCATCGCCTGGCCGCCCGCCTGCAATACGGCTGCACCTGGGTCAACACCCACTTCATGCTGGTCAGCGAAATGCCCCACGGCGGGGTCAAGCTGTCCGGCTACGGCAAGGACCTGTCGATGTACGGCCTGGAAGACTACACCGTGGTGCGCCACGTGATGTTCAAGCACTGACCGCCCACACCCCGGACTACCCAGATCATTTTTCAAGAGGTTTGCATGAACAACATCGAGACGTTCGAAAGGCTCGAGTCCAACGTGCGGATGTACTGCCGCGACTTGCCCCTGGTGTTCGATACCGCCCAAGGCAGCAGGATCCGCGGCGAAGATGGCCGCGAATACCTGGACTTCTTCGCCGGCGCCGGCGCCCTGAACTATGGCCACAACGACCCGCGCATGCGCGATGCGCTGATCGCGTATCTGTCGGCCAACGGCGTGACCCACGCCCTCGACCTGCACACCACCACCAAGCGCCAGTTCCTGGAAGCGATCGAGCGCGACCTGCTCAAGCCACGCGGCTGGGACTACAAGGTCCAGTTCACCGGCCCGACCGGTGCCGACGCCGTCGAGGCGGCGTTGAAGCTGGCGCGCAAGGCGACCGGGCGTACCAAGGTCGTATCGTTCTACGGGGCTTACCACGGCATGACCGCCGGCGCCCTGGCCGTCACCGGCAACCGCACTCGCCGTGGCCCCGGGCTTTCCACCGACGTGGTGTTCGTGCCCTACGAAGACAGCCCCTATGGCGAATTCGACAGCATTGGCTTCCTCGAGCGCCTGGCCAACGACCAGGGCAGCGGCTCGGAGCTGCCGGCGGCGGTGATCGTCGAGTCGGTGCAGATCCAGGCCGGCGTCTACCCGGCTTCCAACCAATGGCTGCAACGCTTGCGCAAGTGGACCACCGACCACGGCGTGCTGCTTATCTGCGACGAGATCCAGGCCGGTTGCGGCCGCACCGGCGACTTCTTCGGCTTCGAGCGCTCCGGGGTGGTGCCGGACCTGATCACCTGCGCCAAATCGATCGGCGGCTTCGGCCTGCCGATGGCGATCGTGTTGCTTCGTGCCGGGCTGGATGTATGGCAACCGGGCGATCACATCGGCACCTTCCGCGGCAACCAGTTGGCGTTCCTGACCGCCCGCATCGCGCTCAGCTATTGGCACGATGAGCAGTTCCTGAAATTGCTGGCCGACAACTGCGCGGCCATGGAGCGCGCGGTTGCCGGCTTTGCGGAAATTCCAGGCGTCGCGTCCGCGCGCTGTCGCGGCATGATCGCCGGCATCGATTTCGGCCGCGGCAACGTCGAGGTCGCCAAGGACGCCCAGCAGCGCGTGCTGCAAGCGGGCGTGCTGGTCGACCGCTGCGGCCCGAATGGCGAAATCATCAAGCTGATGCCACCGCTGAACACTCCGACCGACCAACTCGAAGACGGCCTCAGGGCCTTCGGCGAATCGGTCGCGGCAGCGCTGGGCGAATAGCTGCCAGGGTCACCCTTCGGCCTGTGTTGAAGCGCAGGCCGGAGACCTGTTGGACATCAGCCAGAACAATAATCAGGAGACCTCGAGCGTGCGTGAACACAATGATGAAAGCGTCGAGTTCGAAGTGTCCGTGATCGGGCTCGGAGCCATGGGAACCATCATGGCCCAAGCGTTGCTCAGGCAAGGCAGGCGCGTGGCGATCTGGAACCGCTCACCCGGCAAGGCCGCGGCGCTCGTCGCCGCTGGCGCTCACCTGTGCGAGAGCGCCGAAGCCGCGCTGGCTGCAAGCCCGGCCACGATCTTCGTGCTCCTGGACAACCAGGCGACCCACGAGGTGCTCGGGATGCCAGGTGTGATGCAGGCGCTGGCCAACCGTACGCTCGTGGATTACACGACCAACGCCCGGGACGAGGGCCTGGCGCTTCAGAGTCTCGTCAACCGCGCGGGCGGCCATTACGTCAAAGGGATGATCGTGGCCTACCCGCGCAACGTTGGTCGTCGCGAAAGCCACAGCATTCATACCGGTGATCCTGAGGCCTTCGAACGGCATCGGGCGCTGCTTGAGGGGCTTGCCGGCCATACGACGTTCCTCCCCTGGGACGAAGCATTGGCCTTCGCCACCGTGCTCCACGCGCATGCGTTTGCCGCGATGGTGGCTTTCTTCGAGGCCGTGGGGGCTGGTGTCCACTTCGGCCTGCCGCCTTCGAAGACCGCTCGGCTCATGCTCGACACGTCGCGCTTTTTCGTCGCCGATGCACTCGAGGAAGCGGTCCGTCGGCTGGAAGCGCAGGATTTCGCAGGCGATCAGGCGAGGCTCGATGTGCATGCCCAGGCCTTCGCCCATATCGCCGGAGCCCTGCACGCACAAGGGGCCTGGACGCCGGTCTTCGACGCGCTGTGCCAGACCGTGCAACGCGCGGCAGCCATGGGCTATGGCGATCAGGACATCGTAGCCGTCACCCGCCTGTTCGCCCGCGAATGCGACACCGCAAGCGCGGCGGGACAGTGACTGCGCTGCTCTTCTAAGGTCCTCGTGGATAGCGCCCGAAGACAACAACTATAAAAAATCGCTGGAGAATCATATGCGCCGATTCGGTTTTCTACTGGCTGTCCTTGTATTGGTCATCTTCCTGAGTGCACTGTTTTCGAAGCCTTCCGTCGTCAACCGCGGGACGGCTCAGCGCATGGAGCACTACCCCACCGTCGGTATCGGAGACATCTTCCGGGGGCACTAGCCAGGCCTCGGGCGACAGACAGCCTCAAAGCCTGCCATGCGGTCGCTGCCACCCGTTCGACAGCGATCGTGTGCGCCTCAGTGGTCTATGGCTCCGCTGGCGCCAAGGCCGGTCTGGCCTCGTACGTACTGGTCGGCGAAGGCTTCCCTTTCCGCCATGGCCCGCGTGGTCCGGTCCAGGCGGGAAACGCCATACGCCACCAGGAACGCCAACGGCATGGAGAACAGCGCAGGCTGGGTATAGGGGAACAGCGGCTCGGCGAAGTGCAACACATCCACCCACACCAGCCTGGAGAAAACCACGAAGCCCATGGCGCTGAACAACCCGACGTAGCCACCGGCCAACGCGCCACGGGTGGTCAGCCCGGACCAGAACATCGACAGGAACAGCACCGGGAAGTTGGCCGAAGCGGCGATGCCAAAGGCCAGGGCGACCATGAAGGCCACGTTGATGTTCTCGAACACGATGCCCAGGGCTATCGCCACCAAGCCAAGGCCCAGGGTTGCCAGCTTGGTTACCCGCAGCTCCTGCGCCTCGCTGGCCGCGCCCTTCATGATCACCCGCGCATACAGGTCATGGGCGATGGCGGACGCCCCGGCCAGGGCCAGGCCTGACACCACGGCCAGGATGGTGGCGAAGGTCACGGCGGAGAGGAAGCCCAGCAGCAGGTTACCTCCCACTGCCTGGGCCAGGTGCATGACCACCATGTTGCCCCCGCCCAGCAGCTTGCCTCCCGCTTCCCCGCCCTCGAAGAACCGGGGCTGCTGGCTGACGATCACGATCGACGCCAGGCCCAGCAGGAAAATGACATTGAAGAAGTAGCCGATGAACCCGGTGGCGTAGAGCACCGACTTGCGCGCCTCCCGGGCATCGCCGACGGTGAAGAAACGCATCAGGATGTGCGGCAGCCCGGCGGTGCCGAACACCAGCCCCAGGCTCAGCGATAACGCGGTCAACGGGTCGGCCAGCAAGCCACCAGGGGCCAGCAGGCGTTCGCCCAGGGCATGGCTATCCATCGCCTGGCTGACCAGCCTGTCATAGCTGAAGTCGAATTCGCGCATCGCCAGGAACAGCACCAGCGAGCCGCCGACCAGCAGCAGGAATGCCTTGACGATCTGCACCCAGGTGGTTGCCACCATACCGCCGAAGGTCACATACAGCATCATCAGCGCACCGACGATCACCAGGGCGATCTGGTAGTCCAGGCCGAACAGCAGCCTGATCAACTGCCCGGCCCCGACCATCTGCGCCACCAGGTAGAAACACACCACGGTCAGCGAGCCGATGGCGGCCATGGTGCGCACCTTGCCCTGGTCGAGACGGTACGAGGTGATGTCGGCGAAGGTGAAGCGGCCCAGGTTGCGCAGCCGCTCGGTCATCAATAGCAGCAGTACCGGCCAGCCCGCGAAGAAGGCGATGAGATAGATGTAGCCATCCATCCCGGAGCTGTAGATGAGCGCGGTGATTCCCAGCAGCGTGGAGGCGGACATGTAGTCGCCGGCCAGCGCCAGGCCGTTCTGCCAGCCCCGGATACCGCCTCCGGCGCTATAGAAATCCGCCGTCGAATGGGTCCGTCGCGCCGCCCACCAGGTGATGCACAGGGTGAACAGCACGAACACCATGAACATGCCGATGGCATGCAGGTTGAGCGGCTGGCGCTGGCCAGCGTCCAACGCGGGCGAGGCCGACAGCAGGCCGGAGTGCAGCGACAACGCCAGGGGAAGGAGCTTCTTCATGCGCCCTGCTCCTCTTCCAGCCCAGCGACCAGAGCCTGGGTCAGGCGATCGAATTCGCCGTTGGCGCGGTACACATAGAGCGCCGACAAGGCACAGAAGAACACGAACAGGAACACGCCGGCCGCGACCCCGAAGGTCATGTTCGAGCCCTGCGCCAGACGCCTGGCAATCAGCTCGGGGCAGAACGATACCAGCGCGATGTAGCCGTGGAACGTGGCCAGGATCAGCAGAAGCAGGCTCAGGGTGAAACGGTTTCGGCGCGCCACCAGTTGCTGGAACCGGGCACTGGCGCGGATACGCGCGTATAGCAGGCTGGACATGGGACACCTCGGGCAACCTAGTTATTGTTATGGAATGTGCGGGTGCGGCAGCGCCATCAGCGGCCGGCGTCGCCGGCCTCCTCCTCCTGCCGGGCCCACTCGCGCAGGACGAACTTCTGGATCTTGCCGGTGGCGGTCTTGGGCAGTTCGGTAAGCGTCACATGCCGCGGCGCCTTGAAGTGCGCCAGGCGCTCGCGGCACCAGCGGACCAGATCGTCACCCGTGGTTCTGGGTAAGGCATCCGCCCGCAAGGCGACGAACGCGTGGGGTGTCTCGCCCCAGCGCGAATCCGGGCGCGCCACCACCGCGGCCTCGACCACCTCGGGGTGCTGGTAGAGCACTTCCTCGATCTCCAGCGAGCTGATGTTCTCGCCGCCGGAAATGATGATGTCCTTGGCCCGGTCCTTGATTTCCACGTAGCCGTCCGGGTGCAGCACGGCCAGGTCGCCGGTGTGCAGCCAGCCGTCGGCCAACGCGGCGCGGGTGGCCTCGGGGTTGTGCAGGTAGCCTTTCATCACGGTGTTGCCCCGCACTACCAGTTCGCCAAGGGTGCGGCCGTCGGCCGGGACCGGACGGCCGGTGTCGGTATCCAGCACCGTGGCCTCCTCGAGCATCGGGTGGGCGACGCCCTGGCGGCTCATGAACTGGGCCCGGGCCTCCAGCGGCAATTCGTCGACCCCCGGCTGCCACAGGCACAGGGTGCTGGGGCCGTAGCTTTCGGTCATGCCGTAGGCGTGGGTGATCCTGAAGCCGCGTGCTTCCATGGCGGCGATGACCGCGCTGGGCGGCGCGGCGCCGCCGGTGATCACCGATACCGGCACGGCAGGGACGCTGGCATGCTCGGCATGGATCAGCATCGACATCACCACCGGCGCGGCGCTCAGGTGGGTCACCGCATGCTCGGCAATGGCGGCGTGGATCGCATCTGGCTGGACCTTGCGCAGGCACACGTGCGTGCCACCGGACAGCGTCACCGCCCAGGTATGGCTCCAGCCGTTGCAGTGGAACATCGGCAAGGTCCACAGGTAGACGCTGCGCGGCCCCAACTGGAAGATCAGCGCGCCGGCGCAGGCGTTCAGGTAGGCGCCTCGGTGATGCAGGACCACGCCCTTGGGATCCCCCGTGGTGCCGGAGGTGTAGTTGATGGCGATCGACTGCCATTCGTTCTGCGGCGCACTCAGCGGCCGCCCGGGGTCGCCCTGGGCCAGAAACGCCTTATAGTCCAGGTCGTGGGCGAGGTCGGCGCGCTCGGCCTGATCATCGTCGATGCCCACCAGCAAGGGCGGCGCATCGAGCATGGCCAGCGCCTGCTGGGCCACGGCACCGAACTCACGGTCGCAGATCAGCACCCTGGCCGCGCAGTGGCGCAGGATGAAGGCGATGCTGCGTGCCTCCAGGCGGATGTTGATGCATACCAGCACCGCCCCGGCACCGGGTACGCCATAGTGGGCCTCGAGCATTTCCGGGATATTCGGCGCCAGTATCGCCACCCGCTCGCCCGCTTGTACGCCGACCCGCTCCAGGGCACTGGCCAGGGCGCAACTGCGCTCGTGCAACTGGCGGTAGCTGTAGCGCCTTGCGCCATAGACCACCGCATCGCGCTGCGGGTACACCTGCGCGGCACGCTTGAGGAACGACAGCGGCGACAGCGGGACATGGTTGGCTTCGTTGGGAGCAAGCTCGTGCTCGAGGGTAGGAACCATCATGGCAGCCACCTCATCGACACATTGCTCGGGTCTTGCACGCACATACATACCTCCTGTTCTTGTTGTTATTGCGCCAGGGCGCGTTACAGGCTGCTGCACAGGTGGCCGCCATCGACCACGATCTCGGCGCCGCTCATGGCCCGCCCGGCATCGCTGGCGAGCAGCAGCAAGGCGCCGTCCAGGTCCGCCGGCACGCTGAAGCGGCGGCTGGGGATACGCGAGCGCAACTTGTCGCCGGCCTCGCTGGCCAGGAAGGCCTCGTTCAGGTCGGTCATCACGTAGCCGGGCGCCAGGGCATTCACCCGGATGCCATGGCGCGCCAACTCCAGCGCCATGGCGCGGGTCAGGTGGGCCAGGCCGGCCTTGGCCGCCAGGTAAGGGCCGACGGCACCGGCCACACGGCTGGCGAGGATCGAAGTGACATTGATCAGGCTGCCGCCCTTCCCCGCCGCGACCATGCGCCTGGCGCTTTCCTGGGCCACCGCCCAGGCGCCCTTGAGGTTGGTGTCGAGCACGCGGTCCCAGCTTTGATCGTCGCAGGCCAGCAAGGGCTGGCTGTCGCTCACCCCCGCATTGTTGACCAGCACATCCAGCGGGCCGGTGGCATCGAGCACCCGGCAGATATCCTCACGGCAGGTCACATCGAGGGCAAAGGCCTGCGCCCGCCCTCCCGCCACCTCGATGGCCTCCACCAGTGCCTGCAGCGGCGCCTGGCGCCTGGCAGTCACCACCACCTCGGCGCCTGCAGCGGCCAGGGTCATGGCGAAGTGGCGGCCCAGGCCGCTGGAGGCTCCGGTCACCAGGGCGCGGCGCCCGTCGAGGGCGAACAGTCGGGTCAGGTTCGGCTGCATCAGCGGGCCTCCAGGCGCTGGTCGAGCAGTTTCTTCGCCAGGCTCATGCGGTGCACCTCGCTCGGGCCGTCATAGATGCGGAACGGACGAATGTCGCGGAAGATCCGCTCCACCACGGTGTCTCCGGTCACCCCGCGCCCGCCCAGTACCTGGACGCAACGGTCGACCACCCGCCACAGCGCCTCGGCGCTGATCACCTTGGCCATGCTGGAGTCGACATTCGCCCGCCGGCCCTGGTCGAGCACCCAGGCACAGTGCCACACCGCCAGTCGCACCACGTGCAGGTCCATCATGTTGTCGGCCAGCATGAAGCCCACACCCTGGTGCTCGCCCAGCGGCTTGCCGAAGGCGTCGCGGGTGCGCGCATAGTCGCAGGCGATGTCGTGGGCGCGACGCGCGGCGCCGAGCCAGCGCATGCAGTGGGTCAAGCGCGCGGGCGCGAGGCGCACCTGGGCATAGCGGAAGCCCTTGCCGATCTCGCCGAGCACATCGCTCGCCGGAATACGCAGGTTGTCGAAACGCAGCTGCCCGTGGCCACCGGTGAAGCAGCTGTCCAGCGAGTCCAACTGGCGCTCATGGGTGATGCCGTCACGCTTCATGTCGGTCAGGAACATGGTCGCCGTACCATCCTCCATGCGCGCCATGACGATGCCGAAGTCAGCGCCTTCTGCGCCGGTGATCAGCCACTTGCGGCCATTGATCAGGTAGTCGTCGCCATCGCGGGTGGCGGTGGTGCGCAGCATCGAGGGGTCCGAGCCTGAGCCTGGCGCAGGCTCGGTCATGGCGAAGCAGGAACGGGCATGGCCCTGGACCAGCGGGCGCAACCAGCGGTCTTTCTGCGCCTCGGTGGCGACCACGTCCATCAGGTGGATGTTGCCTTCGTCCGGGGCATGGATGTTCAGCGCCACCGGGCCCAGCGGCGAGTAGCCGGCCTCTTCGAAGACGATCGCCTTGGCCACGTGGCTCAGCGCCAGGCCACCCATTTCGCGGCTGGCGTGGGGCGTCAGCAAGCCGGCCGCGCGGGCGCGGGCCACCAGATCCTGGCGCAGGGCGTCGCTGGGGCCGTGGCTGTCCTGGCGGGGGTCGTTCTCGAGCGGGATGACCTGTTCGGCGATGAAGTCTCGGGTCTTGGCCTGCAAGGCGAGCAGTTCGTCCGGGAGGGTGAAGTTCATGGTTGTCCTTCTGGGTGCTTGTCTGTCGGGAATGAGATGGCTGACGCCGTTCAGGGCAAGGCCTTGGGATTGCTGATGGCCAATCGGGCGAGGGTGACCTGGCGCAATGTCTCGACCAGGGTTCTATGGTTTTGCGGGGCGTCATGGCTGCCCAGGCGAATGGCCCGTGCCAGTTGGCGGCGCAGGTCGGGCAAGGCTGCGGGCGCCTCGTCGACCAAGGCGGCCAGACGTGTCCGCTCCTGGTCCTCGGCCAGAGCCCCCAGGCGGCTTTCGCGGGCTGCGATGGCCATGGCATTGGCGATCATCAGGGCCGGGTAACGCAGCTCGCCGGGCAGCGCTGGCAGCAGTTGCTCCAGAAGCGTCGAGCGAGCGATGTCGAGCAGTTCATGGGCATCGGGCTGGGTCATGGCGCTTCGGCTCCGGTCATGTGCAGGATGTCGAGCTCAAGCTCCGGCAGCAGTCGTGCGGTCAGTGCCAGCTCAATGGACGGCTCTTCGCCGGACAGGTGGCGCTGGCCTTGCTGCAGGGCGATCACCGCCCAGCGCAGGGTGGCCATGACCTGCCAGTAGTGCAGTTGGCTGCGCTCGATACGCAGCGGAGACACCTCGTGGTAGCCCCCCAGGAAGTCCTCCAGTTGGCCGATACCGCCGGCCTCGAGGTCTGGGCGGGTGAAGCGCCAGCAGCGGGCGGTGAACCAGCCTAGGTCCTCGCAAGGGTCGCCCCAGCCGGTGAACTCCCAGTCGAGTACGGCTTCGAGTCCCTGTTCGCTGGCCAGGTAGTTGCCGGTGCGGTAGTCACGGTGCAACAGACACAGGGTGCCGTTGTGCGGTGCGTGCAGCTCGCACCAGCGCAGGCCCCACTCCAGCACCGGATAGGCATCGGCGAGGGTGTCGAGGTAGTGGCGATAGGCGTCGATGGTCGCCAAGGCCGGTGAGCGGGTTGGCATCGGCAGGAAATCCAGCGCGGCGCACGGCGGGCGAACCTGATGCAGGCGCGCCAGGTTGGCGCCAAGCTGCGCCGCCAGCTGCGCCCGGCCCTGGGTGCCGGCGCCGGCGCTGAGCAAGCGACCGGCGGCGACACCCGGCACGTACTCCATCAGGAAGAACACCCGCCCATGCACGCGCATATCGCGGCACAGCCACAGCGGGCGCGGTACTTTCACACCGGCCTGATGAACCACTTGCAGCACCGCGAACTCCTGTTCGCGGTCCAGGCTGGCGGGTAGCGCGGAAAGCGCATCGCTGCGCAGCACCCAACGCCGGGCGCCAGCCCAGGGGCCGCCTTCGATCAGCAGGTCCAGCAGCCAGTTTTCCTGGATGGCGCCGCCGCTCAGGCGCTGGCGTGCCTGGATGACCACCCGCTTCGCTGCGGCGTACTCGCGGATGAACTCGACCAGTGGCTGGTCGTCCGGGGCCACGAATGTCTCGCCGTCCCGTACGGTCGTAGGAGGAGTGCTCATGGGGTTGTAGGGCCTACCTGTAGTCATGTTGTCAGACAGCTTTAGCAACGCCTGGGCCAATTTTCGGGATATGCCTGTAACCCGCGCGCTCTCTGGCGCCAGGCTTTTCCATGGCGCTCGACGAAGCAATCTTGGTTTCACTTTTGCAACGAACTGATTCAGTATCGAAACAATTCAATCCTGAACAGGTTTCGACATGCGTCCTCCCCTTTCCCAGGTCGTCGTGCTGGTCAGTCACCTTCAACGACCTCGGCAGCGCAGTCGCCTCGCCAGCCTGGTGGCCGGCCTGGCGGCGGGCTACCCGGACGTCCATATCGAGGTGCTCGACACCTCGGTATCCGAAGCCCTGCAAACCGCCCGCGATCTCGAACAGCACGGCAAGGCCGACGTGTTCGTCTGTGCTGGCGCCACTGCCGCCTACCTGCGTAGACACCTGGCACGTCCGGTTCTGACGATGCGCGTTGGCGGCGGAGACCTGTTGCGTGCGCTGGAGCAAGCCCGCGAACACTCCTCCCATGTCGCCCTGCTCAGCTACAACCGCATCGACCGGGACCTGCAAGCCATGCGAACGCTGTTCACGGTGCAGGTTCACCAGGTCGCCTACACCACCCTGGAAGAGGCTCGCCAGGCTGTCCTGGAGGTAGCCCGGCTGGGTTGCCGCAGCATCATCGGTTCGTCGACGGTGGTGGAGCTGGCGGAACAGGCAGGCCTGCACGGCGTGCTGTCGCTGAGCGAAGACACTGCGCGCAAGGCGCTCGAGGAAGCCATGGGAGTCCTCGACAGCCAGCGCCTGGAGATCGCCAAGCGGCGGCATCTGGACGCGGTGCTGCAACACATTCCAAGCGGTGTGGCAGCGGTCGACAACCAGGGTGTGGTGCAATCGCTCAACCCTGCCCTTGCCCAGTTGCTGGAGTTGCCGGTCAGCTCGGCTCTGGGTCGACCGTTACAGCAGCTATGCCCGGAGCTTGACCTGCAACAGGCGCTAGAGGATGGCGGTGGCGAGGAAAACCGGGTGATCCGGCTGGGCTCGCACGCCGTGGTCAGCAATCTCCTGCCGATCCTGGAGAATGGCGAGCGTACCGGCCTGGTGCTCACCTGCCAGGACATCACCGCCGTGCAGCGCGCGGATCAACGCATCCGCTCCACTCGCCGTCCAGGTGCCTTCACCGCGCGTTACCGGCTCGAACAACTCAACGGCGCGAGCAAGGCCAACCGTGAGATGTTGCAGCTGGCCAAGCGCTTTGCCGCCAGCCATTCGACCATCCTGATCACTGGCGAAAGCGGCACCGGCAAGGAACTGCTCGCCCAAGGGATCCATAACGAGAGCCCTCGCCGGCACGGGCCTTTCGTCGCCATCAACTGCGCGGCGTTTCCCGAGTCGCTACTGGAAAGCGAACTGTTCGGCTACGAGGAAGGCGCCTTCAGCGGTTCGCGCAAAGGCGGCAAGCCCGGCCTGTTCGAGGCGGCGCACCGTGGCACGCTGTTCCTCGACGAGATCGGCGACATGCCTGTGTCGCTGCAGACTCGCCTCCTTCGTGTATTGCAGGAGCGAGAGGTCTTGCGCCTGGGCGGCACCGAGCCGATCTCCATCGACGTGCGCATCGTCGCCGCCACCCACAAGGACCTGGGGGCCGCCATGAAGGATCGCGAGTTTCGCACCGACCTGTATTACCGGCTGAATATCCTGCGCTTGCAGACCACTCCCCTGCGCGAGCGGCCCGAGGACATTCCTCTGATTTGCCAGGGAATCAGCCAGCGCCTGCTGGTCCAGGGCCAGCCACCGGGTGCCGCAGGCATAACGACGCTCCTGCTACCCTACCTCGTCCGCCATTCCTGGCCCGGAAACGTCAGGGAACTGGAGAATGTCATCGAACGGGCGATGCTCTCCGCCAGCGAAATCTTCCATGAGCACGGCGTGGATGAGCATTACCTGGCTCGCGTGCTGCCCGAGCTATTCGAAGGCCAGCCTCAGCCCAGGTCCCGGAAAGAGCCATCGCGCACAAAGGATTTGCACGCCATCGGCAAAACCGCGCAGTTGCGCTACATACAGGAGACGCTGGACAGCTGCCAGGGCAGCCTTGACGAGGCTGCGCGTCGGCTCGGGATCAGCCGGACCACGCTGTGGCGGCGGCTTCGTTCGGCACGCTGAGCAAAACGATGCGCCTGGGCGATGCGGAACTCGCCCAGGCATGGACGCGGCCGGTGCCGTGAAACTCAATTGATCAGCGGAACCTGCTTGCCGATCTGCAACGCCTCCAGCGCGTCCAGTTGCGCTTCGATCTGCAGGAAGCGCATGGCCCGCCGAGGTGACATCTTCTCGGCCACTTCCTGCACGTACCGGTGCAGCACGGCCAGCTGTTTCTCCTGCAATCCCCGATAGAGGTCGACCATCCTCGAAGCTTCCGCGTCGGTAATGCTGCCGGAACCATAGGCGCGGGCATATTCGAGCAGGAGCTGGAATGTCTCCTTGTGCAGGCTGTCCGTCTCGCCTCGGTAGCGTGAATAGATCGGCCAGAACGTCTCGGCTTCGGTACCGTCCAGCGCCATGTTTGCCTCGACCATCCGTTTGCGCTTGTAGTTGATGGTTTCCAGCTGGTTCCTGATCTTTTCCTTGTGCTCGTTCATCACCTGCTCGACCGATGGCAGGGGTTCGTCGGCATGAGCGGCAAGGGAAAGGGTCGCGACCAGGGTGGCCACGAAAAGCAAGCGCCTGGACATCGGCGTTCTCCTTCTGGGTTGATCGAATGGATTCATGCTGCCGCGGTGCGATGCGACATCAACGGGCCCCGCGCCTCAGGGCGATCCTGGGCGCCCACTCCAGCCATTCGTCATTGGCCGAATCGAACAGGGCGA